>CAYUNP010000088.1:0-20869 GCA_964446085.1 uncultured Pirellulaceae bacterium
GTCAGCGATAATGTCTTCGGTGTTCTCAATGCCCAATGCCAGGCGGATCATGTTATCAGTGATGCCGAACTCTTTGCGTTGCTCGGGCGTGCGTTCCCAATAGCTCATTACAAGCGGCTGTTCGATCAACGACTCAACGCCGCCGAGGCTTGGCGCGATACGGCACAGCTTTGCGGCGTCAACGATCCGGGAAGTCTCCTTCCAGTCGGCATCTTTGACTTCGAAAGTGACCAAACCACCAAACCCACGCATCGTTGAGCGGGCTGTTTCGTAGTAGGGATGTGATTCCAGCCCCGGGTAGAAAACGCGTTCGACGCGAGGATGATTTTCGAGGAACCTGGCAACCTGCAATCCGTTTTCGTTGTGACGCTGCATGCGCAGTTCAAACGTCTTCAAGCCGCGTTCAAGCAGGAAACAATTGTGAGGCGAATTGATCGCACCCATGATTCCGCGAAGATTACGGACATCGACAAGCTGCTCTTTCGATCCCAGCACCACCCCTGCAAGTAAATCGTTGTGGCCGCCAAGGTACTTTGTGGCGCTGTGCATCACGTAATCAACGCCGTAGGAAATTGGCTGCAGGTTGTACGGTGTTGCCAACGTCGCGTCGATGATCGTTTCGATATTGTGAGCTTTTCCAATCGCGGCAAAGCGCTCCAGATCGACAATGCTCAAGTGCGGATTTGTTGGCGATTCACTGACCAGCAATTTTGTGTTCTCGTTGATGGCGGCTTCCATCGCGTCATAGTCGCCGGTCTTGACTTCCCGAGTCGCGACACCGAAACGTGAAAGGTATGTGCGACAGTAGTCACGCGAACGATGGTAACACTCGTCGAAAAGCACGATTTCGTCGCCGCTGGAAAGCTTCGCGTTCAACAATCCGACAAACGCGGCCATGCCGGTGCTGAACAGGACGCCTTCTTCGGCGCCTTCCAGGGCTGCCAGTTTCTTTTCGACCACATGTTCGCCGGGAACTCCATAGCGACCATACTCCCCGCGCTCCTGATTTTGCTCAACGTAGTCGATAATCGACTGAGTGTTCTCAAAGGTGAACGTGGATGCCATCACGATCGGATCGGTGATCGAGTTGAGCGCTTTCTGGCGGGCTTCTCCGGCGTGCACGGCGGTTGTGGAAACCCCGGGTTGAATTGTTGTTTTTGGCTGACTTGGTGACACAATAGACATTCCATAACTCCATATTTAGACGCAGGAGTTAACGCCGATAGCGTTCGGCAAGATCAACGAAGCACAGCTGCAAACAGTTGCATGGCTGGCGTCGAAGTGCTCTTTAGCAGATAAAGGCTGCAAGCGGCATCAAATCCCTGCTCAGAGATTAGCCGATTAACACATTTCGACAAGCACCTTTTTCAACGAAAATGAAATGACTGAAGAAGAATTGATTCAGATGGTAACGCGTATACGGACTGCCAGCGGTTGCATGGTCGATCTCGACGGGTTGTTGGGGAAGTTTGAGGCTAATGTAAAAGATCCGTCGGCTTCACAGTTAATCTTCATGTCGCCGTCGGGAAAGCTGCTATCGCCAGAAGAGGTGGTGGCCAAGGCGGGTGTGAAAAATGGCTAGGTGCCGCGAGGGTTGTGGCTGCGTTTCGCTGCAGTATTGTATAGAAAGAACTGCGGCGAGACGCGCGAGACGCCGCACCCACGATTACAATTCAAGCACAGCTAGAGTCCGCTGATATAATTGAATCAACTGTACTTTCCTCTACCGGACGATCGATCATGAAACGTAGAACATTTATCGCAGGCACTGCTGCCACGGCGGGCCTTTCCCTGACACTTTCCAAACCACTCATGGCGATGCGTAACAAAGCGGAGAAATCGAAATATCTCGATACGATTGGCCTGCAACTCTGGACGGTTCGCAATCAAATGGAAGAGGACCAGTCGGCGACGCTTAAGGCTGTGAAAGAAGCTGGCTACAAGCAAGTTGAACTGATGCGCGTCACCGGTTCCAAAGACATTGTCGACGAAGCCAAAAAGCTGGATCTGAATGTGACGTCTGCGTTTGTTGAATGGAACAGCGTGCTTGGACTCGAAGGAGAGCATCCGTCACTCAAGTCAATCATCGCGGATGCGAAAAAATTTGGCCTGCAACATTTGGTGTTTGGCTACGTCGCAAAGGGGCATCGTGAAACCGTTGACCTGGTCAAAACGATTGCCGCCAAAGCAAACGGGTTTGGTCAGATGTGTAACGATGCCGGTATCAAATTGTGTTACCACAATCACTCGTTTGAATTCGAAGCCATTGATGGCGAGACAACCGGTTTCGATGTTTTGATGGACGAACTCGATAACGAAAAATGTAAATTTGAACTGGATGTTTTCTGGGCCAAGATCGGTGGTTGGGATCCGTTTGAAACGATGGAGAAACTCAAAGGACGCATGTCGCAGATACACTTGAAGGATCTCAAGGCAGACACACCTGTAAATTACGATGAAGGCGCTGTGCCTCACGAAGCCTTCGAAGAACTTGGCGATGGGTCGATCGATATGGCCAAAGTTTTGCAGCTTGCAGAGAAGCTTGGCGTCGAGCAATGTCATGTTGAACAGGATCAGTCTCCGGGCCCAATCGCCAGCATTGGCCAGAGCATGAAGCACTTGCAAGGATTGACTTCATGATTCGAAGTCACTTTGGAGTCAGTCGCGTCAGAGTGAGTGGTCGCCTGGTCATGGCTCTGGCGTTTGTTTTTGTCGTCTCCCCATACGTCGTGGCTCAGGAGAATTCCCCCCAGGAAGTTCCCCTGGCGACACTGGAAACGGTGCTTGAAAAGTATGGCGAGCGTGGTCGGGAGAAATGGGAGCAGAAGATCAAGCTGCTCGAAGAGCGAAACGTCGCCGAGGGTGCCTGGCCTGCCGATTCGTTGCTGTTTTTCGGTAGCAGCAGTTTTCGGCGTTGGGAAACGATGAACGCTGACATGGTGCCCTACCCTTCGATCAATCGCGGTTATGGTGGGGCAAAGTATGTTGACATGGTCCTGTTCGCTGAGCGGATGCTCAAACCGCATCAGTATCGGGCTTTACTGTTGTTCTCTGCCAACGACGTCAAAGGTGAGGCCGCCGATTCGTCTCCAGAAGAAGTCGAGTGTGCGGTTCGCGAAATTATCCGGATTTCGAAAGCTCATCTTCCCGAGGCACCGATCTTCATCGTGGAAGTCACGCCAACGGAATCACGTTTCGATGTTTGGGAGCAAACCCGAAAGATCAATGCAACGCTTCGCGAAATCGCGCTGTCGACCGACAATACATGGTGCATCACAACGGCAGAACATTATCTCAAAGCTGACGGAACGCCGAAGACCGAATACTTCGTTGATGACAAACTGCATTTGAACGAGTTGGGCTACAAAAAATGGGCTGCACTGATCAAGTTCAGTTTGGACAGCTTTATTCCGGCAGCGAAAAACTGATCACCGGATGACTGCTCTCGAGATTCTGTTTCAGGATGATCATTTGGTCGCGATTAACAAGCCGGCCGGTTTGCTGGTTCATCGCAGTCGGGTCGATGTGCATGCGACCGAGTTTGCCTTGCAGATGTTGCGGGATCAAATTGGTCAAATCGTTTTTCCTGTTCACCGGATTGATCGCCCCACATCAGGCGTTCTGCTGTTTGCGTTGAACAAAGAAATTGCTCGTGAACTTGGCGAGCAATTTTCGTCACGGATTGTCCGCAAATCGTACTACGCGATTGTTCGTGGCAAGACTCCTGATTCAAATCGATGGGACGAGCCGCTGGTTGAAAAGCAGGATGCTGCCACCGATCAGAACGCCCGCAAGGACAAGCCCGCTCAGGATGCGATCACTGAATTCAGCACGCTGGATACATGGACCGTCCCGTTTTCTGCGGGTAAGTATCCGGAGAGTCGTTATTCACTGATCGAAGCAAAACCGCTCACAGGTCGAAAGCATCAGTTGCGGCGGCACTTCAACCATATGGCTCATCCGATTGTTGGCGACACGACTTACGGGGACCGACGTCACAATCGACTGTTTCGGGAACAGTTCGAAGTCCATCGTCTTCTTTTAGTGGCAAAGCGACTCACTTTCAAACATCCTGTCACCGAAAGTGATGTCGAAGTCGAAGCTGCGGTAGGCGTAGAATTCGAAAAAGCTCTGTCACAGCTTCGGCAGCATGCGATTCGTTAGCATTGAATGAAAGCAATGCCACCTCGATACTAATTGAACGGTGTTGACGTTAAACGCAACACTGTTCAATGCAGGTGGGATAGGCTTCCAGCCTGTCAAATTTTATCGAAGTTGTTTTACGTTTCTTCGGGCTGCAGTATGTTCACAGGCTGGAAGCCTATGCCACCTTTCAAGCTCGTTGAACGGTGTTGACGTTAAACGAGTATTTTCAGACAAAAAGAATGTCCACGAAAGCCAACAGTCACTTTTGAATGAACCAGACGATCAAAGAAACGAAATCAATTTACGCAAAAGTTTGGGCGGCATTTTTTGTGGTCCTGTTGGTGTTTACGTGGAAGTTGTGGTTGCCAGGATTCACGAATTTTCCAAGGGTTCCCTTGGCGGATTGGGTGAGCGATTCCGCTTTTATGGCAGTACATTATGTCGCGATGGTGCTGCTGGTCGCATCTTTGATTGCGCTGTTTGCCGGGTTATTGAAGGATCGGTTGTGTGCAGGTGGCGCTGCGGTGTCGCTGGCGATTATTTTTTGTTGCAACCAACATTGCCTTCAGCCTTGGGCCTGGCAGATGTTTATTTTCACTGTTCTGCTGGCTCTGTTGCCGATCGGCGAAGCAAGGAAATGGATCGCCAGAGTAGTGATCTCGATCTATCTGTATTCAGCGATTGGAAAGTTTGACTATCAGTTTATTCATTCACTGGGCCAGGAGTTTTTGGAAGTTGTTTTATCCTGGAGTGGCCAGTCTGAGTCAATTTCCGTTTCAACAAAGTCAAAGCTGGTTTTGCTTTTCCCAATTGGTGAGTTGTTGATCGCCGTCGGCTTGTTGTTTCGCCGAACGCAATACGTTGCGGCCTGGGGCGCGATCGGACTGCATTTGGCTCTGGTTCTGATTTTGAGTCCGCTGGGATTGGGGCACCGTTGGCCAGTGGTTATCTGGAACGGTGTGTCGGTCCTGCTGGTCGTTTGGCTGTTTTTGTTACCGCAACAGCCATCAGAATCTGCCAATGAAAAATCATCGATCGCTGGTCGATTGGCTGTGGCTTTTGCAATCGTGATCCTGGCGGGGCCGATGTTACGGCCTGTGCAACTTTGGGATCACTGGTTGGCGTGGGGTTTGTATTCTCCAAGCAACTCCCGGGTAGACTTGTTCATTGCGGAATCGTCGCAAAGCAGGCTCGATGAATCGCTGCACCGACATCTGATTGTGTCCAATGAACAGTTCGGCAGCGTTCGGTTCGCGATGGATCAATGGTCGCTCGATGAACTCGGCGTGCCCATCTACCCACAGGCTCGATTTCAAAAAGGCGCCGCCTGGAAATGGCTGGGGCAGAATGATCTGTTGCAGCGAGCTCGTTTGTTTGAGTACAGCCAGTCACATCCAGTCACCGGCGAGCGATCCAGAAAGGCGTTGAAGTTACCTTGACGCTGGGTGGTACAGACTGGCAGGCGGTGTCGCCTCTCAAACCTACGCCACTTCATCGGCGGGAATGATCTTTAACTCTGGCCGAATGACTTTTCGAACAGGCTTTGAATCGAAGATCACTTTCTTTCTTCGGACTCGAATAAAAGACTGCTCACCGACCATGTTGCGGTCTGAGCAAGCCCACGCTTGAGCTTCGTCGCTCAGGTCGTTCATCAGGTTTTCTACCGATTGCCGAATCGATTCAAGCTCGTCACGTTTGGCTTTTCGAGGCACATCGATCTTTGGTCCGAAAATAAGTCGGACCCGGGAAAACGGTTTTGGGATCGCGAAGGAGTCCCAGGTCTTCAATCTCCAGGCATCGTTGACTCCGATACCCAGTGGCACAAACGGCATGCCCAAGCGTGAAGCCATAAAAATCGGACCGATCGCCATTTTGCGACGTGGACCACGTGGGCCATCGGGCGTGATGGCAAGGCTCGTTTCCTGGCAATGTTTTTTAAGCTGACGAATCGCGGAAGCGCCGCCACGTGTTGAGCTGCCGCGGACAATCCGCAGCCCCAGTGACAACGCCGTCTGGCTAACCCATTCGCCGTCACGATGCTGTGAAGCCAGAACGCTCAGTGGTGTGTGGCCCCAGCGAGGAAGAATGACGCCGATGAACTCATGCCAAAACGAGAACACGACGTGCTCGTTATACTCCGGCCGCGCAGGATCGACACTGCGATCGTAGTGAACAATCTTTGTGTCCAACAACTCGATCGCGCGCGGAAGAATCAGAGCAGTGGCCCGCCCCATCATTCGCAACTTTAGTGGTACGTCGAAATCCTTTTCCACGTTTTCCTTTCTATGTTTCCTGCCAACAGCCAGAAAATACTTCGACTGCAGGTCCTGTTTTGAATACGTGGTCCGATGCTTCGTCCCATTCGAGGATCAACGTTCCGCCAAGCAGATGGTTGGTGATCTTTCTTTCGGTTCTTCCTGACAGAACGCCTGCCACGCAAACCGCGCTGGCTCCGGTTCCGCAAGCCATCGTTTCACCACTGCCACGTTCCCAGGTCCGTTGTTTGACTTCGGTCGGAGATACGATTTCGACAAACTCAACATTGACCCGAGCTGGAAACCGGGGGTCGGATTCAATTTGAGGACCAATGCCGTGAACCAGGGCGTCAGTGGCTTCATCGACAAAAATCACACAGTGAGGATTGCCCATCGAGACGCACGTTGCTTCGAATGTTTGTCCTTCGAATTCCAACGTTGCATTGACGACTGGCGCGGAATCGTCAGTACCACGTAGCGTTGTTGGAATTTGTTCAGGGACAAGAATCGGTTTGCCCATGTCGACTTTGGCCTGTTCGACTTTGCCGTCGTTGGCGACCAGGTCGATGGACAGCGTGCCGGCGCCAGTTTCAATTTTGACCGAATCTTTGCGGCAGATATCGTGGTCGTAAATGTACTTCGCAACGCAGCGAATTCCATTGCCGCACATTTCAGCTTCCGAACCGTCGGCGTTGAACATCTGCATCCGGGCGTCTGCAACTTCGGATGGGCGGATCAATATCAGACCATCAGCGCCGATCCCCTTGTGGCGATCGGAAATGGCGATCGAAACGGCAGCGGGGTCCGGCGGTGTGTCGTGGTTAAAGCAGTCGACATACACGTAGTCGTTTCCGGCGCCGTGCATTTTGGTGAACTTCATGATTTCAGTTGTCTGTATCGAATTCGGGTAAAGCACAATTTTAGTGAGTTAGTTGTCTCAAAGGAAGGAGCGGTTTTTTGACCCCTTTCTCTGTCAGTGGTTTCACGTTAGCGAACTTCCAGTGGTTGGAACAGTTGACGGATTGAATCGTTGAGTTCCGGCAAGATCTCGTGGCTGATGTTCGGATCCTGAACATTGCCGTCTACTTTGATCCACATGAGTTTTTGACTGCTGCGGCGATAAAGGTCACTGATGAGCGGAATGTTGATTCGATTGCGTCCGACGACGGAATAAAAGTTCAGGTCCAGATCCTGGTCGAGGTTGAGTCTTCCATTTCCAATCAACGAAATGGCGTCGCCGTTAAATTCCATGCGGGATATGTCAATGTCCTCACCGTTGACGGAGAAGAAAATGTCTCCGCTGTCAAACGCCACGTCATCGACGCGTTTGACCTGAATGAGTTTCAGGACACGTGCTACCCGTGGAAGTTTCTTTATTTTCGCGTCACGCAAATAGATCTCTCCAGTGCCCCGGCAGGTGTGACTGCCCGACGCGTTGCCTTCCATTTTCAGGGCGGCGAAGGTTCGTCCTTCGACGTGTTCATTCTGCGGAGAGAACTCATTCGAAAGCTGTTGCAGGTCACCATCAGCGAGTGACGTTTGAATGATAAATCGACCTTCCTTGTCAGAGCTGATCGCGGCATCGAGTCTGACGACTCCACCATACATTTCACCTTCGATCGATGGTGTCGTGGTTCGTCCCGGAGAAAGTTGGTTAATCATTCCGCCAGCAAGTGCCTGGAAGTTGTCGAACCAAATCGGACCGCGGACTTTTGTGATTTGAGCATCGTAAATGGTGAGCGAATCCAAACCGACCTGGCCGCGACATTCAACATTTTCACCATCGTATCGTCCGAACAGAGTGAACATCCCGAACACGTTCTCGACAGGAATCCCCAGAAACATTTCTGCCTGGTTCATGTCGAATCGCAAGTCCCATCCCATGGACACGTTCGGCGTCTCGAATCCCGGGTCGATTCGTTGGGTCGCAGAGGCTTGCTGGATATGCGATGCATATTGCTGTCGAACTGGCTGAGTTGGGATTTGGTTCGCGAATTGAACTTTCGGTTTTCGATACTGACCGGCCAGCGTCATGGTGCCTCGTACGTTTAGCAGTCCATTGAATTTCATGTACTGAATCGACTGGGCCAGCGATTCAGGTAGCGCTCTCATTAGCTGCTCATCAGAACGAAGCGAAAGTGCCAACAGGTCTGACAGTGTCATGTCCCAGCCGGAAGTCGAATACGATCCGTCTCCGTTGCAAAAGACTTTTGTGTGGCCATGCATTCCGCGAAAGTCGCGAAGATGTACTTTGCCGTCGCCAACAACCAGCGTACCTGCAAGATTTTTCAGTTCGTAGGGAAACCAGGTCGGATAAATGGTCAAATCACTGGCTCGGACACCTGCGTTTTCGCCATGCAGTGTTGCATTGACGACGACGTTGCATTCGGGAGCACCGATTGGAAGCTTCATGTCGACGGTCGTCATCTTGATGGTTCCACTTGGTCGGAATCCGTCCCAGACTTCTCTCAATTCCATGCGAAGTGCTTTTCTGAGATGTTCGTCCAGCAGGATGTCGGTGCAGGTGTATCTTACGTTCAAACCGTCTCGCGGATTCCAGGTTCCGTTGCAGAGAACTCTTCCGTCCCCGTTACTTCCCGTGAGCTGCTCAAATCGGACGGCCCTGTCGTTTGAAAGAATCTTCCCGTTGATGTGTTCTATGGTGTAGAGGAAGCGCTCGTGCCGCATCGTCATGTCAACGAGATTGATGTCAAATTTCTTGTGGATCTCACCCTGTGGAATCGGTCTCTCAAAGTTCGCTGATCCAGTGATCCAGCCGCGAGCATCGAAGGCACGAACCGTTTTCGCCAATGGCGGATTTGCATCGATCGCAGTGCGTAACTTCTCATCGAACAGGAGCTTTCCCCGTTCTACATTGAGACGGCATTTCCACGTCGCGTTCTCGCCTGGATTGAGAATAAAACCCGTGGCGGAAAGCTCCCTGTCGCGAGTTTGACTGCGGAGGTCGTAAGTAAACTGTTCGTTGATCCATTGTGCTTTGCCAACGCAATCTGAAACCGGATAGGGGAACTTGTTGTAGTTGAAGGAAAGGTCGCTAACCTGAACGTCGATCTTCTTGTTGACCTTTTGGCCGTCGAAGTCGAAATTGAAATGGAAATCAAATTTTCCTTGCGGTTGAAAGTAGTGCACGAGTCGCCGCGACCCCGGTGTCATGGCGGCCAACATTTTTTCCGAGGCATCAAAACGAAACTCTTCCAGTCGGCCGCTGAGTTCCCAACCTTTGCTGTTGAGCAGTCCGGATTGACGGAATTGAGCCTGAAACGGAGCAGCGCCCAGGTAGCCGGCGACTTCCTGCAACGTCAGGCCATCTGGTGTGAAATTGAATTTTGCAAATCCGTTTCGCACCGGTGCTGGCAGGCGGTGATGATCCAGTTCCAGTTGGCTGACAACGCCCTGTCCCTGGAACCAGTCAGGTTTGTCGAGTTGGCCTTCTGCTTCGATCGATCCGTCGATTCGCCCCGAGAAGGTTTGGACTGATTCCAGTTGTTGTTGTGCGTTTCGAGGAAGCAATGCGAACAGGTCTTTTCCCAGATGAGCCCCATTGAGGTTCAGGTTGCCACGCCATCGCTGCGACGCTGGGTCGAAGAAACCAGCCAGTTCGACGCGTTTCAATTCGGACGCCGAAGCCATCGCACTGACTTTCATGATCGTGCGACCTTCGTGCTCCATCGGGATCAGTTTCAGGTTGATGTCCGAAAACGTTTTTTCAACACCCGTTGCCTTATCGATCAAGCGAACCTGGGAATCGAGCACCGCAACCGGTACAAGTCGCCGTTGGGTATCTTTGGTAGCGAGTTCAATTGCATCGACAAGTCGGGTGATTGCTGAAAGATCGAAAGGCTCTCCCGGCATGCGGACGACTTCAATCTGAACGCGTCGCAATTCAATGCCGTTAATCTGGCATTTTCCTGTCACAAGTTCGGTGGCATGTGAGCAGGTGGAAAGAAGAATCTCGTATGCCGAGAGCGAAATGTTGGAGGCTTGCACCTTCATGTTCGACAACAGAATTCCACTTCCTTCAAACAACTGGGCGTTGCTGAGTGAAGACTCGATGCCAGTTCCCTGCAGTGCGGTGTTGAGTTTGTCTTCAATCGCAGTGCCCAGTTTCGACTTGAACTGATGCTGGAAGATCAGCCAGCCAGCGACCCCGAGAACTGCCAGAAAGACGCTGAGTTTTGTCGTTGCCCAAATTCCCTGCGCGAGCGAAGACCGCTCGCTTTGGCGCGAATTGCGATTATATAAATGGGCTCGAAACGGAGACACGAATTTTTAGTGAACCAGGTAATTGGGCGAAGACGGGAAAGCAACGCGGATAGTAGTTTTTTACGACACTCAGCCATAGGCAAGTTACGCTAGCAAACGGGCAGATATGGCGGCAAAATTCGATGAGAAACGGGAGGATTCAGCGAGATAATGAGGACACCTTGGGGCATGATTCGCGAGTTTTTATAGCTTGTTTGCCAAATATTCGGTGTTATTCTGGACGATGCGGGCCCTGCCTCAATAACCGTCTCTCAGGATATTGCATCATGAAACGAGTCTTCCTCTCATCGTTCGTGGTAGTTTGCTTTCTTGTCGGCGTCAGCGAGTCGTCGGCAGACATTGTCATCGACGGTTTTACGGATCAGACGAATGATCGATTTACCAACTCGAGTTCCTTTGTCGGCGCCCACCTGGATTTTAGCGGTGTTGGACGCAACGGTCGCTGGGCAACGTTGATCAGCGACAACGTGGTCATCTCGGCAAATCACTTTAGACCGTCAGGTGCAATATCATTCTACGAAAGCAATGATTCAAGTATTGCCCCTGTTGTTCGAAACATTGTTGGGCCTGGGCAACAGATTGGGAGTTCGGATCTCTACGTCTCGGTGCTCGATGCGCCTGTTTCATCCAATATCAAGGTCTACGATTTCGCGACTGAGTTTCTTTCAGCTCCGCCTAACAGTGGAATACAGGACGCTGGAATTTTTCAGGGTGAAGAGGCGTATCTGGTCGGGATTTCTCCAACCTCCAGAAGCAACGTTGCTTTGGATCAGGCGGTCGGGCGCAATCGTGTGTCGGGCTATATCGAAAACCTTTCATTTCTTGGCAACACGGATAACGATTCGCTATTGTTTATTGAGGAAGTCGCTGGCGATCCGGATTTCGTTCAATTCGAATCACAGTTCCGGGGCGGCGATTCTGGCGGCCCAACGTTTATTGAACGCAATGGTGAACTTGTGCTGCTTGGCATCAACAGCTTTATTAACGGAGCAGGTTCAGATCTGGAGTTCTCAGGAATCACCTACGTCGGAAACTTCGCAGACGAAATCAATTCGTTTATTGCGAGTAACGCCGCCGTTCCAGAACCGGGCTCGGCCAGTTTGATGGTGCTCGCGATGGTAGCGCTCTGTTCCGTTCGGCACCGAAGCAACCAGTCGCTGTCTGCATAAAAAATACAAGCGCGAGGCGCAAGTTATGATGTTGCGCGTCATCAGTCGCGAAAAGGTTGTGAATTTTTTTTTAGTGTTGATTCGGGAAGAAGAAATCACAACCCGACGCGTTAGCGAGGGATCTATCGACAACCATTGATCCCTCGCTCACGCGTCGGGTTATGAAAAATTCACAGTCGCGAAGACGCCCAAGGCTACATGCTGTCGCTGCTTCGCAGTGAGTCCCGATCACTCCGGACCAACAGGCTTCTCAAACCGAATCGCAACAGTCGATTTTTCGGCCACGTATGTCCGCGATGGAGTTGCGGTTGGGCAGGAGCCTCCCGTTTCGCATCGCTGGCAAGTTCATTGTTGCGTGCTAGTCTCTCGATACTTCTGCTGCCATGGTTCGGGCTTTTCTGAAAAGTCAGAATCGTCCGTGTAGAGGTCCTTGATTCGATCCAGTTCCGCTTTCATCGAAGCAACCTGAGCACTGTATTTTGGGTTTTTGTACAGGTTGCTTCGTTCGTCAGGATCAGAGTTCAGATCGTAAAACTCCCATTCGCCAAACTGATAAAAATGCATCAGCTTCATATCTTTGGTGCGAACGCCGCAGTGCCGCGGCACCATGTGGGCTCCCGGGTACTCGAAGTAGTGATAGTAAACGCTCTGTCGCCAGTCCTCTGGTGTCTCGCCACGCAACAGCGGAACAAGAGAGCTGCCTTGCATCGAATCCGGCGCTTCTGCGTTAGCGATTTCCAAAAACGTTTGAGCGTAGTCCAGGTTTTGAACCAGTTCCTTGCATACTGATCCGGGTTTGGTGACGCCTGGCCACGAAACGACCAACGGCATCTTCATCGATTCGTCATACATCCAGCGTTTGTCGTACCAGCCATGATCGCCAAGGTAAAATCCCTGGTCGGATGAGTAGATCACGATCGTGTTTTCGCTCAGCTTGTTGTCCTCAAGCCATTTAACGATTCGACCGACCGATTCATCGACGCCCTTGATGCAGCGGAGATAATTTTTAACATAACGTTGATACTTCCAGCGAACCAGTTCGTTTCCGGACAGCTTTGAAGCAGCGAAGGCATCGTTGCGTGTTTTCCATTTGGCCTCCCACTGAGCTCGCTGTTCTGCATTGAACTTGCTCATGTTGTGAAACGCACCACGAGCGAGTCCCCGTGGAGCTGTCCTGGGATCAAAATCGGCTGGCAACGGCAAATGCAGGTCGTAATTCATGTGCATGTGCCGATCGATTTCCATTTCCTGAAAACGAGCCGCTGCCGTGTTGTCTTCCCATTTGTCGAACAGTGTGTCGGGTTCCGGAAGGTCCTTGTCTGCGTACAGATCAAGGTGGCGAATCGCCGGCATCCATGTTCGATGAGGTGCTTTATGCTGACACATCAACATGAATGGCTTGCCACTGTCTCGCGAACTCTCAAGCCAGTCGATGGCTTTGTCGGTAACCACATCGGTGCAGTGACCTTCGACAGTCGCTTTGCCATTTTTCGAAAGGAACACCGGATTGTAGTAGTCGCCCTGGCCTCGCAATACGTCCCAGTAATCAAACCCCTGCGGTTCACTTTTGAGATGCCACTTGCCAATGATCGCAGTTTTATATCCACCTTTCTGAAGCAGTTTGGGGAACGTAACCTGAGAGCCATCGAACTCGTTTCCGTTATGCATGAAGCCGTTCTTGTGGCTATGCAAACCCGTCAGGATCACTGCGCGGCTGGGACCGCAAATCGAGTTCGTGCAAAAGCTGTTTTGAAACAGCATGCCTCGCCGCGCAAGTGCGTCAATATTCGGCGTCGGATTCACGTCTTTCAGAATTCCGCCGTAGGCTCCGATCGCGTGTTGGGCGTGATCGTCGCTGAATATGAACACGATGTTGGGGCGTTCAGAAGCTGGCTCGCCAGCGATTGCAAAACTGCAGAATTGACAGGCAAGGAGAACTGCGATGCCGATTGCAAACTTCATGTTGATTCTCGTGCGTATAAATGCGTGTTAGTGAAACGTCGTTGCGAAGAGGTCACTTTTTCGATTTCGGATACAGCTTCTTTTTTGCATCCCAGGGCTTATCGCGATCAAAGATTGTTCCATATTGTTGATAGTTGTTGTAGGGAACGGCATCACTGATCCAACGATCCACATGATAACCATAACGTTGACGCATTTGTTGCAGGGTTTGTTGATGACCCGATTCCCTCGCGATGTTTTTCATCTCGCCAGAATCAACTGCCAGATCATAGAGCTCTTCGGTTTCTTTCATGCCCTTGCCTGCGAATGACCAGTAAATGTATTTGGTGTCTCGAGTTACCACCGCCAACGAGTGGGTTGCGCGAGGCCCCCAAACGTTGATCAAAGCGATGTCCTCGTGGATTGCGGAGGTCGGATCGCGGTAGAGACTCATCAAACTTTTCCCGTCGACATTCTCCGGAGATTCCAGTTCTGCGAGTTCCAGAATGGTCGGCGCAATATCAATCAAACCAGAAAGTTCACCGCACCGAAGCTCCTTTCCCGAGTTTTCGTTGCGCGGATCGAAGATGATCAGCGGAACGCGGCTTGCTTCTTCGTAGGGCAGAACTTTCGATCCGTAGCCATGTGAGCCGCAAAGGAATCCGTTGTCGGACGTGAAAATGATGATCGTGTTGTCTGCAGCGCCGTTGGATTCGAGTGCTTCCACGATCATGCCGACAGCCACGTCCACGGCGTGGATTTGTTGGTGGTACTTTGCCATCACCTGATCGTACTTGTCAGCATAATTCCAGGCGAAGAACCGTTCGTATTGTCTGCCTTGCTTGCTCTGCTCGGCAAAGTGGGCCCCTGCATCACGTCCATAGTTTGCGGGTTTTTGAAAGGTAGCTCCTTTGTAGATTTTATCAAATCCCGGATCAGGTTCGGCGGGCTTGTGAGGCGCTTTGAAGCTGATCGAAAGGCAGAATGGTTGATCCTGTTTCGACGACTGTTCGATGAACTCCTTCCCGAAAGCACCATAAGACAACGTCGAGTGCGGAAACTCTTTGGCATACTTTTGCATCGATTCATTGCGATTCGTTTTGTAGCTGGTTTGTCCAGGTCCTCCGCCCCAAAGATCAAAGTCCTCTGACGGCAGCGGCAAGTTTTTCGCGTCTTCAGGGTTTGCCTTGATCTCGAATCCAAACTTTCCGGCAAAGGCCGTGCGATATCCTGCCTTTCGCAATAACATTGGATAGGACTGTTGCCATGTGCGTTTGAGCATACTGCCGTGAGAGAAGTTGCATCCGGTTCTGTATTCGTACAGGCCTGTCATGACCGTTGCACGGCTGGCCATGCAAATCGCAGTGGTCGCATAGTGCCGGTCGAAAACGATTCCGGCCGATGCAAGCTGGTCCAGGTTCGGTGTCTTGACGTCCTGGTTTCCGTAACAACCCATGGAGTACGTTGACTGATCGTCGGTCATCAGAAAGACGATGTTTGGGCGTTCGTCGGCCAGTGATTCAAATGGAACCGCTGCGAAAACAAGCAGAACGATCGTTGCAAGTGTTTGGAACTGATTTGGCATGTGTGTCATTGAAAGTTGCTGTAACCTCAGGGTTCAAATTTGGCTCAAGCGCGAAAAGTTTCGTCTGCCAGCATGGCGAATCGCCAAGTCTTAAAGACAATATACTCAAAGAATATACCATCGAGGAACCTGCCGTGTCTGACCCAAATTTTCAAGTCGTCGATATCAACTCGGTCGAAGCTGTGCCCTGCCCTTGTGGCTCGGCAAGGCGTGCTTTTATGGAAGATCCGGACAAAACATGTTCCTTGCACCTGGTCGATATTTCCGAGGAATCTCGCACACATTATCACAAGAAAATGACGGAGGTGTATTACATTCTTGAAGGCAATGGTCAGGTGGAACTTGATGGAGAACTGTTCGATGTTCATCCCGGCATGGCGATTCTGATCAAGCCCGGTTGTCGGCATCGAGCGATCGGAAAGCTGAAAATCCTGAACATGCCTGTTCCCGCTTTCGATTCTGAAGACGAGTGGTTCGACTGATTGTTGAGTCAAACTCTGGTTGATAGAAATAGCCTCCACCAGAAAGATGAATGAAAGAATACCAGCCAGTCTTTACCATCGTTGACAAAGGTGAGAATCGGCGCGTTCGTATTGGTTGCTTCATCGGCTTGCGTGGAGTTGATGAATTTTGCCAGTTTGGCAACGCTTGCGTGAGTTGAAATTGTGCCGATGCCAAACAACTTGCAACAACTTGCTCATCTTAGAGAGCGTGTTGTTTGATCCGTTCCAGGACCAGCCCCAAGTCACGTAATAGTTTCTCGCAAGCGTGCAGATCTTACATGGCTGCGGTTTCTCAACGACAAGCTCTCGCGGACGTTAGCATGGTTTTCTGTGCGGTGATTTGTGGATTTATGCAGTTCTTTCGGTTTTCTGGCACGTTGGTTGCCTTGAGGCTCGGTCGTGTTTTACTCACTATGTTAGGGAGCGGCTTGAACAGAGCTGTGTGAAAATGAAGAGGCAGAAATCAAGAAGAGGATTTAGCGTTCAGCGTTTGGAAGATCGACGATTGCTTGCAGCAGACTGTGCGGTCGTTGACCTCGTTCCAGTTGAAATCGCCGAACCGGAAGTTTGCCAGGTTGCTGAACCGGAAGTTGAGTCAGAGGTTGATCAGTCGGAAGTTTTGGACCTTGATTCAACAGAAATTTCAGTCGACGCGATTGATGCTGAGATTCAAAACGTTGACACCGCAGCCGAGGTTGGCGTTGATGCGGCGGTCGTAGGCGAAAACGATGTTGATGCGGGTGTTGAAGCTGAAATTGAACCGGAAGTGCTCAATCTTGGCGATCCAGTTGATGGCACTGATGGTTTCTTTGGGGCCATCGACGCGGATTCACCAACTCAGTCCTTCAGTATCACGCCGTCGGAAGCTGGCACGCTGGATATCGTCGTTGCGTCCTCTTTTGGTGACGCTGAAACGCGACTGGAAGTCACGGATTCCGATGGGGCCAGCATTGCGTCCAGTTTGCCCGAAGAGCTTGGGGGTTTTCAGGTGCTTTCTCTGGATGTTGAGGCCGGCGAAAATTATGAGCTAACCGTTTCCTCTGACCTCGGCGCTGAAGGGTACTTCCAGGTGACGGTGGGCCATCGTGAAACTCCTGAGCCCGTCGATGTGCACGCAGATACCATTGGCGAGGATTCTACAGAACTCGAGTTCGTTGACGGAGTCGCTGGTCTTTCCGGAGAACTTGAGCAGACTGGTGACATCGATACGTTCCGATTCACCCCGGAATCAAATGGTCAAATTTCTCTCAACCTGACTGAACTGGATTCCGAAAACGCGACTGAATTGCAAGTCCAGGTACTCGATGGCGATGGGGAGGTGATCACTCGAGGAATCACCAACGAAACCGTGGGGATTTCTTTTTCCGTTGAAGGCGGTAGTGAATACTTCCTTGCCGTCAGCGCCGGAGAAGATCAAATTGGCTCGTACCAACTCGATGCGGACCTGGAAATAGAAGTCGGTGAACCCGATGTAGAGATCGTTGTCGACCAACACGTCGATGAAACTGGATCCGATGCGACAGAGCTTGAGTTTGTTGCTGGTGTCGCAACAGTTGCAGGCGAACTGGAAACTGCTGTCGATTCGGACGCATTCCAGTTCGTGGCACCTGCCGACGGTGAAGTCGAACTTGTTCTCATCGCGACCAGCGAAGACAACGCAGCGGAGGCTTCTGTCGAGGTCTTCGACGGTAGCAACGAGTCAGTTGTTGCTGGAATAACCAATGACGACGTGGGGATTGTTTTCGACGTCGCCGCAGGTGATTCTATTCAGGTGTTGGTTGATTCAGTCAACGATATTCCTGCGTCGTATGAGTTGACGCTGACGCTCACCGAATCTGACGCCAGCGAAGCGATTGATCCGATCGACGAAATTGATCCAATCGATGACATCGTCTTTGATGAGTCGCTTGAAGAGTCTGTGGAGTTGGATGATGTCTTCGAAGTCGATTCGGTGGATGATCTGATCGATGAAGAGGTGGAAGTTTGCTTCACCGATCTTGGTGCTGAAAACGCCCTCGTCGATTCGGTATTTGCTGAGTTTGATCCTGATTCTGTCTTCTCGGCTGACGGCAGCTATGAACTTCGCCGCAGCTAGTTAGAGACTAACAACTTGATGGGACAAGGATGTCCCTTTCTTTTTGTCGGTTGCAAATTCAAATCTCAATGCTCACGTTCTTTCTGGTTGCGTTCTTCAAAAAAAAATATTTCGCACCTGCGAACCAATCTGTTTTATTCGGTTCTATCTATCCAAGGTGAGAGTGAGTTACTGACTCACAAGCTTTCATGACTTGAAAGCCGCGCACAGGAAGTGCTATCTAACGTGGCCAGCCCGGGACGGTCACGACGCCGAGTTGCAAATCTGCATGGCTCGATCTCAAGGTTCAAGTCTCTTGCCCATTTGTGGTAGGGCTGCGTCTGTGTTCGAGCCAATGAACAAACCTGAATCCAGAAAGGGACTCCCGATGGCATTGATTTTTACAATGTTGATGGGCTGGATTGTGGCTCTTCGCAAGCTCGCTTCGTGGAAGCACAACCGGCTAAAATCGAAATACGAAAAGACAAACGAAGCGTTTCGTTTGCTGGAACGTGAATGCAAGAATGACGAAGTTGCGGTTGGTCGACCAGTCGCATACTCCGCTCAGTTGAAACTGATGAAACTTTACGAGTCGCTTGAGGCGGCAAAGCAGCGCTGGCTGGCTTCCAAAAAGAAGTTGGACAAGCGTTCTGGCTGGGCCAAAAAGTTGAAACGACTTCGAGGACGCAAGATTCCTTACTCATTCGGATTGCTGGACATGGCAATCGTGATGAAGGTTGTCGATGTCGCTCGGGAAGCAAACAGCTTCGACTTCTCAGTTGCAATGGATTTCATCAAATCAATTGCTTAATCTGATTTTAATTCGGCCCCAGGGTACTTGCCTTGGGGTCGTTTTCTGTTGCGATTCCTTTTGATCGTTCGATTGTGATTGATGGTTCCATGGTTCAGATTGCTGAACTATATTGAAGCTGCAACCTTTCTGTTGGACTTTTTTCAGATCGCGATATGAGAACTTCTGTTTGGATTTTATTGGTCAGTCTTTGCTTCGTTTCCTGGCAATCACAATCGTCGAAAGCTCAGGAAGAGCGGCCCAACATTCTGTTCATTGCGGTAGATGATCTCAGGCCTTCGATGGGATGCTATGGCGACGAACTGGCGATCACGCCAAATATGGATCGACTTGCTGAAAAAGGAATGTTGTTCAGTCGTGCCTATTGTCAGGTTGCAGTTTGCAATCCATCACGAGCCAGTTTGATGACGGGCCAAATGCCTGACAAGCTGGGCGTCTGGACGCTGCCGATTCATTTTCGGGAAGCAAAACGTGATGCCGTCACGATGCCGCAGTGGTTTCGAAAGTTTGGCTATACGGCGGTGAGCCACGGAAAAATCTATCACAATCCGACTCCCGATCCGCAGTCCTGGAGTGAACCAATCAGAGAAAGTCCGTCGCTCCCGTATCCGTATCCCGCTGGAACCAGACAGGCGATCAAGGCAGCGCAAGCTGAGCTTCCTGATAACGACTGGCGAAAGAGAAGTCTGCGACCACCAAGTACTGCAGCACCCGACCTGCCAGACAACCAGTTGCGAGACGGCGCTCGCACAGATATGGCGATTGAGGACCTGCGTCGGCTTGGCAAGGAAGACAAACCATTTTTCCTGGCAATGGGCTACGTTCGTCCCCACCTGGCTTGGGTTGCTCCAAAAAAATACTGGGACATGCACGACCCGTCAAAGTTACCGGTTTTGGTTGATGAAGAAATCAACGCGAATACTCCGAAGTATGCGCTTCACAACAACAGCGAGTTGTCGCACTATATTGATTTGAAGGACATGCCCAAGCCATGGGAGCCTGAGACGCTCGATCCCGAGAAAGCTCGCCGTTTGGTTCATGGGTACTATGCCTGCGTGAGTTACGTCGATGCACAAATCGGGAGGTTGCTTGACGCACTCGAAGAGGAGGGGCTTGCCGACAACACGATCGTTGTCCTGTGGAGTGACCACGGCTACAAGCTCGGCGAGTATCGTGGCTGGGGGAAAATGACGAACTATGAAATCGATGCTCGTGTGCCGCTGATCATTTCGACTCCCAAAAATTTGAACGGGCACAAGGCGACGACTGGTGCGACCACCGATGGGCTTGCTCAACTGTTGGATCTGTTTCCAACGCTCTGCGATTTGTCAGGTATCGAAATTCCGGATTTTGTCGACGGGAAAAGTCTTGTTCCAGTTCTCAACGATCCTGGCACGCAAGTTCACAAAGGGGCCATCAGTCAGTACTATCGAAGGCTCAATGGGAAACAGTATATGGGATACGCGATTCGAACCGAGAATCATCGCTTCGTTGAATGGAGAAATTTTTCCACGGGTGAAGTCACTGCCAGAGAACTCTACGATCATCAAAGCGGTTCGGGCGAGCGAAAGAATCTCGTTGAATCAGCGCCACAGGATTTGATCGACAAGCTTACCGGGACGTTGCTGGAAACTCATCCACGTCAGGGTTTGGAGTTAACGCCAGCGATCCACTCTGATCCGGGTGAAACGAAAGCCAAAATCTCTTTTTCAAACAAGTCGTCAGTAAGAGTTGCGATTGTCCCAATTTCCAATAAAGGGGCACGAAGAAAAAAAAGAATTAAACGTTTGGCTCCTGGCAAGTCCATAAACCTCACCGCAAAAGTTGGAATGGTCTATGTGCTTGAAAGTGACGACGGAAAGATCCACGACGTGTTCACGCTGACGAAATCTGATCAGGCTATCACTGTGAACGACTAATTGCTTGCGGTTCTGGTTAGATCTTCACCGCATTTTTTCAACACTCAAACGCCTGCGAGCTTCAATTCGTGGGCGTTTTTTCGTGAACCCACAGGATGTGCCAGTGTCCTGTACCGAATCGATCGTGCGCTCAACGCAGCTGCGCGATCGGTGCGCAAGGTGGCATAGGCTGGGAGCCTGTG
>CAYUNP010000089.1:0-20706 GCA_964446085.1 uncultured Pirellulaceae bacterium
TTGGGGACGCCGAACATCGAAGCGTGTTCGCGATGGCAAGTTCCAAAGGCGTTGTTGCAGTAGACGTCTGCGAAAGCAGCGAGCTGAGATGAAAACGCTTCGTCTCCTTTCTTTTCGCGTTCGTCAAAGCGAAGGTTTTCCAGAATGAGAACTTCACCATCGGCCAACGCTTCGACTTTCGCCGATGCGTCCGGACCGACGGTGTCACTCGCGAAGTGAACGGTCGAACCAAGAATCTCAGCCAGACGATCGGCCGCCGGTTTGAGGCTCATCTTGGCAACGGCTTCACCCTTCGGACGGCCAAGGTGACTCATCAGGATCAACTTTCCACCGCGATCAAGAACCGACT
Source organism: uncultured Pirellulaceae bacterium (assembly GCA_964446085.1). GTDB lineage: Bacteria > Planctomycetota > Planctomycetia > Pirellulales > Pirellulaceae > Mariniblastus. The sequence goes on from CAYUNP010000089.1 coordinate 350, forward strand.
TGATGCTGGGCAGCGCCATTTCGATACGGCGATCGTCAGTGATCTTCAGTTCATCATCGAGCGGCACGTTGAAATCGACTCGCATGAGAACTGTTTTGGAAGCGACGTCGACGTTGGCGATGGTTTGTTTGGCCATGGTATTCTGCTGCGAATGGTGATCGTAAATGGAACGCAGAATATAGAAGAACATTTGCGATGCATCCAGCGGATTGGAGCAGATCCATAACCATTCAGCGGTAGCCGCTGATAGCGTTGGGCGTTCTTCCGTAAGGTGGCATAGGCTTCCAGCCTGTGAACATGCAGCACACAGGCTGGAAGCCTATACCACCCGCGCTAATTCGTCACGGACAATTGGTCGCGTTGCCTGGACAGGAAAATGACGAAGAATGGGGTAGCCACTGTCGTTTCCAAAGGAGCCACGATGTCGCGACCGAAGTTCATGAAAACTGGTAACCGGTTCACCACTACTTATCGGTTCATGAAAGATCCGTTTGCCTGCTACCGCCAGTGGCAACAAAAGTATGGCAACACGTTCATGGTCCGCGCACTCAACGGAGACGTTGTTGCGACTTGCGATCGCGAAAACATCCGTAAAGTGTTCGCGGCGCGTTCGGATGAAGCTGGCCAGTTTGCAGTCGAAACAGTGAAACCATTGATGGGTGGTTCGTCGGTGATTCTTGTCGAAGGCGAACAACATCGTCGCGAACGTGCCTTGATATCTCCTGCGTTTCGCGGTGAACGAATTCTCGGCAGCGCCGAGCTGATTCGTGATATCGCAATGAAGGAAGCGGCCAGCTGGAAACCGGGCGAGACGATTCGCATGATGGATTCATCGCTGGAAATTTCCCTGGAAGTCATAATCCGCGTTGTCTTCGGAGTTCAGTCGGAAGAACGCGTTGCAGAACTTAAGAGGCAGATCAAAGCCTTCGTCGGTTCATTTCATCCGGTTCTTGGATTCACAAAACTGCTCCAACGCCCACTGCTTGGACTGAGCCCATGGAATCGGTTCCTTAAAGCTCGAGACGAATTTCACGAAAGTCTCGATCGCGAAATCGGCAGTCATCGTGGATGCCCTGTGATGCAGGACAATGTCCTTTCGAGTCTAATGCATTCCAAATACGAAGACGGGCAGGATGCAACCAATTCGAACATTCGCGATCAATTGGTCACGATGCTGTTGGCCGGACATGAAACGACACAGATCGCGATCTCCTGGGCGATGAACTGGCTGCACCGTCATCCCGAGTATGCAGATCGGCTTCGCGCGGAACTGGATCGGGACGATTCCGTTGATGCGATTGCGAAGTCACCATTGCTTGAAGGAATTTGCAACGAGTCGCTACGAATCAATTCAGTTGTCTCCGATGTTGTACGCACACTTCGCGAACCGATGGAGTGGCGAGAAGGAACGCTTCCCTCGGGAACCAACATCGCTGTTGCGATCTGTCTGGTTCACGAAGACCCCGAGCTTTATCCGGAACCGTTTCGTTTCAACCCGGACCGCTGGAATGATCGCAGCTTCAAGCCGCACGAGTTCATGCCCTTCGGTGGAGGAGTTCGTAAATGCCCAGGCTTAACGCTGGCGATGCTCGAAATGAAAATGGTGATCGCAGCGTGGATGAAAAACTATCGATTCGAACTTCCCGACGACGCACCCGAAACAGAACCGCTTTATCGCCGCAACATCACGATGGCTCCCAAGTCCGGCATTCCGCTGAAGTTCGTCGGTAAAACTGCTTTTAGTGTGCGTTTGCCTCGAAAGCGGGCGTTGTAACGGCAACTCGACAAGCCACCGATAATCATAATTAGAGGTCAAGTTTCTCAAACCGCTCACGAGCCTTGTCAACAAACTTATCGCGGACGTCTTCAGGGATCGAATCTATCCGAAGTTTCAATTCGGCGTAGCTTTCGGCGAGCAACGGTTTCGCAGCTTCGATGTCACCCAGTCCAAACAGAGCTTCACCCAGCGCCGACTTCGCATTGGAGAACTTCCAACTGTCGGGGATTAACTCTTGTCTTATTTCTACGGATCTTCGAAGCAACCGTTCCGAATCTTCGTAGGCCTCCAAACTGTTAAGAAACGAACCAGCCATCGCACAATAACCAGCTACCCGTTCAGATCGCTCGCCTGACTCTATTCCAATGCGATCGATCCAATCACTGGCCTGTTCAACATATGCTTCGGCGTCTTCGAGTTTGGCATAACTTTCCAATAGGCCTAACGCGGCCATTTCGACAACTTGAGGGTTCTCGCTGTTTTCATAGACATCCAGGTACTGTGGAATGGATTCTTTCTCACGGCCGTCCCGCCTGTAGTTCGTTGCAAGATTTAGAATCATCATCATCGTATTGGGGTGCGATCTGCCAAGCGTCTTCTGTGCAAGTGGCACAACCTCTTCAAAGAGCGGAATTGACTTTTCGAGCTTGCCCTGCTTGTAGTAGTTCGTTGCGAGATTATTGATTGCAGCGGCGGTATTTTGATGTTGATCGCCGTAGGTATCCCGAGAACGTTCGAGAAGTTCCTTGAGAATTGGATTCTCCGCGGTCACATTGTTGAGCCTCAAGTAGAGTTCGCCCAAAGCGTCGAGTGCGTCCAATGTTTCAGGATGATTTTTTCCGAGCGTTTCGCGAGTTCCTTCAAGAGCATTCTGCAAAGCCTCTGCGGCCAGTTCAAACTTCTGTTCCTGAACGTATGCTGACCCAACACTACGCATTGTCTGTAACGTAAACGGATGTTTCTTACCCAGATGCATCTTTTGTAAACGCAGCGTTGCAGTGAAAATTTCAATCGCCTCTGAGACGTCGCCGTTCCGACGCAATGCCTCGGCAAGTTCATACTTTATCGACAATGTCTTCTTGTCATCTTCTCCAAGTTTTTCATCTGCCTCTTTTGAAATTCGCCGGAAGGACTCTATGGAAAATTCCAGCTCCCCAAGAATCCTCGAACATTGAGCAATGTTGCTTTCCAACGCCAGACGCTCGCGGTCGCCAAGCCTGTCTGCCAGAACCTCCTGGGCTTCCAAATAACGCGCCAGCGCTTCTTCATACTGGCCGAGCGTGTTGTGAACTCCCGCAAAGTTACTGAGGCATTTGCCCAGAAGGATGTCCGTCGGATCGAGGTGAGCCTCCATCTCATTGATCGTTTCTTTATACGCCATCACCGCTTCATTCAATTGGCCGTCGAGGCGGTAGGCGGATGCGAGAGCACTTCTGGCAGCAAGCGTCTTGCGATCGGACTCTCCATAAAGTCGATGACTAAGCTCAAGTGCTTGCTGCGTTGTTGAAACCGAGGCGCTGTATTCTCCCAAGTCAATAAACGATGTAGAAAGCGAGTCCAGGAATTTGAGTTGTGATTCACCGTCCAAGTCAGAATCCAGAAGCCGCTTTTGGGCATTCTTGAGAACTTCTATTGCCAGCATGTCAGGCTTACCACCAGCAGATGGGCCCGTGCTCGAGAATGAATCAGTGAAGATCGTCAGCGAACGTTGCGAACTCAACGCCGCAGCTTCTGCTTCTTTGGTTTTGAGTTCATTCTCGTTCGCCAGTCTGAGATTGGTGTTTGCAAGTTGTTTTTGCTCTTCACCAAAAGATTTGAACGACGCTGCTGCCCACAATGATCCAACCGTGGCCGAGACAAGTAGCAATGCCGTCGCCGCTAGAGACACTGCCAGTGCTTTGTGCTTCCTGGTCCACAGCCAAAGTCGCTCGACTGAACCGACTCGGCGAGCACGAATCGGCTGTCCGTTTACGAATCGTTGCAAGTCAGACGAAAGTTCGCCTGCGGTTACGTATCGCCGACGCGGATCCTTGTTGATTGCTTTTTCGACAATCGTTTCCAGGTCGCGTGGGATCTGTTTGTCGGTTTTCCGAAGCGATTCTGGCTCATCGGATTTGATCGCCTGGATCAACTCCAATCGATTACTTTCACCGAAGGCCGGACACTGAGAGAGAAGCTCATACAACGTCATGCCCAGCGAATAGATATCGCTGCGTTGATCGCACTGGCCCGCAAATCGCTCTGGCGACATATAGCGAATCGTACCAACGACATCGCCCGTATGAGTCAGGTCGCTCTCTTCGGTTTTCGCCAATCCAAAATCCATGATCCATACAGAGTTATCCGGATCCAGCATTAGGTTCGACGGCTTGATATCGCGATGAACGATTCCATTTTCGTGAGCATAGTCCAACGCGCTGGCGACTCGTTGGCCAAGCGTCGCCACGTTTCGATAAAATGGTTTTCGACCTGCGGTTGTGGTGCTGAGCCCCATCTTCACGGTCTCGGACAGCCCAACTGACTTTTGATCTGCCGCTGAAACGCCTTTCAAAGCTCGAATGGATTCGATGACATGATCAAGGCTCTGGCCTTCGATGAACTGCATCGTGTAGTATCGATTGTCTTCCTGGTTTCCGACGTCGAAGACCGGGACGATATGAGAGTGATGCAGCTTCGCAGCCGACTTTGCTTCAAGCTCAAAACGGTCGATCGCTTGCGGGTGGTTAAACAACGACGCCGGAAGCAGCTTCAGCGCCACCGTGCGATCGAGCGAAAGTTGCTGAGCCTCGTAGACGATTCCCATTCCGCCGCGGCCAACTTCTCGGATGATTTCGTAATCGGGAATCGTCGGAAAATCGTCTGAGCCTTCATTGATACGAGGTTGGTTTGCGCTTTGAAAATCTGATTCTCCAGCGCAGTCGTCAACCATCAGAATCATTTTCAGAAAGTCACGAAGCGGTTCCGCGATGTCTGAATTCGATTTGATGTAGTCATCGATCTTCGGCGCAAGGCCGTCGCGACGCTCTTTAAGAAAGTCGTCAGCGATCTCGTCGATTCGAATTTGTAGTTCAGATCGATTCATGTTTGTTCATCCCAATTTTTCTTTTAACGTGACTGGGCGTCTCGGCTCAGCACTCTCATGAAACACTACAACGAGACGCCTCAGCGACAGCTAAAACTGCCACTAACCCATCGAATTAAGCTGGTCATTGAAACCCGCCATCTCGCCCATCTCATCCTTCAACCTCGTAATCGCTCGAATGAATCGTTTGCTTACCGTTTGCTTCGTCAGTTCAAGAACCTCTGCTGCCTCACCATTGGTCAGGCCTTCGAAAATTCGCAAACCAATGATCTCACGATCAGCGTCATCCATTCTGTCGAGCACCGCTTTCAGCTGAACGCTCTGTTCTGCCTTGATCGCTTTTCCAGCAACGGACGAATACTTGCCCAGCAAATGAGCAGCCAGGCATACTGACGAAACTGGGCCACGTACCGAATTGTTCATGGAAACTTCGCGACGCGCGTCACGCATCCTGGCACCGAGATGTTCTCGATGAGATCGCAGCAAGCGTTCCCTGGTGACCAGACGAAGCCAAACAAAAAACGACATCCCTTTTTGATCGAACTGCGGTAGCCGCTGTTGGAGATCCAAAAACGCATCCTGCAACACATCAGATGGATCGATGCGTCCTTTTAGGTTGTGATCCATCCGAAACGAAACCATGCGACGAAGCTGCGACCGATAGCGGCCAAAAAGCGCTGCTAACGATTCCTCGCATCCATCAGTCGCCTTGGCGATCAGGTCTTCGATCGTGTCGACTGACTCATTCATGGAATTCGTGTCACTTTGGGTTGAAACTAACGCATTTAATGGACCTGCGCAGGATAGCAGATCGTCGCCTCGAAGTCGCAACAACCGGACAAAAGAGCGCTTCGAGACGTTTTTAATCCTAATCCAGGAAAATTCAGAATAACGGGGCGACAGCCGGACATGAAACGACACAGATCGCGATCTCCTGGGCGATGAACTGGCTGCACCGTCATCCCGAGTATGCAGATCGGCTTCGCGCGGAACTGGATCGGGACGATTCCGTTGATGCGATTGCGAAGTCACCATTGCTTGAAGGAATTTGCAACGAGTCGCTACGAATCAATTCAGTTGTCTCCGATGTTGTACGCACACTTCGCGAACCGATGGAGTGGCGAGAAGGAACGCTTCCCTCGGGAACCAACATCGCTGTTGCGATCTGTCTGGTTCACGAAGACCCCGAGCTTTATCCGGAACCGTTTCGTTTCAACCCGGACCGCTGGAATGATCGCAGCTTCAAGCCGCACGAGTTCATGCCCTTCGGTGGAGGAGTTCGTAAATGCCCAGGCTTAACGCTGGCGATGCTCGAAATGAAAATGGTGATCGCAGCGTGGATGAAAAACTATCGATTCGAACTTCCCGACGACGCACCCGAAACAGAACCGCTTTATCGCCGCAACATCACGATGGCTCCCAAGTCCGGCATTCCGCTGAAGTTCAATGGTACACGGTAGTTGCCCCGCCGCATCAATCGCTCGTTTTATCCTGGATCACTTTGGCTTCCGGGTTCATTGACCTGAAACCGCTCAAAACTTCCTGGTCAAATTCGCCATTAATCTTGAGTTCCAAAATTGACGTTGGTTCATCAAATGATTCGAGCAACGATCGTGACGGATTCTTAAGCTGCAGCATACGCAAGGACTTGAGTTCTTTCAGTGTTGTCAACGCACCGTCAGAAAGTTTGTCTGCGTCGATGACAAGGGCCTGTAGATGCGGGAAGTGATTCACCGAGATTTTCAACAGTTCGTCCGTGGCGCGGGACAGCGAAAAGTTCTCAATTCCACGCATTGGAATTTTGGACAACTGCTGAATTGAGATTGGACAATGAATCCCCAGTGAATGCAGACTTGGCACACCCATCTCTGCAAGAAACTCGTCTGGCAAAGGCTTCACTCCATGAATGGTCAAGCTTTCTAGCGGAACGTAACTACCATGTCTGGCGAATCGGCGCAGTGTCAGCATCGTCCGATGTGCGTCTTTGATATCCGTGTTGATTGAAGCGCCGATTGGAGGCATCAATTGATCGCCGAACTCGGATGCACCGTCGACAACAACAACTTTGCTTTCCGGCTTACACAGCAATCTGGTCATTCCATGCTTGAAGCACCAGTTGACAACTTCCACGTTTGGAGACTTGATCAATCTTGTTGATGGTTTTTCTCGCGCCGCGTACTTCGCGGGAACCTTCCAGTCGTTTTTGCCTACCGGCAGTTCGCACAGTGTTTCTTTCTCAACGGTGTCGAATACTTGGAAGTTTCCATCACGAAAATAGAAGAATGCCAATTCTGTTTTTACGTCAACACGAGCTGCCGAAAGGAGTTTGAGTTTGGATTTCAGATTAGGGAAGAACTCGTCTGTCGGTGCCGTTTTCAAAGGCGTCATTGATTCGTCAAACTTTGTGCACAGACCGTTCTTGAAGAAGACGAAGCGACTTTTGTCAGGCAAACAAATCGCCGCGCAAACGTCACTTGATTTCGATGCATCATTGCCGATTGTGACGTTAGTGGTCTCGCGCGTATCAAGCTCAATCCTTGATGGGTTGTGATACTTCGATTGCATTGAGTCTTCATAGAAAATCGTACTGTGCTCAAAGTCCTCCGACAGAACTGCGGATACTTTGGAGACTCCCCCTCCTTTTTGCATCGCATGTTTCCAGTAGAAATTTGTGTCCAGCTGGTGACGTACTTTGTTGGAGAGATTGGCAACTTTGTCGTATTTCCCATTGTTGTAGAACACGTATGCATAGCCTTGCCGGTTGTCGAAAGCGGCAACGGCATACACAGTCGAAGATGCCGTTGTGCCGGCTTCAGATTTCCCCGATTCCTTGTTGGGCTCAAACGAAACGAACACCTTCTGACCGGGCGTCCCAACTTCAAAACGTTCACCAACGGAATTGAAACCTGCTTTATTGAAATTCAACTTCCCGGTCTGCTTGTCAATTGAAACCACGACCTCTTTTCCGTCTGACGGGTCATTGAATTTGGCCGTTTCGCCAAGGACGCTGATTTCAGTCTCACCACCCTCAGTCCTGACAACAATCGTTCCGTCTGGAGTTTTGATCCTCAGGTTAGTGATGGCGAACGCCAGCAAGGCCGCCAGGCTCAACAGGCCGAGACACCACAATACAATTCGCGAAAATCGATTTGTCTCATCACGTTTCGACTTCGGCAATGGTAGCGCAGGCGAGTCTGTGAGCGTTTGGACAAAGTTGGTGCGCGAGGTCTCTCGCTCTGGATTCAGTAAGTCATTGAAAACGGCGCGTTCAACATTGAGTTCATCTTCCACTTGTCTCGCTTTCTCCAGCAACAGCGGAAACTCACTCGAATCAGCAAAGGGTGCCAACGCGGCTACGACTTCTTCAGGTGACTGAAATCGTTCGTCAGGATCACGCCGTGTCATTCGGTCAACAACTTCAATAACGCCACGCGGAAGATCGCTACGCCGCGTCTCAATAGATGGCGGATCAATCGTTGCCAAAGCCGTCAATTTCTCCATCGTTGAATTAATGGAAGGTCCGCTATAAGGTGGGTCACCGGTCAGTAATTTGTAAAACGTGGCACCCAGACTGTAGATGTCTGAGCGGATGTCTGCCGATCGCGAGTTCTTGCACTGCTCGGCGGCGATGTAGTCAACCGTTCCCATGATCTGCTGAGAATTCGTCAAGTCATTTCGTTCAGGCGATGAATTCAGTTTAGCCAAACCGAGATCCAGAATCTTGACGACGCCCTCATTGGAAAGCATCAAATTGGAAGGCTTGATGTCTCGGTGAACCAATCCGATTTCGTGTGCCTGTTGAAGTCCAATCGCAGCCTGACGAATTAGCTCAGCTGCACTGCCAACGCTCAACGGAGCGTTGGCATTAGCGATCTGTCTGAGATCTTTCCCAGAGACCAACTCCATGGCGATAAACTGAATGCCATCGATCTCGCCGGCATCATGTGCTGCAACGATGTTTGGCGAAGTTAACTGTCCTGAGGCTTCCATCTCCCGATCGAAACGCGCGGCCTCGTCCGTGGTCAAGCCAGTTGCTTTGGTAACTTTCAACGCGACTTTTCGTTTGAGTCGAAGGTGAGTCGCTTCGTAGACAACTCCCATTCCTCCTGAACCCAAGCATTTCTCAATCAGGTAGCTGCCAAATTGAGTCCCCGGCGCGAAGGCTTCTCGATCTCTGTTTCCGGAACGCGATGGCACGTCGGGCCGAACATTGTTTACGATTTGAATCGTCTGAAGCAATTCGCGGATCTCATCGCCCAGCTCTGGATGTAGCGCGACGTATTCGTCGATCTGTGGCGACTCGCCACGACGGCAACGCACCAGGAAATCATCCGCAATCGAATCAAGCTTCGATTGGATTTGTGACTGGTCCTGTTTTTCAGTTTGTTTTGACATGAATCCCAAAGTCGACGATCAATTCAAAAATTGAAGCCCGGAAGGTCAACAATCTCAGTGCGCAACCGACTCACGGCCGCGATAAATCTCTTGCTGGAAGTTTGTTTGCTCATACCTAACACTTCTGCCGTCTCGCCGTTGGTCAGGCCTTCAAAGATCCTCAAGGCGATAATCTCTTGATCATTTTCGTCCATTTGCTCAAGCACGCTTCGAACAAGCTCGCCTTGTTCCGCTTTGATAGCCTGTCCTGCAACTGAAGTGTAACGGTCGATCAGATGATCAGCCAACAGAATCGACGTCGCATTGGAAGTAATATTGCGGTGATCGACTTCACGGCGAACGTCTCGCTTCTGAGCCGTGATGTGTTCACGATGCACCTTCAGAAGGCGTTCTTTCGCAACCAGTCTCAACCAAACAAAAAAGGACATTCCCTTTTGCTCAAACTTGGGCAGTCGCTTCGCCAAATCTACGAAAGCTTCTTGCAAGATATCCGACGGATCGACCCGTCCACGCAAGTTCTTGCTCATCCGAAACGCAATCATGCCTCGAAGCTGCGTTTTGTAACGTAAAAAAAGCGCCGCCAGCGCATCTTCGCTTCCATTGATCGCTTGCGCAACCAAAGCATCGATTTCGCTGTCTTCATTGCTTTGTTCAGATTGGTTCATGGAGATCTTTGTACTCAGCACTTGTTCGCATTCACATTACCTCCGAAGCGTTTTGGTTTGTCGCCCGGATTCCGGCAGAAAATTTCAAAGAACTCCAGATACCACAGAAACAGGCAATTATAGAGCAAATTGGCGTTTTCCAGTTTTCATAGGCGACGATGCGATTCGTTTGGGAGGTGCCTTCTTATGGACAGATATTAACCGAATATCAGGGGGTGAGGATCAAAGATGTCAAATCAAAATACAGACGGCGTACTTTCAGATGCAAGTCAACTCACGGCCGAGCACTTCGAACCGTTGGTCGATTCAGTGTTTGTCGTGACTGCAATTCAGTCTGAATCGTCGGACACTCACGCCGACCCTGTCCCAGACGAAAATGCCACTGAAGATGCCAGTCTTGAACTGAAACTGGTTCAGGTGACTCGTCATACATCAGGCGAAAAGAAAACCGGATTGATGCGAGAACAATTTAGCTTGTTGTTCTCCACGAGCGACGAACTGATGAATGCCTGTTTGCCAATCAGTCATTCGGAACTTGGATGCGGAAGTCTCTTGCTTTCGCGGGTCATGAGCCCCCTGTCGGAGGTTGATCAAAACGCGAATTGGTACGAAGCAGTATTTGGCTAGGCGAGCCGCTCTCAAAGCAACAACCCGAAACACTTCATAAACGCGACATCTACCATGAATCCATTTTTAGCTCAAATCATTATGTTTGGCGGAAATTTTGCGCCGCGAGGCTGGGCATTTTGCAACGGTCAGCTATTGCCCATCGCCCAAAACACAATATTGTTTTCTTTGTTGGGGACGACCTACGGCGGCGACGGCCGCACGACTTTTGCACTGCCCAGTTTGGTAGGGCGAGTTCCTCTTCATCCGGGCAGCTCTTCATTCGCAACTTATCAGCTGGGTGAGAAAGGCGGACGCGCCGCACTCTCTCTGACCACTCGTGAACTACCCCCACACGAGCATTCCTTCAGCCAACCGTGTAGCAATGTTGCACCGGTTGGGGCAAGTGACAATCCACAAGGAAAAGTTTTGGCTCAGTCTTCAGAAGACATTTACGGCGACCCGTCGAGCAACGTTTTCATGAGCCCGGGTGTCACCAACAACGCTGGACAAGGCCAGCCGTTTGCAGTTGTACAACCTTTCCAGGCAATCAATTTCATTATCGCTTTGCAGGGAACGTATCCCGCTCGCTAAAGCTCAATTCACCACGTTAAACATTTCTATTTCGTCTAACAACAGGATCTAAAATGCGTTTAACACTATCAATCAGTCTCGTTCTTTTTTGTGTGTCCGGACTCCAAGCACAATCGACAGTTCTATTGACCGAAGACTTTGAAGACAACGTCGTCAACTACACCACCTCAACTCCCGAGTTTCACGACGGAACAAGTGACTATTTCACAATCACGCCGCTCAATGGCGTGGCAAATTCTATCGACGCGTACTCTGGATTCGGAGGCTCCAACTATTTTGCAGTCGAGGATATAGATGATGGTGGAACCAGACCAGGTTCAGGCACGCTCAGCTTCAATGTGAACGTGGCGGGGTTTGAAAACCTGTCCCTTGACATGTTGTTCGCTGCAGGCGGCAACGGCGCAGGCGTTCCAGCTTACGATAGCGATGATGGCTTTTTGGTGCGGGCGAGCATCGACGGAAATCCATTCCAAAACTTGCTTGCTTTCGAGGCTGCCGGAACGACGAACCAGTTGCTTTTGCAAGATACTAACTTTGACGGAACGGGCGATGGCTTTCAGCCTTCTGAATCCTTCACTGCGTTTAACGGACTTGCGATTGCGGGAACAGGTTCCAATTTGCTGTTGGAAATCGTCGTTGACAGCAACGATGGAAATGTGGAATTTGCTTTCGACAACATTGTCGTTAGCGGCACTTCGGCAGTACCGGAACCTGGTAGCGCAGTGTTGCTGATTGGTGCTGCTTTGGGACTGATCACGCAGCGAAGACGCAATCAGAAATCAATTCCAGGAAGTTTTTAAACAGGACTACAACTTTGGAATCTCAAGTACTTGTCCAGGAAAATTCAGAATAACGGGGCGACAGCCAACTGATTCGCGCAGGTTCTAAACCTGGCACCGAACTAATTCCACAGAAACCAACAATGACACAACTGAAGCCAAGCTATTCCTCGGGTGAAACGTTGGATGAGAGAGTGATATTGAATCAACCTAAAGCGGCGAATACCGGTGAATTGGCTGGCGAAAGTCAGACTGCCTACGATCGCGTACCGTATCCGAACTACGTTCATAGCCAAACTCATCCCAATCGCCTGGCTGCCATCGCGGCTCTATTTGGAATGAAGGCGGCACCCGTCGATCGCTGTCGAATCCTGGAACTTGGATGCGGTCAGGGAGCCAACCTGATTCCAATCGCCAATGCTTTTCCAGAAACGGGATGCGTTGGAATCGACCTTTCTTCTCTGCAGATTGGACAGGGAAACGAAGTCGTCGACGCTGTCGGGCTGAGCAACATTGAACTGAAGGCGCTCAGCATTCTGGACTTGCCCGAAGACCTTGGCGAATTCGACTACATCATTTGCCATGGCGTTTACTCCTGGGTGCCTGCGGAAGTTCGCGACAAGATTCTGGCCATCTGCAAGCAGCACCTTTCGCCAAATGGCGTTGCGATCATCAGCTACAACACGTTTCCCGGTTGGCATCAGCGTCGCATGATTCGCGACATGATGGGCTTTCACACGAAAGCATTTGAAGAGCCAAAGAAACGCGTCGAACAGGCGCGAGCTTTCCTGACGCTCATGACCAAAGCCATCCCTGCGGAAAGCGCCTACGGCAAATCGCTCCACGAAGAGTTCCGCGCGCTCTCGGGCGCAGACGATTCGTATCTTTTCCATGAGCAGCTCGAAGATATCAACGAGCCACAATACTTTCACCAGTTCGCTGCTTCTCTTGAGCAACATGGTTTGCAGTATCTGAACGAAGTCAATTTGAACAATCTCAGCCTGGACGGCTACCCGCCGGAAGTCGCCAAAGTTCTGGCCGACATGCCGCTGACCGAGCGGGAACAGTACGTCGACTTTCTGGTCAGGCGAACCTTTCGACAATCGATTATCTGTCGTGATGATGTTGTACTGGACCGAACGAAACTGAACCAAAACATTGACGACCTGTTTCTGGCTTGTCCCGCTGTAACGGACCCTGAATCAGGGCCGATCGATCTGACGCCAGGAACACAAGTTTCCTTTGTGGGGCTTCGTCAAACGAAGATCACCGTCAATGATCCAACCTGCAAAGCGGCACTTGGGCTGCTGGCCAAAGCCTGGCCTCAGCCAATCAAATTTACGGACCTTGATGTTGCGTCGCGAAAAGCAGTCGCCGGCAATGGGATTGTGCTTTCAAATCGTGATTCCATGCAGCAAGATTCGGCTCGGCTGGCCCAGCACATGCTCAGGTCGTTGATTGCCGGGGCAGTTTCAGTCCAGGTGGCAACGAACACATTCACCGTCGCAGTTGCGGATCGACCAACAGCCTGTCCATTGGCGCGGGCGCAAACTCAATTCGGCAATCGGGTCGCCACAAGACTGTTTCAAACGACGAACCTCAATCCGTTGAACCAATTTCTGGTTGGACAGCTCGACGGGAACAGGACTCACGATCAGCTACTGGATCTGCTGGTTGGATTCGTGGAGGAATCCGAATTCGTTATGCAGCATCAGGGACAACCGGTGACCGAAACACAAGCCATCCGCGAACTGATTGGACAACAGTTAAAGCCAAACCTGGAAATATTGGCCAGGAAAGGATTGCTGGTGAAATGAGTCACTTTAAAAAATCATAGCCCTGTCGGTGCTCCTTTTCCTGGCGAGAAGGTGACCGAAGGTCAGATGAGTGAAATTTCGCAAGTCTTGCAACCGAACCCTCTCGCGGGAGAGGGGCGACAATCAATTCATACTTCTTACTGAAGCGACACCATGTCACGAAAAAATAAATCTCGATCACAAAAATCACGTCGTTCATCGCGTCAGCGAAAGCGTAATCCTCAATCTCTATTCGAGAAACTTGAAGACCGTCGTCTTTTGGCAATTACGCTTGGCATTGATGGCGTAGGTAGCGATGCAGACGTGGGTCCCATCCAGGGCAGCTCGCTGATCTCAGGGCACGAAGGCGAATCTGAGATCCTTAGCTTTGGTTTCAGCATCGGTAACCAACAAGATAGTTTCAGCATCGGTAACCAACAAAATAGAATTCCTTTCGTCAGCAACGTGTTCGTCCACAAGGACTTCGACCAAGCGACTCCAGATCTGTTGACGGAATCAGTGCTGGGCCCAGTTCGCGACGGTCTGGACATTAGCGTCTTTTCTGAGAATCCAAGCGTAATTCAGCCAGAGATTTCGCTTGAACTGTCACAAATCCAAACCAGCAGCTTCCAAACGACAGAAATTGAAGAATTCGATGGAGTCTTTGAGGATATCAATTTTTCATTTACCGATTTGGAGTTTTCCTTCAAAGGCGTGGACAACCAGGGTAATTTTGAAACGGAACAGTCCACTACATTTGATCTGTTGGCGAACAAAGTTGGTGGCGCGGCCGATTTTGCCAATACGAATGTCACTGACGGCCTTTCCCTGACGATCGGCAAAGCTGAGTTGCCAATCGATGATTTTTCATTTGGAGGTTTTTCATCTTGCAGCCAAACAACGTGCGGGGATCCGACGGCGCTGGAAATTATAGTTGAACGTGAGGTCGATCAATCAACGCCTGCGTTACTGGAAGCAGTTCTGCGAGGAGTTAACCTTGATACAATCGTGCTACGGGACCAGTTCGAAGATAATAAAACCGAAAGGGATAATCTGAAGTGGACGCTTTATGAGCCCAGAATAAATAGCTTCACTGTTGAAATTTTCGACGACGGTGAGCTTGAAACGGAAAATGTATTCAGCCTGTCGTTTTCGAAAATCGAATTGGAGCAATTCACTTATAAATCGGATGGGAGCATCCAAGAATTTTCAAAATCCACGTGGGATATTGTAGAGGACACTGCATCCGGGGGAATCCGGTCAGTTCGTGATCCCGGTGAACTTGCAAATCTTGACCACATCGTTTTCTCAAATGGCGCGACGCTGCCACTGACGAATCTCAATTTTGGCGCCACCAACAGCGGGACGACACATCTGGGTTCAGGGCAGGGAGCGGGCGGTACTTTCGTTGACGATCTATCTGTTTCAGCTGCGGTCGACTTGACAACGCCAGGCATCGTTGCCGCGCTCGCTGCCAGCGAGGGGATGGACGAGATCACCATCAACCTCCCTTCGGTTGACAGAAGTTTGACACTCGAAACGGCCTCGATTTCCAGTTTTAATATTTCAGGTGCAGAATCAATAGACTTCTCGATATTTTTCGACAAGGTGACTAGCGAAGCAATAGAAACCGATGCCCAAGGCAATGAGATACCGCATATTGCCTCCTACACCAGGTCCACAAATACGACGACTGGCTCATTGCCAAACGTGACTTTTCAATCGCCCAATGACAAGCCCGATTTGAAGCTGACATTGAATCACGCTGGGGGATCAACGGATTTGGCAATCGATTCAGTTGTCTGGGCAGTCACGACTCAAGAGAACGGAGATCCTGTCGCCAGTGACATTGAGTTTACTATTGACAGTGAATTCATTGCCCCTGGCCTGTTTGCTGCAACATTGGCTGCTGGACAGCAACTTACAGGCGCCACACTTAGCAGCTTCTCCGATGTCGATGGAGAGCGAGTCGAGGAATATCGTTGGGAATTAACCGATATAATCATCAGGAACTTTGAGTCCGAATTCAACGTGGCCACGTCGAATTCCTCAGACACTTTCGCGCTCAACTTTGCCGAGGTTGAACTGGAAACATTTGATCTGGCCGGAAACGTTACAAGTTCGTTTGAATGGAATATCCCAGAAAATACAATTGAAGGATCCGACAAAGTTGGGTTCATGACAAAGAGTGGATTCACAGACTTCATTGATTTCGGTTCAGACTTTGTTCTTCCGGTCGAAGAATTTGACTTTTCGGCAGAACGTTCGATCAGCGAAATCGACAGTGAAGGCTCCAGAACTCCTTCCACCGCATCGCCCGGAGTCATCAATCTTGTTTCGAACAGCGGACCATCCCCTGGTTTGCTCACGAGCCTGGGACTCGGAAGGAACATAAGCGAGTCCGTCATCCATTCCACCGTGGTGCAAAATGGAGTCAACGTCCCTCAAGAAACCTGGACGCTGTCAAACTACACCGTCAAAGAATTTTCGTTTAGAGACGCCGTTGGCGAAGCAAGTTCAACGGTAGGTTTTTCACTCGAAATCGAAAGCGAAATCAAGGCCGAATTCCAGTCCTATGACGAAACGGGTGCCAAAGCAGCAAACAGTATCGTTGAATGGGATGTGTCCAACAATGAGTTTGTGGGGGACACAGGTTTTGCCGGCACGACGCTGGAAGGTCCGCTTCCTGACCACGTACTTGAGTTCCCTGGCGGTGCACAGATTTCTGTTTCCGCATTCTCTTGGGCCACTGAAAATCCAATCTTTCAGTCAGTCGGAGACGGGAATATTGAGTTACGTCAGAACGATATTTCGCGAACATCCTTCGAACTGATCGCCAACCTGGACGTTGCAACTGCAGGTCTCATTCGCAGCCTGGGCGATGATGACGCGATCAGTAATCTTACGCTGACATCGTACCAGGATACACCAGATAATACTGGCCGCAGACCGTTCCGAACGTGGACCCTGGAAGACGTGTATATTGGAGACTTCCAGGCGTCCGACTCACCAGGGCAGACCGGCGAGTTTGCCCTTCGCCTCGACATCGGCAGGATCGATTCGCAGGTTACGATCTTCGATGACAGTGAAAACGAGAGTCGCATGACTCCTAATCGCAAGACTCCTAATCGCATGACTCCTTCCACCGACTTCTCGGATTTCGTGGACTATACTTCCCCGCCGGTTCCACTGGGGATCACCGACCTTCAGACATCGACGGTTCATGATCTGACTTTGAATTTAACTGATCTCTTTACGGACGAACAGGAACTGGCGACCGATCTGATTTACGAGTTTACCGTTGACAATGATCCTGGCGTATTCACGTCCGTGACGTTGGATGCCAACAATGTGCTGACGCTGGACATTGACAATGGCCAAACCGGCACAGCAACCATCACGGTTTCTGCAACGGATTCGTTTAACCTGATCGGCACGAGGACGTTTGACGTTCTGGTCAGCGATGCAGCCGGATTCCTGAACGTCACGACGGCGCTCGATGTGGTCAGTGACACCGATGGCCTGACGTCGCTGCGGGAAGCGATTGAGTTTGCCAACAGTGATGCAGGTGCTGATACAATCACGATTCCGGCTGACTTCAACCGGGGGCAAACTCTGGTCACAACCAGCGAACTGGCGATCACGACTCCAATCACGATCCAAGGGCCGGGCGCCGACCTGCTGACCATCAGCGGCGACAATCAGCATCGCGTCTTCAACATCGATGATTCCGATGACGCGAATGTCCTCAGTGTTTCGCTCATCGGACTCACGATCGCCGATGGAAATGCGACAGGTTCCGGCGGAGGAATCCTCAGCCGTGAAGGTTTGCTTCTCAGTGGTGTTGCCCTGACGGGTAATGCAGCAACGGCCGACGGTGGCGGGATTTACCAGACCGTTGGTTCGCTGTTCATGCTTAACAGCGTCGTCTCTGCCAACAGTGCCAGCGTCGGTGCAGGAATCTATATTGACTCGGGCTTCGCCGACATCCTTAACACGACCATTAGCGGTAACGAAGCGATCAACTGGGGCGGAGGAATCACGAACGGCATCAACGGAGCCACGACGAATGTTCGTAACGCAACCATCATCGGCAACCGGTCCGACTCCGATGGCGATGGCACAGGAACGGGCGGTGGAATTGATGTCTTCGGCACCGACATTTCGATTTTCAACTCAATCGTTGCTGGCAATGTACGCGGCGTGATCGGCAGTGATGTCCCCGATGATATCAGTGGGACGTTGATGGCAGGCACATTCAATTTCATCGGCGACGCTGGGACTGCTGGCGGACTGACTGATGGAGTCAACAATAATCTGGTCGGCAACAACGGGACTGGAACGGCTGATCTCACATCGATTGTGGATACCACGCTCAGAGACAACGGCGGACTTACGCATACGCATCGTCTGTTTGACCAAAGTCCGCTGGTCGACGCAGGAAATATTGCTGTGGGACCGGGACTGTCAACCGATCAACGGGGCGTGGGCTTCGATCGGATTGCCGATGGAGATGGAAATGGTACCAGCACGATCGACATTGGTGCTTTCGAGCTGGATTCCATTGCTCCTGTGATTGAGAGCTTTGTCATCAATGGTGGAGACGCTCAACGAAGTTCGATTCGAGAGCTCACAATTACGTTTAGCGAAATCGTCAACGTTGATTCCAGTTCATTCATGCTTGAGAACATCGATTTAGGCATCTACTTCGCTCCCAATGTTTCTACACAGGTCGTGGGCGGAAAAACAGTTGCCACGCTGACTTTCAACGGCTCCGGGATCATTGGTGGATCGCTTGCTGACGGAAACTACCGGTTGACGACGTTCGACACGATTACCGACGGATCCGGAAATCAAATTGATGGAAATGGAAACGGTTCCGCAGGCGGCAATGCAACGGACGAGTTCTTCCGACTCTACGGCGACACCAATGGAAGCGGAGACGTCAACATCTTCGATTTGCTGGATTTCCGCAAATCGTTCAACAGCGTCAATGGCGACGCCAATTTCAATCCGGCTCTTGACTTCAATGGCGACGGGCGGGTCAACGTATTTGACCTGCTCCAGTTCCGGACTCGATTCAACACATCCATCTAACGGGGAGTTGGCAGTAGCCAGAACGAAACTCGATCCACAACTCCCCTGAGTCACTTTTCAATGAAGCACGACTCGGAGAGGCTGTCAATTTTCGAACTTAAGTCGTAGAAACCGTTTGCATTGCTGGGTGGCATAGGCTTCTAGCCTGTGTTTTGGCATCCTGATCACAGGCTGAAGCATATGCCACCTGGTCCGCTCTCGGAACGTTGCCGACACACGAATCTCAACATTTTTAAAAAAGTCATCAGGTCTTTCCTTCAATTTCTCGCCTCTACTTATGAAGCGAGATTCGTCACTGGTACACAAATCAATTCGTGCCCAACAAGTCCATCATCAGAAAGAAACACGACAATGAACAAGCAACACTTCACTAAAATCCTGGCCCTTTTGGTTGCCGCAACCTGCCTCGGTGGAACTGCACAGGCTGAAACGGTTCTGCAATTTTCGAATGACTCGGGGACAACATTTGCGAACGCCTTTACCGTCGACACTGGCGAAACGGCTACGGTTCAAATCTTTCTGACTGAGACCGCTGCTGACACTCAACTTGTCAACGATGGCTTGATTGGTTTCGGGTTGGATCTGGTGCACTCAGAAGGATTGGGAAACATCAGCAGTGCAGATCCCAATTCATTCTTTGATTTGGAGAATCATGATGTACGGTCTGCCAACGGATTCCAATGGGAATATTTTGAATCCAACAGTACTGGCTTGAGAGCGTCCACAGTTCTCATCGGCACTCTCGATTTCGCAACCACTGGCGAGGGAACCACGACTTTTACTGTCTCCGATCGATTGGTCGGAAGCGGATTCACTAACGCAAGCTGGTTAACATCCACGGTAAGCGCATTGGACGAAGAAATTTTTGGATCCGGTGCCTCAGAAACGTTTGGATTCTCGATTTCAACCACAGCCGTTCCGGAGCCATCGAGCATCATTCTGCTATGTGCCACGTCCATCGGCTTCCTGGCGATTAGGCGTCGAAAGTAAGTCAACAAAACTACGTGGCCGGGAAGGTGCGGCCAGGTATTCATCCTCGATGATGATACTTGGCCGCTTTTTTGCGTGCTATAAGATATAGCGACTGAGGTCTTCGTCTTCGACAATTTCACCAAGCCGTTTGGTTACATAACCGGCGTTGATCGTGACCGAACCGGACGACATATCAGGAGCCTCGAAACTGAGCTCTTCGAGCAGATGCTCAAGGATCGTATACAGTCGGCGGGCTCCGATGTTGACGGTTGTTTCGTTGACGCGCGTTGCAATCTTGGCAAGCTCACGAACTCCGTCTTCGGCGAACTCAAGATTCACGCCTTCGGTTTCCAAAAGCGCCGCGTACTGACGCGTTAAGCTGTTGGTTGGCTCGGTCAGAATTCGCACGAAATCATCTTCAGTCAAATCGTTCAGCTCAACGCGAATTGGGAATCTACCTTGTAGCTCCGGCATCAAATCGCTGGGCTGGTTCTTGTGAAAGGCTCCTGCGGCGACGAACAGAATGTGATCGGTGCTGATGTAGCCGTGGCGGGTTTTCACCGACGTTCCCTCAACGATTGGAAGCAGGTCACG
>CAYUNP010000090.1:0-2490 GCA_964446085.1 uncultured Pirellulaceae bacterium
TCAACAGGGACAATGGGGTGGCCAAGGTGGCGGTGGGTTTGGTGGTGGCCGGCATGCCGGCGCAAACGGGCGCGATATAGCTTCGTCTCGTTATGAGCTCAAGCGTGAAGAATCCGTGTCCGATGGCGGAACTGTCTTGTTAGGAGGCAGGAAAGCGGGTGAAAATGCGAATGACCATCGAATGGCTTACAGGTTCCACGAAGATCGGTCGTCGCAAGACGGCGAACCCGCCGAACGCAAAAGCAAATTCGTCAGAGAGCTTCGACAGTATCAGGAGAACTTCAAAAATCGTTTTGAGGCCGCGTTGGCGAAGCGACAAAAATTGCAAAGCAGTTACACGTCGTTGAGACTTAATGGCAATAGCAACATTCACTCAATAATGGTGGTTGAACTCGCTAAATCGATGAAAGAGATGCGAAGTCGTCTGGGTGATCTACAAAACGAAAAAGCCAAAAACGAACGAGCATCGGCGCTTGGCCCTGAAGAGATTAAGGCTCGGATTTCGGCAATGAAATCCAAAGAAGAACTAACAACGACCGCTTTGGAGGAACGGCTCCTGGCGGCTAAAGCAACTGCCGAACTGAAACGGCAAAAAATAGGAACTGCACATCCGGATTTCGAAGAAGCAACCGCAGCCATCAAAATTATTGAACAACAACTGGCCGCACGCGAACAAGAAAACGTCGATGCAATTGCTGACAACAAACCGCTTTCGCCAGCAGTCATCCTCGCTCGAAAGAACGCTGAGATTGAACAGGCCATTAAAGACGTGTCTCGCACGCTTGCTGAGCAAGCAAAGAAATGGACTCTGCACAACGATGAAGCGATTAGGCTTGATAAAGTCCAACAGGAAGTCGCAAGCCTTGACCAGGAGATCGAGCAGATTCGCGAAAGTTTGCGACTTGGTGAGAAAATGTTGTTACAGCAGGATTCAAGTGGAGAGCGTGAACAATACGCTCCGATCCATGAAAACGCCTTCGTCCAGGCAATCGGTGGCGCGGCGATATCAACCTTCTCCATCGATGTCGATACCGCTTCCTACGCCAACATGCGTCGGTTCGTGAACTCGGGTCAGAGGCCGCCTCGCGACTCGATTCGCATCGAAGAACTGGTGAATTACTTTCAGTACGACTACCCGCAGCCCGAAGGCGATGATCCGTTTTCGGTCAACATGGAACTGGCGACTTGCCCGTGGGACGATACTCACAAACTCCTGCGAGTCGGACTTAAAGGGAAAGAAATTCACGTCCAGGAACGACCAGCAACCAATGTCGTTTATCTGATCGATGTCTCGGGTTCAATGAACGCCAATGACAAACTGCCGCTACTGAAGCGTGGTTTTCAGATGATGACCAAACAGCTTGGTGAGAACGACCGCGTTTCGATTGTGACCTATGCCGGTAGTGCGGGAGTGGTTCTGGAACCGACCACGGGTGATAAAACCAAGTCAATCAACGAGGCAATTGAAAAATTGAGCTCTGGCGGGTCGACGCATGGCAGTGCTGGAATCGAACTGGCCTACAAACTGGCTCAGCAGCACTTCATCACCGGCGGTGTCAACAAAGTTATCCTCGCAACCGACGGAGACCTGAACGTTGGCGTGACCGCTGATGGCGATTTGGTGAAGTTGATCAAACAGAAAGCTTCCGAAGGCGTGTTCCTGACGGTGCTGGGTTTTGGAACGGGCAATCTTCAAGATGGCAAGCTTGAAAAACTGGCTGACAACGGGAATGGGCACTATGCCTACATCGACAGTAATCGTGAGGCACATCGTGTGCTGGTGCAGCAGATGTCAGGTTCACTGGTGACGATCGCCAAGGACGTGAAAATCCAGATCGAATTCAATCCGGCAGAAGTGAAGAGCTATCGTCTGGTCGGTTACGAAAATCGAATGCTGGCGACGAAAGACTTCGACGACGATCGCAAAGACGCTGGCGAAATTGGAGCCGGTCATACGGTAACAGCGATTTATGAGATCGAACCGACAGGCGGTGCCGCGGCAGGGTTTGTGGCTCCTCAGGGGATGAAGTATCAGGTTCCTGTTGAAGCACCGAAGAAAGTGGTAGACGTACTTTCAGGTCTCTCGAAAGCCGCTGATTCTGGTGAGTTGGCGACATTGGCGCTTCGGTACAAGAAGCCTGATGAGAATACCAGCAAACGCATTGAGTTCACGGTCAAGAACGACGACAGGAGTTTTACGAGTGCTTCTGATGATTTCCGATTCGCTGCGAGCGTGGCCGGATTCGGAATGTTGCTCAGAGGTTCCGAGCACGCAGGAGCTTCCACGCCAGCGATGATTCTTGAGATGGCGAGTGAGTCGACTGGTGACGATGCGACGGGTTATCGAGCAGAGTTTATCGATCTTGTTCGCAAGGCGTTCTCGCGATAGAGCTTCACAGCTTGGACACCTGCGTTAGACCTTTTGAGTAAACAGGACGATTATTCGAGTAAAAGCGCTATCAGCTCGGAGAGCTGAGCGACAATGTCGCT
>CAYUNP010000090.1:2590-14304 GCA_964446085.1 uncultured Pirellulaceae bacterium
CAGCTCGGAGAGCTGAGCGACAATGTCGCTCGGTTCTCCGAACCGTAAGCGTAACGCATTGTTAGTAATCCAAATTCCCAGCCACTTTGTCTAATTGAAAGATTTCAAAACGGTGCCCAGCATTTCAACGGGACTAACGCAACGAAAGCCCAAACAACGCCCACGAGCCAACGGCGTTCTCCCTCGTCGATAGGTTGGCCGGCAGAGATCAATGGGGCCCACCCAACTGCCACCGCGCTCGCTCCGTATTCCCGTCTCGACAGAGTTGACCGGGTTCGAAGTCCGTGATTCAGGACGTTGATAAAAGTCTTCGGCGAACCAGTCCCGACACCAATGCCACACGTTCCCCACCATGTGATGTAAATGGAATTTGGACAAACCAACTGGAATATGAACATCAGCAATCGGCATCGTGCTCGCTTCGTAGTGATTGCCTCGTTCGTGTTGGCCGTAGATGAAACTGGGTTCTTGCTGATCCCCTGAAACTGATGGATCAAACGCACCCAAGGCAGCGTATTCCCACTGAGCTTCCGTTGGCAGGAAGCCAGAACTCGTTTGATACTCCGTCCATTGTTTTCCGTTAGCCCAAAGTGAATAGGCGTTGGCTCCAAACCACGACACGAGCACCATCGGCATGGATTCGCTACCGACAACCGGCTGCCAACTGCCATCGGTTAGAACGATCGGCATCTGGCGAATTCGATCATCATTTTCTGCGAGCTGAAACCAGTCGAGCCATTCTTTTTCTGTGGTTTCGATTGAGTTCAGGAATCGGCAATAGGCGGTTGTAGAAACCGGTTCTGCATCGATCAAAAACGAATCAATCTGAACGCTGTGAGCTGGGCGTTCATCGAGCGGCACATCTGGATCGTTGTTTCCAACTTCGACAGTTGCAGTTGGCAGCAGGAAGCACCGCATCCCATCGGAACGTCGCCGAAATTGACGGATGTCATCTTTCCTGTCCAATTCTTCAAACAATGCAGGTATTGTTTTGGTTGATTCAGGAGTCCACCGACCGCCAAGCTGTGTGAAGAGAGCGACCGGTTTGGGAGAGGATGTGATCTTTCGATGCCAACCAGAACGTACTGGTGTCCCCGTTCCATGCTGCAAATATACGATTTCCGCGAGGTCGCGAATACAAAACGGAGAACGTGTAAACATTGACTTGCCGACGGGATCGTCGAACTTGTCAGGAATGGTGATGTTGAACTGATCTTCCAGTTCCATGATCAGTTCGATCAACTCGAGGCTGTCACATCCAAGGTCTTCGATCAGACGGCTTGAGAGCAGAACCTCGTCCCGTTCAAAACCAAGTTGCTTCGCAACAAGATCAGGCACCAATTGCTCAATGGTTGCCAAATCCAGTCGGCGTTCAGTTTGGATGCTTCTTGAATTCGTCATCGTCTTACCCTCGAGCTGTGCAGGTGTCTGGAATCGAGTTGCGCTTTGAGTGTCGCTCGCCACAGGCCAGGAAATTGGCAACACCAACGCAACGCGCCAGTTTCGAAGTTGCACATTAGCCAGTTTTGAGCACTAAAAGTTCCGTTCGCCCATCATTGCGCCGTCGGACCGATTGCACAGGTTTTCCAACATGGCTGGATCAATAGACTGAGTAACAGAATGTACCGAACCATCGGCAAACAAAAAGTTCCCTACTCCCGCATGCGGGCTGGCAAAGCCTCCGACATACGTTTTCTTCATGGTCGATATTGCACCACCGCCATACTTTGCGTTCCATTCACCATACCCGAGTAATTCGCTGCCGTTACGTAGAGTCGCACGAGTTCCCGATGTCCAACCAAGATCCGTTGGATCCGAGATGATCTCACCGACAAGGATCGTATTGCTACTTCCGTCGTAAATGTCTCCGTAAGTGATAGCGCTATTGAGAAACAGCAAGCCATCGTTATCCACATCGATGGGTGCTTCGACACTGTTATGACAGCCCGCATAGTGACTCAACCCGGCCGTACCTGCCATGTTCGTCGCGTTGCTTTGCGAAGGGCATTGAAAAGGGAACATCACAGTCGCCCTGACCGGAGCATTCTTTATTGCGTAAGCTCCGGCGGTGATGTCAAAATTGTCAGCGACGCCATTTTGCTCCAGGAATCTGAGCAAATGAATGGTCCAGCTTACATGTTGTCCCTTGGGGACATTTTGAATCGGCCCAACCTTGTCAATTACTCCCGGCGGCAGATTGCCAAAGGAAAATTCGTAGTTGTGAAACGCCAGCCCAATTTGAGCCAGGTTGTTCAAGCAAGTCGTTCGGCGAGCGGCGTCTCGAACCTGCTGGACGGCAGGCAGCAGCATCCCGATCAGGATCCCGATGATCGCCACGACAACCAATAGTTCGACCAGTGTAAAGCCGTGTTGTTTAGGAGACTGTTTCATGTTTATTCCTCAGACGTGATTTTCACGCTAGTGTTCAAAGTTTGTCTTGTCTGTGTTTCGGGTCGATTCTCAAGCCCGATCCATGCGGTGACTTTTACGTCGATCACCGCATCACGCTTCGTTGTCTCAATCTTTACTTCGGAAGTTTTGAGTTGATGCAGTTTCGGGTTCAGGGTAGCCGGATCAATGTCGGTTTCACCATTTGACGATTCAATCAAACGACTCGCAAAAGCGATCCCGGCTTCAGCAAGCAGGCGGGTTTGTTCCATCTGCAGTTCACGGTCGAGTTGCTTTCGCTGTCGTAGCGACGTTTGCATGGCCGAGAAAACCAGAACGGTGATTACGCTCAGACAAACCAGCACGGCCACCAGAACAACTCCGGATCTGGCTCGCTGATTCCGATTCAGGCTATGAAGATGATTCATTGAACGGCCTCCGGTTTTGCCCGAATTCGAATCTGTGCATCCAGACGTTTCGATTCCATCTTCTTTGTGACTGAAGACGCTGAATGATCGCGCATTATGTTCAAGGCAACCGATTCGGGCGCCTGCGAGTCATCCCACTTCAGTTTTGCATTGGTCGCGAATTCAAATCGATCCTGATGGGTCCCTGATTCCTGAACAAACTTGCGAGAAATCGTGCTGCCGTCGATCGAGTACTCAATGGTCATGCCGTCGGAAGTTTTGATGGAGAGCAAGTTGTCGTTCGCTGTAACCGACACCGCGTCTCGTGCATCGGTACGAAGTTGCCGACTGATGCGGGAAATGTTTCGCGCGTGTGAATCTCTCTGAGCGACGTTCGACGAATAGAGCATCGTTTTGTAGACCCAGACTGATGACAAAGATAAAATCACCATCGTCATCGTCATCACAACCATCAGTTCGATTAGCAGGTAACCACGTGTCCGTTGGCGAATTCGTTTCTGTATCATTGCTCCACCTCGCTTTCCTCCGACTCGGTCAGCCAGCCAGACAGTTCCACCGGTTCACCAAACTTGCGACCTTTCCAGGACAGCTTTAGCACAACACGCGTTCCCAGTTCGTCTTTGAGAAGCTCGCCATTGAGTTTCGCGTCGCCAAGGGTGTCGTTGCATGCTTCAGAAACGGCAATCGATTCCAGTGCACTTTTGGCTTTTTCGGGAGAGAGGTGTATCAGCGAATCCATCTGATTGGAAAGCTCACTGATCGCAAACTGATGTCCTTGAGCGTCAATCCAAAGCCGGTTGATGCGAAAGATGAGTGTTGAAGCAAAATTGATAGCGGCCACCAGGACCACCATTGCCAGCAAGACCTCCATTTTCAGGATGCCGCGTCTCACAAAGTTTTTCGACCTGGTTTTTGCTTTCATCATACGACGCTCTGCATTAGCTTGATCAACATCGAAAAGATTGAGAAGGTTGCCAGGACAATGAAGATTGCCAGGACGGCCTGAAACAGGAAGATAAACGCGCTGACGACAAAAGAGAAACGGAGCTTCCGAGCGTCATGTTTCTGATCCGCCATGTTTCGCAGTAGCCATGCTTTGGTTTCCAGACTGCTGGCTTGCTTCATGACGTCTGCTTCTTTCCGGCTCAATTCACCAGCCTTGATGTTCGCGTCCCAGTCCACGATTTCGCTCTCTGGCTTGTCCATTCCCTCGTAGGCCAACAGGTCCCAGGCCATCAGTTTTCGTCGCAGTACCGACTTCGGTAGATCAATTTGGCGCCAGCGACCCGGCAACCAGCGCCGAATATAGTTGTTCAATATCGAACGACGAAAACAAAGGATATACAAACTGGTCATCACGATTATAAACGAGACCACCGGAAAGAAGATAACCGCGAACCATCGACCGAAAGACATAAACGTCTTCATGGTCAGGTTCATGTCGATACCAAATTCTTCGTACATCTTTTGATGTTCGGGAATCACAACGAAAAGGATAATTGACATGAACCAGAGACAGAAAGCGGTCCTTAATCCAAGCCGACCGATGGCAGCTGCATTGGTGTCTTCGTGGCGAGTGAAGTTGACCCTGTCGTCGACGGTTTGAGCCAACCAGCTTCGATAGAAAGAGTGCAGTGATCCGTCGGCGCGGGCACTTTTTAAGGCTGCCCAACATGGCAACGGAAACAGGTTTGGAATGCCTGCTGCGACATCCAGCGGGTGGGCGCCCGGTGTTAACTGATCTGCAAATTTTCCAATCGATTCCGATTTGGTTTCATCCGCCAGGCCTCTCATGAGAACTGCCAAATCAAGTTGATGAAGCGCTGCCGTGGCCATCAGGCCAACAACCACCCGTTGATTGGGCGCCAGCAAAGGAGCCAGTTCGCTGGCCGATTGATCCGAGATCATTCGTTGCCGCGTCATCGATTCGTTCAAAGGGTCCGAGTGAGCGATCATTACATGAACCCTCCCGGACCGCCACCACCAGTAAGGCCGCTAATGATTCCGCCTAACGGCATCAGCATGCAGGCGATCAAAAGAAAAAAAGTGATAAAAATCATGGCGATCATCAGCGGCGTCAGCAACTGAACGAACCACTCAATCACGCCAGTGGATGTGTCGCGATACCAGGTGGCGACCTGTTGCAGCAGCGCAACCTGGGCTCTCGATCGCGGTGTTACGATCGCTGTGTCTGCCATGCGCAAGTTAACTTGATCAAAAAATCCGGCTTCCTGATTTGAACCATCATGCCTTGCCAGGCAACGGTTGATCCACCTTTTTCCTGATCGTAAAGAGGCTTTTTGCATTGCCGTCTCATTGGGCATTCCGGATTCGATCAGCAACGACAGATGCAGTAACCATCTGGATGCCGCCGCCCGCTTTCGAGAGAACATCACATCCAGGCGGCTCATCCCCAGTTGCCGTTTACTTTGTCCAATCCAGTTGAAAAGCCATAGCAAAGGTGGCAATCCGAAAACCACGACCAGAATCGAGACGACATAGGTCCGGACGACATATCCCAGGAAAAAAAACGTTCTCGTTATCCATGGCACTGCGATGCCGAACTCTGTGAACAACTGTTCAAACGGTGTCAGTAAAAAGAACGCGGCGAGAACTGAACCGAGCACAAAGAACAATGTCAGCAGAATTGGGTACAGGAAAATTCGAAACAGATTTCGCTGATTCGATCCGTGTCTCGAGAGCGTGCAAAACCCCAAATGAGCGGCCGTCGAAAGGTGGCTCTGTGAGATTTCAGTTCCGCTGGCCAGGCGAGCTAACGGATTGGCAAAGACAAGAACGTTGGGGCGGTTCAGTGCGCTTTCGTAGTTGGCGCTGCTGCGGAAGAAGTCACTGGCAAGCATGGCCTGCTTCCGAGCGTTGCCGCTGAGACCTTCACTCTTGATGTCAATCTCATCTGCGATGCGGTTTCCGTTGCTTTGAATCAGAGGCCATTTTGACTCCAGCAACCCAAACGGCAGATCGTTATCAGGGGATTTTGAAGTGTTCGTCATCCTGTGCCCCCATGACTGGACATGTCGTAAATCAGGCAAACGATAGGCCAATAGGCAATTGTGACGTATAGAAACGTCATCACGCCGCCGATCACAACAATCATTGAAGCGGGGCCCCAGGTGCGTGAGCGCAAATATTGTCGATCGGCAATCATTAACAGATAGTCTACCCACGCGGGAGACAGAATCGCGTTGCGGTCCAGGTCCTTGATGGCGAAGATCATTTCTCCCTGTCCGCCAGGATCAAGGCCGGCAAGGGTGCCTCCGAGCGTTGCTGCTTGCGATGGATCGGTTCCCTCGGCAACCAGCATTTGCATCGTTTGCGTTGCCGAAGCAAGGGCTCGACATCGCATATAGTGATGCCCACCTGTCCACCATCCAAACCTGGCAGCGCCTCCCACGAACAGCCACCAGGCGAATACGAGCAGGGCCACAACGAATAGAACCATCACGATTGTTGAAATCAGTCCAATGTTTGACGGTTCGATATGAACTCGAGGTCGGGCCAGTGTCGCCAGATCCTGGCGGACCGTTTCGATCTGTGGCAGCACGCGGGTTTGAAAGTAGAACAGACCGATCACGCCCAGGGCGGCAATGATCAAAATGTAAACCAGCGATTTGCGGAACATTTTTTCGATGCGCCGCCAGGCATTGATCCGCGATGACAGGCCGTCGAGAATCGGAATCATGGTTCCCGTTTGAAGCCATGTATCAATTGCGGCCTGGTACCTCGTCGGAAGCGTTTCACCGCTGGCAGTCTGTTTTTCGAGCTGCTCAAGTTTCCGGATGCTCAGCGCCGAGCCAGGCGTTGGCTTGTCATCGATCTCCAGCTTGACGCCAGCGTTAACTGCCGCGCGAAGATCGCTTTGAAAAGTTTGCAGATCGTCCGGGTTCATTTGCGCTCAAGAATGTCTGCCGCGACTCAGTTCCGCTTTCATTGTAGCTAAAAACAGAGTCAAGTGCGCGAATTCGAATTTGTATTGCCATCCTTGGTATAAATTCGATCTCCAATGAACGGGCCGATGAACAGAAAGGCAAACGCGATGCAGGCGCTGATGACACCTATCGCAGTTGATATCATCATTCCAAAACCAGGCAACGCATTGCTGATTCCTGCCAACAGCATTCCGAGGAGGTAACTCGAATTGCCCAACACCATGCAAATCAGCGTCCATCGTTCGCGCTTTATGTGCGCGGGTTGCACGTGGTCAGGCTGTGCAACAGAGCCCGGCGCAGCATAGGGGTTTGTTTCAGCCATCTTCACGCATTCGTTCAATTCTACGTTTGAGCCAATTACTGATCAGAGGGCCCGCCGCGAACATTGCCAGGGCAACGGCAACCATACAGCCGCCGATAATTTTGAAAACCGTATCGTCGCCGACGGACCGGTTGGGAGTGCCCACCAGAAATATTCCGATGATAAAAACAGCGGATCCATTAAGCATACAGATCGCAATCCAGCGGGTGCGTTCCTGCTGCGCTTCATCGTGAACGCTGGTTTCGACTTTGGTCTCCGGCGCGGGAGCCTTGTAAGGGTTCAGTTCCTCTGGTTGGTCAGACATTGCTTAACTTTATCAGATTCAGGAGCCGAAAGTGTGTCTGGCGGCGACATGAGGCAAACTTGGGAAGTATCTGTCGTCCTTCAGACGAGCGTTGTAACGAGTTTCCAAAGTTGCCACTACAGACAGGCTAACACATGCCCACCCGGCTCTAAAATGAGTAACATCAAAACTTGCGCTTCGAGGCTGTGAGTTTTTCATAACCCGACGCGTTAGCGAGGGATTATTGGTTATCGATAGATCCCTCGCTCACGCGTCGGGTTATGATTTTTCCTTCTTGAATCAACACGCTTGAAAAATTCACAGCCTCTTCGTGCTTGAATTGATCCCGGTCCAACAAAACGCATTCTGAAAGTACAATCTGAATTATGTTCAGTGACGAACAAGTCAAACAGAAAATTGCCTCGGCCGCCCGAACGCTGGTCACCGTTGGTCCGTTGATGCCAACGGAAGAATCACTCGCGACAGAAATTGCTGACGCGATCAACGCGACCGAGCGCGGCTATTTTTTGCCCGATGAAGACGAGCGTATTCGCACCACATTCGCCCAGTATTTGAGAACGCGCAAGGCACTGTTTGAGACGCTCAACGAGTTGCGGCCGCTGGTGCTTTCAAAGGGCAAAGTTTCTTCTGACTATGAAGTTCAGGTTTTTGTCGTGGCCTGGTACACGGCCTGTTTGTTGGTACGGTCTGGTCGTTATCTGATCGACAACTTTCGCAAAAACGAGGTCGTCCGAAAGAAGCTCGACGAAGCCGCACCGCGGTATGCCATCTCGAAAAAAGAATTCACACGAATCTACAAGTCGCTTACGAGCCCGCGAAATATCATGATCTTTCTGTCGGGCGTCAGGCATTCACAGAACAAGCGCGAAGAAATAGAAGCTTTGGCCGATCATGAAGTCGTTGGGCCAGTCGTGGCGATGCTCAAAGAGGAAGAGCCGTGGATCGAATCGAGTGCTCGCTATTACGCGAAAGGCCGATTCAAGTACCGTTGGTATTCTTTCTTGCGTCGTCATCGTTCGGGCTATCGCAATGTCAGCTTCGCGTTGTTCAAGCTCAGCGGAAGCTTGATCGCGGAACTGCGAAATCACTGGAAGCGGAAACGTGTCACGCCGGGAGTACAGCGAAAGATCGGAAAGCTGCTCCAGCCAGGTGATGTGCTGATCACGCGGCACGACGATGCGACGACAAACATTTTCCTGCCAGGGTTCTGGCCCCACGCAGCACTGCACATCGGAACTCAAGAGCAGCGGGCTGCGATTGGCGTCGAGATGGATGCCGGCCGTCGATCGCGGTGTGCTGATCCGATCAGAATTCTGGAGGCGCGTAAGGACGGTGTTCTGTTTCGCGAATTGTCCGATACGCTGGCTGTTGATTGCGTAACTGTGCTGCGGCCTCAGCTTACCGAAGAGCAAATTGCTGCGGCGATCACGACGGCGATCACTCACGAAGGAAAGCAGTACGATTTTGAATTCGATTTTCGACGCGCCAACAAGCTGGTTTGTACGGAAGTCGTTTATCGCTCGTTTCACGGCGTTGGCGATATTGAGTTTGAACTCACGCGCAACGCGGGCCGTTTGTGTTTACCTGCCGAGGCGCTGATCGATCATGCGATCGAAGGAAAATTCTACAAGCCCGTTTGTGTCTATGGTGTCAGTGGAAATCGATTTTGTGGCGATGAGGAATCAGCAAGGGCCGCGTTGATTTCGACACGGAATTAGCCCACTGATTGTGGCTACGGGGAGACGCGCAAGACGCCTCAGCCACGGTTCAACCAATGCAAACATGGGCACGACAAGCGTGGATCATGGCCAGATCGCGAACTCTGCCTGCTGATAGCTGTCCAAAGGAGTATCTGATGGTGATATCATGTTCACGACTTACCACCAACCCAAAGTGAACTATGCCCGCAACTGTAGTACTGATCATCGACGGCCTGTCCGCGAATTTGCCGGGTCCTTACGGCAACACCACCGTCGATACGCCAACGCTCAATCGCTTCGCAGCGGAATCGGCACTCTTTGATTTCTGTTTTTCCGAATCGCCAAACCTGGCAGAAGCCTATTCGGTGCTGTGGGAAGGATTGATCGACGAAGGGAGTATTCTCGTTTCCGATAGTCAGGAAGTTCTGACTCTGGGTGCACAACGTCCATTCGATTCTATAGTCGATGCTTCTGGTCCAAAGAAATCCAGTCTCGCTACCGATATCGCGGAAACTCAAACTGCCAACTTTTTCATTCATGCCATCGAAGCTCTCCAGAATCTGGATTCTGACGGGCTGTGCTGGTTGCACCATTGCGGATTGGCGGGTCAGTGGGACGCTCCCTGGGAAATGCGAAATGCGTTCGCCGATGAAGAAGATCCCGAACCACCGACTGAAATCGAACGTCCTGTCGGCAGCTTCGATGCAGCTCAGGACGATCCAGATGTTTTGCTGGGCTATCAGCAATCTGCTTACGCGCAGCTTGTTGTGATCGATCAGCTCTTTGGCATCTTTCTCGAACAGCTCAAGCTCAACGGAATCCTGGACAAGCTTTCGATCGTGTTCACATCACCGCGCGGTTATCCTTTGGGTGAACACGGAACCGTTGGCCAGTTCAACAATCTGTACAACGAAACGATTCATGTTCCTTTGATGATTCGCCGAGCCGGGCCATCTCAGTCGGGGCAGCCGGTTTTCGGTTCGCGACATCAGGGAATGGTGCAGTTTGGTCAGCTGAATCGAATGATCGACGGTTTGCTGGACGGTGGATTTCATTCCGTTCCGTTTTGCGATGTCGCAGTGTCGAAGGTTGATCGGCTTTCGAGTTTGCACAATGGAAAGTGGAAACTGATTCAGAATCCCGATACGCCCGACGAGGCACAACTGTTTGCCAAGCCCGACGATCGTTGGGATGTGAACAACGTCAGCCGTCTTTGTGCCGATGTCGTTGAAGAGCTTTCGGCACCAGCTTCGAAGGTGCTGGACGCTACAGATTGATGACCATGCGGTCTTCGGTCATGTTCAGATTGGCATAGGTCTCTTTGACGGAAGCCAGGTCGAGCGGCTGGTCGGAACTTTCAAGCGGATTGATGTGTACGAGATAGGTGCTGCCAGCGTTGGCTGCGGCGGCAACCTCAGCGACCGGTGTCAGGCAACTGTGTCCGGTGAGTTGGGCACGGTCTTCCCAGCCATCGGGAAAATAGCACTCGTGTATTAACACATCGACATTGGAGATGAACTCGACGTACTCAGCGTCTTTTTGAGCAACGGTATCAGTGATGTAAGCCAGCGAGCCGCCGGGATGTTCCAGGCGAAACCCGTTGCTTCCTCCAGGATGTTCCAGCGAACAGTTATGGACTTTGATATCGTTTGCAAGTTCAACAGGTTCGCTTTTGAGGGCTTTGAAATCGAAATTTGGACCAACCGGGAAAAGGTCCTTGTGGTAGAGAGCCTGTTCGATCGCAGGAATTTTTGAGCCATCGACATGAACGGTGACGCGTTCGATATCCTTGTCCCAAAGCACGTCGTACAGAAAAGTCAGTCCGATCGAATGATCAAGATGTGCGTGCGACAGGAAGATGTCCAGCGTGTTCGTGCAGATCAAATCACGGGTGCGAAAAAAACCGGTTCCCGCGTCGAAGATAATTCCCTGCTCGGGAATCATCATGCATGCCGTTTGGCGCTTCTCATTTGGGTGGTACCCGGTTGTTCCAAGAAAGTGCAGTTTCACGACTGGCGGTCCGGTGGTGGCAAAACGGTAAGCCCCCATTGTAGCAGAGAAGGCGAACCCTGGCAGCATCGATTGATTGCGCCGCAGCGTTACAGATACTTTTGATATGCCTCGACGGCCAACTCATCGACACGATCGTTTTCGGGGTGTTCGCTGTGGCCTTTTACCCAAGTGTACTTTACCTGGTGCCGCTGGAGCTGTTCATCGAGTCGCGCCCACAGTTCCTGATTCTTGACCGGTACCAGCTTGCCGTTGTCGTTTCGTTTCCAGTTGTTGCGTTTCCACTTCGGCATCCACTCGGTCATGCCCTTGCCGACATAGGTTGAGTCAGTAAAGAGTTCGACGTGGCAGGAACGTTTCAGCGCTGCAAGTCCTTGCACAACCGCTTCGAGCTCCATCTGGTTGTTCGTTGTGAGTTCCTTCGCTCCGGACATTTCGATTTCTTTTCCCGATGGAAGGTGCCGCATCAAGTAGGCCCAGCCGCCAGGGCCGGGATTGCCGCTGCAGCCGCCGTCGGTATAGAGAGAAACTTCGATTTTGGGTGCGGTTGTCATGAAATGGCAGGGTGAGGTGAAACCGGGTCGTGGAATCGTTAGTATGTTACTTCTGTTTGAA
>CAYUNP010000090.1:14404-20370 GCA_964446085.1 uncultured Pirellulaceae bacterium
GCAGGGTGAGGTGAAACCGGGTCGTGGAATCGTTAGTATGTTACTTCTGTTTGAACACAATACCGTTGAATGAAGGTGGGATAGGCTTCCAGGCCGTCAAATTTTGTCGAAGTTGTTTTGCGTTTCGCCGGGCTGCAGTGTGTCCACAGGCTGGAAGCCTATGCCACCTTTCATGCTCGTTGAACGGTATTGTGTTTGAACGCCGCAAAGAGTTTCGTATTTGTGGCGATGACTCGTCAATCCCCTGTCCAATCGGTGTTACTGATATGAAAAATTCTATCGCTTTCAAAAATTTAGGCACGGTTGCCAAATGTCTGTTTTCTGTAGCACTTGTTTTCGCTGTCTGTTTGCCGGCGCTGGCGCAGCAGGAAGACGCCGCGACCAAAGCGCGTCAACGTCAGACAAAGATGATGGAAACGCAAATGTTTATGAGTCAGTTGATGCAACTTGGCTTCAACTCTGATTTGAGGGAAGAGTTGGAAGTTGTTGACGACCAGGTCGAAGATGTCAAAAAACTTGCTCAGAATTACCAAAAGGAGATTATGGAATTCCATATGGAGAATCGGAAGTATATGGAGGACGTTCAAAAGCTTTACCAGGAAGGCAAGCACAAGGAAGCCCAAAAAATCTCTGAGGAGTTTCAGGAGAAGAATGATGCGCTTTCGCAGCGCTATATGGACAGGGCTGCCGAGACGTTATTGCCGCATCAGATACGGCGGCTTCAACAGATCGCCAGGCAACAGCGAGTCAAAAGCGTGAACCAGTTTTCAGACGAATTCGGTGTGGCGGCGTCGTTGGCGGACGAGCTTGGTTTGTCGGCTGCTGAGAAGAAGCGACTGATCGACACGATCAAGGAAGCTCGAAAAGAATACTACGAGACAGTCGCTGTCGCGAAAAAGAAAGCCAATGAGAAAATCATGGGCGCTCTGACAACCGAACAGAAAGAAAAGATGAAAGAGATGCTTGGCGAATCGTATGACCAGCAAGAAGGTTTTCGCCGCATGCAACAGAAACAGCGCAAAGCGATGACGAAATAGCACCGATTGATGTTTGTGGTTGCGGCGAGACGCTGCAGCCACATAAATGATTGACTACTTCGCGACAGCCAGGCGTGCTTTGCGTTTGCGATCTGATTCCTTCAACAACCATTTCCGTAAACGGATCTTGGTGGGTGTGATCTCCACGAGTTCGTCTTCTTCGACGTACTCAAGTGCCGCTTCGAGGCTGAACAGACGTGGTGGCTTGAGAAGGATGTTGTCGTCACTTCCCGAGGCGCGGATGTTGGTCAGCTGTTTTTCCTTGCAAGGATTGACTGCCAAATCATTGGCTCGCGAGTTTTCGCCAACGATCATGCCTTCGTAAACTTGATCGCCAGGGCTGACGAACATGTCAAAACGCTGCTGCAGGTTGAACAGTCCGAAACCAACGGCTTTTCCGGCTGCCATCGAAATCGCGACGCCATTGCTGCGAGAAGGAATCTCTCCTTCCATCGGTCGAAATTCCAGAAAGCGATGGTTGATGATAGCCGTTCCCTGCGTTGCGTTGAGCAAGCGAGTCCTGGCGCCGATCAAACCGCGCGAGGGAATCACAAACTTCGCCTGCGTGAAATCGCCGCGAGCACTCATCTCCAAAAGGTCACCACGTCGATTTCCGACCAGTTCCATGACAGGTCCGAACTTGTCGGTGGGAACTTCGACGACCAGTGATTCAAACGGTTCTGACTTGGTGCCATCGATGACTTTTTGAACAACTTGTGGCTTGCCGACTGAAAGTTCAAATCCTTCGCGTCGCATGGTTTCAATCAGAACGGCCAGGTGCAGGATGCCACGACCGGAAACCGCAAACGCATCGCCGCCTTCGAGTTGGCGAACTTTCAGGGCAACGTTTCGGTCAAGTTCTTTCGTCAAGCGTTCGCGAAGTTGACGCGAGGTGACGTATTTTCCTTCCTTACCCGCCAGTGGAGAGCTGTTGATCGTGAACACCATCTCCAGCGTCGGTTCGTCGACTTCAATGCGAGGCAGCGCGTCCGGTTTGTCGTGTTGGCAAATCGTGTCGCCAATCTCGATTGACTCCAGACCGGTCAATGCCACAACGTCTCCGGCTTCCGCGGACTCAACTTCGACGCGTCCCAGTTTGTCGAACACGTTGACTGAACTGATCTTGGCGTTGACAACTTTGTCGTCTGCCTGGACGACGGTGACGGATTGACCTTTCTTGACACTGCCGCGGCGAATGCGACCAACCGCGATGCGGCCAACGAATTCTGACCAGTCCATGGTTGTGACCAACATCTGAAAATCGCCCGGCTCGATTTCCGGCGGCGGCACATTTTCCATCACCATGTCCAACAACGGATTCATGTCGCCCGACAGGTTGTCCAGATCATGCGTTGAGAATCCTTCTTTGGCGGAAGCAAAGATATAGTGAAAATTGTCGAGGTAGTCTTCGCCACCCATCTCGCAGATGAGCTCGATCGCTTCGTCGACCACTTCCAGAGTTCTCGCATCGGGACGATCAACTTTGTTGACCACGACCATTGGCTTGAGTCCGGCTTCGAGAGCTTTGCCCAAAACGAATCGCGTTTGCGGCATCGGTCCTTCGGCAGCATCGACCAGCAGAAGTGCTCCGTCGGCCATTTGCAGAACCCGTTCGACTTCTCCGCCAAAGTCCGCGTGGCCCGGCGTGTCGATGATGTTGATCTTGGTACCTTTGTAGTTCAGCGAAATGTTCTTCGCCAAAATCGTGATACCGCGTTCCTTCTCCAGGTCACCCGAATCGAGAATTCGCTCGCCCTGAAGTTGCGTGTCGCGGAACTGTCCGCTCTGACGCAGCAGGCAATCGACGAGCGTAGTCTTGCCATGATCGACGTGAGCGATGATGACGATGTTGCGGATGTCTGAACGAGTTGCCATGGAATTGGTGCCGGAATGTGAATAATGGAGCCGAAATCATAGCGGTCGGGTACAATCTGGCAAACGGCGGAATTCTCGTATTCGCTGCGAACTCACAAGTCCGCTGGGGCGTCATTGTGGGGCGATGAGTCCCAATGTGAAATCCACACACCGAAAACCGAAAACCTCACACCAAAAACCATGTCACGAGTTGTCCTAGCCATGTCAGGCGGCGTTGATTCCAGCGTCGCCGCCCACTTGTTGCAGCAGCAAGGTCACGAAGTGATCGGCGTCTTTATGCGTCATGGCGAAGAAGCCGTCGAAGCTTGTGCGATCGATGGCCAGGATAAAGCGTCTTCTCCTCTGCTGCCGATTCTGAATCAACGCGCCGATCACAAGCAAGGTTGCTGTAGTGCCTCCGACGCCGAAGATGGTCGCCGCGTTGCTGAACGGCTCGACATTCCGTTTTATGCGCTCAATCTGGAAGCAGAATTTCGCGGCATCATCGATTACTTTGTCGAAGAGTATTCCATCGGTCGAACTCCTAACCCGTGTGTGATGTGTAACAACCGTATCAAGTTCGGAAAGCTTTTCGACTATGCGGATAGCGTCGGTGCGGAGTTCCTCGCCACAGGCCACTACGCGCAGTTGGCTCATGGTGACGGGAGTCCATTGCTGACGCGTGGGGTCGATGCGGGCAAGGATCAGAGTTACGTGTTGTTTGGCATCAAGCAAAAGTATCTCTCGCGAATGTTGCTGCCTGTGGGTGGCTATGACAAGCCAACCATTCGTGAGATCGCAACACAGCTTGGGCTCAATGTGGCTGAGAAAAAGGATTCACAAGAGATCTGTTTTGTCACTTCCGGAAAGCATGATCAGTTCGTCCGTGCGCGTCGTGGGACTGATTCTGAATCGACCGCTGGTGACATCGTCACAACGGCAGGCAAGGTTGTCGGACAGCATCCTGGAATCGAAGGCTACACGATCGGACAACGTCGCGGATTGGGTGTGGCGATGGGCGAGCCTTACTTTGTGGTTCAGATCAAGCCAGCGGAAAACGAAGTTGTGATTGGTCCGCTTTCTGATTTGGGGCGAAGCGACCTGATGGCCAGTGATACGAACTGGTTGGTCGATCCACCGACGGGTCCGTTTCGGTGTCTGGCTCAGATTCGCTACAACAGCTCGGCCTGGCCTGCTGTTGCAGAAGTCGTCGCCGCTGGAAAGCTCAGCGTGAAATTCGATGAACCGCAAAATGGCGTGGCTCCCGGGCAGGCGGTTGTCTGCTACGACGATGATCGAGTTCTGGGTGGTGGCTGGATTGATTGACCAGGCTTTGTCTTTTCATCTTGCATTGATGTGGCTGCGGAGTCGCGGGCGAGACTTTGCCATCTCACTAACGCTGCTGGCAGCCTGCTACGCGTTTCGCTATATTGAAGGCTCGCATTTGCACTCTCTATCCTGAGGCCCAACCGTGCTAAACGGAATCGTTACTGCTATTGAATCATCGCCCCTGGCATCGATTGTGCCTCTTCTTGCCCG
Source organism: uncultured Pirellulaceae bacterium (assembly GCA_964446085.1). Classification (GTDB taxonomy): domain Bacteria; phylum Planctomycetota; class Planctomycetia; order Pirellulales; family Pirellulaceae; genus Mariniblastus. Next base: position 18,835 of record CAYUNP010000090.1, read on the forward strand.
GAAAGCAGAAGCTGCGGAGGGAAATTTTCCGTGGCAGTACCTGCTGATTGGCATCGGTGTGGTTTTCGCAGTTATTTTTGGGTTACTCTTTTTGGTCGTGTTCGCGACTTATGGAAAACTCTGGATTCAGGCGTGGACGTCCAATGCGGACGTGAAAATGATCGACCTGGTCGGCATGGGATTTCGAAAAGTTCGGCCCAACGTGATCGTCAATGCAAAGATCATGGCCAAACAAGCTCAATTGGACGTTTCACGGCGAAACGGAATTAGCACACAGCGTTTGGAGGCACATTATCTGGCTGGCGGCGATGTGATGCGGGTTATCCGGGCGATCATTGCGGCTCAGCGAGCTCGTATCGACCTCGACTTTGATCGTGCAGCCGCGATTGACCTTGCCGGTCGTGACGTGATGGATGCTGTGACGACTTCCGTTGATCCAAAGGTCATCGACTGTCCGGATCCACAACGCAGTGGAAAGAACTTTCTCAGTGCGATCGCCAAGAATGGTGTTGAGCTTCAGATTCGTGCTCGTGTAACGGTTCGTACGAATCTCGAACAGTTGATTGGCGGTGCCACTGAAGACACCGTGATCGCTCGGGTCGGCGAAAGTATCATTTCTTCGATCGGCTCTTCAATCAATCACCAGGCGGTACTTGAAAATCCGGACCGAATTTCCAAAGCGGTTCTGGAACGCGGACTCGATGCCCAGACGGCTTTCGAAATCGTCTCGATCGATATCGCTGACATTGACGTCGGTGAGAATATTGGTGCTCGACTCCAGGCTGACCAGGCGGAAGCAGATACACGCGTGGCACGTGCCAAGGCCGAGAAACGTCGTGCCGATGCGGTCGCCCGTGAGCAGGAAATGAAAGCCGACGTCGCCAAACAGAAAGCCGCTCTGGTGCTTGCCGAATCCGAAGTCCCAATCGCGATGGCGGGCGCCTTTCGTGATGGAAATTTGAGAGACAAGTAGAAACAGCTCTTTCGATGAGCATCTCTTCGATTCTGAAAATCATCAGTGGCGAGCAAACGGGTTTCGTTGCTTCTGTTGTTAGACTGGCGTTGGGATGTTTGACGCCGTTGTACCGATTCGCTCTCTGGTTTCGAAACCGCCAGTTCGATTCCGGTTCCCGAAAAGTGGAATCAGTTTCTGCGAAAGTGATCTCTGTCGGTAACATCACGACGGGCGGCACCGGCAAGACGCCGATGGTGATCTGGATTTGTGAGCTTCTCCAGCGGCATCAAATCAAAGTCGGCATTGTCAGCCGCGGCTATGGAGCTGCTGAAACGGGAAAGCCAAATGACGAGGCACTGGAGTTGAAGTCGCGTTTAACCGCCGTGCCGCACGTGCAAAACCCGGATCGGGTTGCTGCCGCAAACCGCTGCATCAAGGAGCATTCTGTCGACACAATTGTGCTTGATGACGGGTTTCAGCATCGGCGACTTGGTCGCGATCTCGACATTGTGCTGATTGATGCATCGAATCCGTTTGGCTATGGCCGTTTGTTGCCGCGTGGTTTGCTGCGAGAGCCATTG
>CAYUNP010000091.1:0-20350 GCA_964446085.1 uncultured Pirellulaceae bacterium
GTCGTTGCGATTTGCTCCGCTTGAAGCCAGGGCAATTCCAGTGTGAATGAAAATAAAAGCCACGCTGGCAGGAGTGCGAAAAGCCACGCCAGAATTCGCGTCGATGGTTTTGCGTTGGTTGCCGGGAGCAGGAGCCCTGTAACCACAATGGCAATCGAAACAATCATCGAAATGCGTGCCAGTTGAACGATGAACTCGCTAAAAAGATCACTCATTGCGGCCACCTTTTTTTGTCTTCGCGATTCGTTTTTCCGCATCTGCGATCAATGATTTAAGTTCATCGATCTCGGCGTGGTTCAGCTTTCTGTCATTCACGAGGTGAGCGACCAGCGGAATGAATTTTCCGTTGTTGACGCGACTTACAAGCAGGTCGAGATCGTGTTTGTTAATCTGTTCGCGAGTCACCGCTGCAGAATAGGATGCTGGTCGATCAGAGGACTTCTTCACCACGCCCTTCTTGGCCAGCCGGTTGAGCCGGGTTTGCATGGTCGTGTATCCAATCGATTTTCCAAACTGCTTGTGAGCTTCCGAAAGGCAAAGCGGCCCTTTTTGCCACAGCAATTCCAGTACTTCCAGTTCCCCTGATCCCAGCCGGGGCGTTTTCTTGCGAGCCATTGCTTTCTCCGTTTACTACTTTCGTAGTAATACTTTACGACTGTTGTCATAAACGGGCAATGGCAATAAAGACAATTGCATTTGCTGGCAGTTTTCGATGCCAATTCGAGAGACTAGTCGCAACTCTTTACGAGGCGATCTGCCAGGGGGCGCATCTTCTCGCGGAAGATCTTCGAGTTGTGGCGGATGTCGACAGGCAATTTTTCGTAGATCTCGAAGTGCCTGATGGAATCGGTTTGCCAAAATTTGGCAGCGAGTGCTTTCAGTTCTTCGATCAGTGCTTTCGATTCGCCTTCGTTTTTTGGCGCCTTCTCGGGCCATGGCTCGGCGAAAATAACCGGCACTTGCGCTCCCTGATTCCCGCTGCCAACCAGGGCACTGCGATAGATGGCGGGATGTGAATTGATGATCGACTCGCAGGGTACGGTGAACATGGGTCCGTCTGGGGTTTGCAATCGATGTGACTTGCGACCGCAGAACCAGAAACGTCCTTCGGTATCAAAGTAACCAACGTCTCCCATGCGATGCCAGAATTTTTCGCCATCGGAAACCTTGTGATCCGCGTTGGCATCGGGACGAGTCAAATACTTGTCAGTGACAACTGCTCCCTGAACGATTAGTTCGCCGATTTCTCCTTGCGGGACGAAACTGGTTTCTTTGATGGACGCAATTGGTTCATCAGAGATGGGAATCAGGTTCCAGGTCATGTCGGGAAAGTTCTTGCCAACACAGGTGCCGTCACCGGCCGCTGTTTTTTCAGCGGTTTCGTTGAGCACTTCCGAGGCAGCGATACACGCCACCGGCAGCGACTCAGTCGCTCCGTAGGGAGTCCACGCTTCGCCATCAGTGGCAATCACCGACTTGATTCGCTGTAACACGTGTGGCGGAACGGGCGCGCCCGCGGACAGAATGCGTTTGATCGTTGGCAATGTCTTTTGATTGTCGGCGCAGTATCGGGACACCGTGTTCCAGAGCGCGGGCGATCCGAAGCTCTGATCGGCATTGAATGTTTCAACGGCATGAATCAGATTCGGTGGATAGATGTCGGCTGGCCGGGTCGGATCCATGTCAGGAAAAACAGTCGCGGTTCCCATCGCTGTGTTGAACAGCGCGAACAATGGAAAGCCAGAAACGTCGACAGTTCCTGGGCGAATGTCGAACCAGTCCCGAATCTGTCGCGACTGTTCGAGGAAGACGCGATGTCGGTAGTGGACTCCTTTCGGCGGTCCGGTACTGCCGGTCGTGAAAATGATGGCTGCCGAATCTTCCCGAGTCATCTCGATCGGCTCAAAGGAAACGGTTCCTGGTTGCTCAAATCGCTTCAGCGGAATACAGCCGGGAAACGAACCGCCAGCGACGAAATTCATTTTGCAATCGGGAAACCATTTGCGATAGATTGTCCGCGCCGTGTGAGCCAATCGCGAACCAACAACACCTTCGGGTTTTGCATCGGAGAGACATTTCACAAGGTTGTCGCGTCCCATTCCCGGATCAATCAGGATGATGGTTGCACCCGTTTTGAAGAGCGCAAAGACGAGCGTCACGAACGTGATTCCAGGCGGGACCATCAATGCGATGCGGGTTCCTTTGGTGATTCCGGCATCCCAAAACCCGTTCGCGTAAGCATTGCTGGTATTTTCCAGTTGTTCAAAGGTGGCCGTGTCAAAGGGTAACGGTTTCTGGTTATCGGCTTTGCTTGTTCCCGTGATGCGTCGCAGGATCCGGGTTGCGGCGCTGCCAGATTGTTTCGGCGCGGCAACGGCAAGGTAGTCTGGCATACGCTTGGCGGTTTCGGAAAGCGTGTGGCCTACGTTTTGCAACGATGACAAATCCCACGGCGCGATTCCATTGTCGATTCCGGTTTTGAAGCCACGTGGGGCCATGTTTGCACTCTAATGAAACCATCAAACCTTGCATTTCCCTGGGCAAAGGGTTTCTTGCGGGTCTTGATTGCCTTAAATTTAGGAATTGCCAATCACTGGATCGCGATCGCGAACGTGCAAACGCACAAATGAAATCCGCATCCAATACTTCGGAATATTATATGTCGATTGATATTTATCAGCAGTGCCCTTGTCACGAAGAGAAGAAAATCAAGTTCTGCTGTGGCAAGGCTGTCGTGGAGGATCTTAACGACGCCCTCGCCAAGCACCATTCGGGTCAGTCGCAAGCGGCACTGGAGCAACTTGATCGGGCCATGGAAACGATGGGGCAGAAGGACTGCTTAACGACCTTTAAAACCTTTGTTCAGATCTCCACGCAGGATGTGGACGGTGCCAGGGAGACCAACGATGCCTTTCTGGAACGCTGTCCCGATCATCCGACGGGTTTGCAACACAAGGCCCTGATCGAGATCATGCGCGGCGAAGTCGATCAAGCCACATTGTCTTTGCAGGACGCGATGGACGCGATCACCGGTACGGAACTTCCTGTTTCCCTGGCACGTGCTTTCGAGAGTCTCGGCATGGCCCTGGTTGCCAGGCAAAACATTCTTGCGGCGCGAGCTCATCTTTCGTTTGCTTTGTTCCTCAAAGGAGAAGATCAGCGACTGACACATCTTCTGCGTGAGCTTTACAATCCATCGGGTGCGGTGCTGTTTTTGAAAGCCGACCATCAACTGGATCCTCCCGTCGAAGGCGCCGAATGGGAGAAGCCGTTCACTAACGTGCATCGTGCGATCGCGCGAGGACAGTACCGCCGTGCCCTGGGGATGCTGTTGCAGTTGAGTGAACAGTTTCCTGATCAGCCAGAGATCACCAAGGGGATCGCGGTTGTAACTTCGATGTTCGCGCCAATGGGAGCGCAGATTGCTGCGTGGCGCACGGTTGCGGCGATGCCATCGGGAAAGCAGCACCAGGCGATTGAGTTCCATGGGCTGGCCGAAGCCATTGCGGTGATGTCAGGCGCCGAAGGTTACGTTGCGGTCAATCGCTGCACGTGGGAGATCGATAACTTCGAGGAGATCAAGGAAGCCTGTATCTCAACGGATCACATGATCCCGATGGAGCCAACGCCGGATCATGATCCTTTCGATGAAGGGCCGGCACCACGAGCTGGTTTCATGATCCTCGACAAACCTGTGTTGCGCTCGGCGGACGAGTTGAGCATGGAGACGGTTCCGTTTTCACTTGGCGAAGTTTTGCTTTACGGTAAACAAACCGATCGCACCGCTCGCGTTGAATTGGTTTGCGTTGAGAACGAACGTTTCGATGCGGCGATCGATTCGTTGAAGAAGACTGTTGGTCTCCAGGGCGATCCAACTAAAGTTGCCTTCGATAAAGTCAATCATGGTTCTGATGCGGTGACGTGGAACTGGAATCTTCCTGAGGGAACGACTCGTGAGCAGCACGCGGAGTTGTTGGGAGAGATGAAAAAAGTTGCACTGAATCGTTGGTCGAAACTGTCTCACGATTTCATCGACGGCAAGACGTTTCGCGACGTTGCCGGCGACGAAAATCTTGGAGCCTGGGTGCAGGCCAAGCTGTTGCATCTCGAACAGACCGCCAACGGCGAAGCATTCAGCGGTGAGCTGGTGAATGAGCTGCGAACCGAAATGGGAATTCCGCATTTGGAGAAACTGTCTCCAGCCGAAGACGAATTCCTGACACCGATGCAGATGTGTCGCATCGACGCGGAAAAACTCGACGACGAGCATCTGCTGGGGTACTTTCAGATTGCGACCATGACGCAGAACTTCACGGCTCTGCGATCGATTACTCCGGAAGTTCTCAAACGTGATCATCTTGAAGGCTCCCGGCGCGACATTTGCCATATCAACATGGCACGCTTTAGCGACACGCACGAAGAAGCTCTCGAACATTTTGCTCAATCGCGAGCTGAAGCAGGCAAGATTGGTGCTCCAATTGGAATCCTGCTGGTTGCCGAGTTTGAGTACCGTTTGCGAAACGGACTGGAAGACAAACTGGATTCGCTGTTGGCGACGATCGAGTCGCGTCACATGCAGGAACCAGGTGTTGAGCAAGAGTTGGCGAGACTGTTTCAGTCGCTTGGTATCCACCCCGGTGCCATTCCGCAGGAAGCCGAAATGGCTGCTGCCGAAACCAGTGCCGTTGAGAGTCCTGGTCCCGGTGATGGCGGATCGGAAACTTCATCAGGTCTCTGGATTCCCGATTAGTATAAAGTTGACCAACCTGTTCACTCGTTTGCGATGCCTTTTTGACTTCCAAAACCCACCGAGTTTGCCATGCCCAAATGGTTCCAATCCAAAGTTCTTGACAAGAAAATTTGGACCGACGGCCTGTTCACGATAACGATCGATGGTTCGGGGGTGGAGCCATTTCACCCGGGGCAGTTTCTGCATTTGGCTGGGTTTCCTGAAGGTATCGCGGACGACGCGGATGATGACCAGCGTGAGAAGGCCCGAGTGAATCGGCCTTATTCGGTGGCTTCGCCGCATGGAGACAGGTTGGAGTTTTTTATCGTGACCGTTGAAGATGGCGAGCTGACGCCGCATCTTCAGAAGCTCGAAGCGGGCGATGAGATCGAAGTTTCACAGAAAGCCGCAGGCAGGTTTACGCTTGAGAAAACTCCCGACGCTGAGAATCTCTGGTTGATCGCCACGGGTACCGGACTGGCTCCTTACATCGCCATGTTACGGGCAGATGAACCGTGGCAGCGATTCAAAAAGATTGTCGTGGTTCACGGCGTGCGTCATGCGAGCGATCTGGCTTACACCGAAGAGATGCGGCAAATGGAACAGTCTCGTCCCGGCGCCTTCAAACTGGTTCAGGCTCTGACACGAGAGTCGACTGACGATACGTTGAAGGGGCGGATTCCATCGCTGGTGGAAAGTGGCGAATTGGAATCAGCAGCGGGTATCGAAATGTCCAAAGAGACGTGTTCCGTTTTGCTCTGCGGCAATCCCGCAATGTTGGACTCGATGGAGGAAGTTCTGGGCAAGCGTTCGATGACGAAGCATCGCAGTAAAGCGCCGGGGCAGATCGTGTTGGAGCGATACTGGTAGTCGATCGACTGTCTCAAGTGTCGAACAACTGGCAGGAAGAAAATTCGTGGTTGTCGCAAAGTGGCAGGCAGCGGGATGCGAGGACCTTGCTGCGGCCTGTGTCAAATCCCGGCATCGTAAAACACCACCCTCGCAGGACGTTGGTTCTCTTTGAGCACTCTTCTGAGTCTTGCGCCGACAAATTGGGTAAGTCACGTTGTTGTGTCAAATAGGTGTTTTGGCGCTTCAAAACCGCTATACTTTTCGACAATCAATAAAACTCTCTCCCCACTTTTGCTATCGAGGAAAACAAATGTCTGTAAACATAATGGATCTGGTAAAGGGCGCCGTGTCTGACCAGGTCATGGGCCAAATTGGAGGACTGCTCGGCACGGATGCAAAGAAAACACCATCACTGTTCGAAACCGCTGCAGGTTCGATCCTTGGTGGAATGATGAAAAAAGGTTCTACCGCGCAGGGGGCTCAGGATATTTTCGGTGCCGTTGAAAAGCAGGACGATTCGATCCTCGACAAGCTTGGCGATTTGATGGGCGGTGGCGATGCGACCGATGCATACGAGAAACAGGGTTCTGGCATTCTCGACATGGTGATGGGTGGATCCCAGCAGTCACAGGGAATGATCGGCATGGTTGCCAAAGCACTTGGTCTCGACAAAGGGATCGTCGGAAAGCTGCTCGTGATGGCTGCTCCGATCCTGATGGGAGTCATTGGCCGTCACGTCAAAAGCAAGGCCCTTGATGCTGTTGGGCTGGGTAAGCTACTGGGCGAACAGAAATCGCACCTCTCAGGATCAATGCCTTCGTCGCTGGTCAGCAACCTTGGATTCGGCGACATGCTTGGTTCGGCGAAAGAGGCTGTTGGAAATGTCGCTGGTGCTGCGGGCGACGTAGCTGGAAGCGTTACCGGCGCTGCGGGTAATGTTGCTGGTGCTGCTGGCGATATGGCCAGTGGCGCTGTCAAAACAGGAGGCGGCATATTGAAGTACATCCTTGGCGTAGGAGTTCTGGCGATCGGAGCAATGTTTCTTGTTCCATGGATCATCGACATGCAGAGCAGATCAGTTCCTGATATCGATCCAAGCGAGATTAATGCCAAGTCAATGGTTACAGATTTTGCAAAGATCCCTGGCATCGACACCCTTGGAGAAACTGGTGTCAAGTTAAGTGGCGGATTCAGCGATATTGCCCTTGGGTTGAAGGACGTTACTGATGAGGCGGGTGCAACCAGTTTGGCCGAGAAGATCACAGGCTTCACGGGAGAGATTGATGGCATTGGTCTCGACCAGCTCGAAGGTAACGCTCTGAATGTGAGAAAGAGCATGGTCACGAAATTTATTGAAGCCGTGCAGAACATGCTGTCGGGCAAATCGGATGGGGTTCAGGGAATTCTGAAACCAGTCATCGATACGTTGATGGAGAAGCTTTCTCCATTCAGCGGCTAGGCCTTTGTTTGACAGCGCGATTTTCGCGCTGATGCTGCACGAATTCTGAGCGGCAAGGCGCTAGGCACCGGTAAATCACGCAACAACCGGCGGCTAGTGTCTTGCCGCTCACTTCCGAGTCGGCGGCTAATGGTTGCAGAGCAACAACAGTACGCGGCTTTTTTGTTTCCGTCCGCCTGAGCTGGTGGCGATGCCAGACGGTTTTTCTACGGCACTACCACGATGGAAAGTCGTATTCTTCGTTGGTGACATCAAAATCGATGTCCTTCAAGCCACAATTCAATTTCAGATCGAGATAGAAATACTTCTCCAAAAGCGGCGGGTCGGCACCTTCGCTTTCGGGCCAAAGGTAGCCTTCGTAGCCCGTCGGAATTTCGTACTCGTCATCGATGTAGATTTTTGCAATGTGGTAGTCGAAGTGTTCCCGCTTTTTCGGATGAGTGATCGTAAGCAATGTGCATGAACGACCATCGACTTTTAGATTCCGATCGATTTGTACATCGCATTCTCCATACTTTCGATCGTTTTCGCCGAACTCTTTCATCTTGATGATCAGATTGCGAAAGCCAATTTGGTAAATTGGGTAGCGGTTGCCACTCATGGCAAACGAACCCAGCGGCGGAAGTCGAACAATCTTGAAGTTCAGTAATCCCGTTCCGTGTCCCAGGATCTGTTCCTCATCTTTGCCACGGACCCAAATCGCTTCCTGGCCAACTTTTGATTTCGGTTTCAGAAAACGGGTATAGATACTGAACGGCGTTTTTGTCTGCTTTTCTTCAGCTTCAGCCTCGCGATCGTGTCTGACTTTGAGGAACATCAGGTTTTCCTCATTGAGCTTGTTGGTGCGGACTTGAGACAGCATCTTTGCCGAATAGTCAGCGTACTTCGAATCGATGACTTCGAGGCTGCTATTGGCGAGTTCCATCAGCGGATCCAGAGGATGCTTCGCAGCATTAACTTTCTCCATCGAGAGCAAATCCACCAACCGTTTTGGCTTTTCTGGATCGACAGGTTCGGTCGAACCATAGGGTTCAGGATTACTGTCAGCTGCCTGAATTTCAACCGTTTGGTCATCAATTACATCAGGAGCCAACAACGATTGAGTCAGATAAAGCCCAATTGCAAGCAATATCAGACCAGCTACCACTTTAAGGAAGCAACCAGGAAAAGATGGACGATCTGGCGCAGTGGTAGTCTCCGTCACATTGTCGCCATTTTCGTTGATCTTTGTTGTTTCGCTGTCAACCATGTTCGCCCACTGAGTTCTGTATATAAAAAATGTCCCCAATGAGGGCTCACAGAGCAATACCGAATCTGGTCAATGCATCAAACTTCGTCACTGAAAAGGCTGTATTGGAGCGCATCACCGATACAGCCCCTAGACCAAATAGGCGCTGATTTTTACGATGGTCATTCGGTTGACACCAACGTGAGGTGTCGCAAGTGATGATCATCAAGTGCATTGGGAACGTAGAGTGATGGGACGCGCGAACCCTGAAAATCCCAACGATGCGATTTTGGACAAGATTCTGGGTTACCTGAATTTTTCGTCCGGTAATCACGATGCGAATTTCTTTGGTCAACTTGATGAACTTTTTAGCCAGCACTCTCAACCACAGAAGCTGTTGACTGAGTTGCTCGACAGCGCCGATCATTGTGTCGCCCGCAGCAACAAGCGGTCCAATGAAGAGACTTCCATTGAGCAACTTCTGGACAAGAACGATCCGTTCGAAGCCACTGCCGAAGACGATCCCAACACAGAGTGTCCAACATGGAAAAAAGTCGCCAACGTTCTCAACGAGCGGCTTGATTTTCTGGCTGAAAACAACGACACGTTTCGGGATCCAAAACAGGCTCGCCGTGTTCTTGCGTTTGTGTTCGATAGATTTCTTTCGGCGTGGCTTGAATTTCATCGAGACCTGTTATTTCATCAGCGAACGGAATTCGTATTCAACTCGTTTTTCCTTGGACGGGTTTTTGAGCAGACGTTGCAGCTGATCGAGCTGCAGGACGGACAGCTGCTTGCCAAAATGCTTCAGCAGTTTAACGACCATCTCGGGCACCGACCGATCGCGACGCTTGAGTCGCAGCAGATCGAAGCCTACGAAAACGAGTGGATCCGGCCGATTCCCGTTTACGTGGAAGGCGTGGGAGCTGCCGACGGGCCGTACCAGACCATTATTCGGATGGCGGTGGAATTAATTCGTGAGACGCCGGACGAAATTTTACGCGCCGCGAAGTTCAATCCGGAAAACATGGATGAGCTGGCGATCGATCCACGGGCTTTCGATTTTGATCACCCAATCAACAAGCGGCCCAATCATCATTTCGGAACATGGGACGAGCAGCGAGTCGGCCCCGAGGGTTACTATCGCCGATTCATCGTGCATCAAGTGACCCTTGATGGGTTGCTGACACGGGTTCGCGATGAGCTGGCGGCGGACAATCTGTCCAAAGCCGAACTGGAAACCGAAGCGGCTGCTGTTTTGGCGTGCACGATGCTGATGGCGTCAGCGATTTCGGGAGACTTTGTCGGAGCTTGGGATTCCGAAACGACCTTGAGCACTTTGCTGCCTGTGGTGGCGCGATACCGCGACCGATTCTATGAAGTATTGCTGGAACGACTGCCGGAAAAGCATCGAAAGCGGCTCAACGAAGAGGCTCTTGAGCGGCATCAACCGTTGGGAGCGGCACGACAGGCTTTGAACGCCAACCTCTCCGCTCGTCGAGCGTCCCAGTTGGTGAACTGTCGTTTGGCATCCATTTTTGCTCGCATGGGATTTCCCGCGGCGGCCCAGATGCAGTTGGAAACGGTGCCCGTTGCTTCGGCTCGCATCGTTTGTCGAATCGATTGCCTGTTGGCGGCCTCGTTTCAGGCGATTGAGCAAAAGAATCTCGAAGGAGCGCTCAAAGCAGCCAGACGAATGGTTGAGTTGCTAAAACGGGGTATCGGGTGCGGAGCCATTGTTGACCCCTGGAATATTATTGGCTTCGATGCAAACTACAGCCTGTTCCCTGCCCTGCAGGATTCGGTTCGTGATCATCGAGCTTACGAACTGGTCGATCTGGTCGAGAGCATTCTCGCGCTCTATTCAAGACTGTGGAGCCAGGCAGCTGCTCAGGACGAAACCGAGATGGGAGACCGGATTCGGTCTGAGTTCGAATCGGTTGTGAACTGGTGGCGAAAGTACGCAGCTTACGAAGTGATGTCCGTTGACGCCGTGGATCCGACGGAAGTCTTCGACGCAGCGGACCTTGTTTCCAAAGCGCTTAACTTGTGGCAAAAAGGTGGTGCCGAAGCTGGCGACATTCGTTTCTGGGCCAAGCACGCTCAGCTTTTTGATTCGCCGAAGGCTTACAAGCTGGTCATCGATGCGTTGCTTCAGCGCGAAGACTACACGACCACCACGGCGCTGCTGATTCACTGGCTCGGTCAGTCATCCACGGTTGGTTTGCAGCAAGGCGCCAGTTCGTTTCACGATTTGATGTATCTCTGGATCGCCGAACAGAAGCGGTTGTTGCTCGAGCGCTGTGAGGATCCGGAGCAGTTCGTTGACTGCGAATCGGTGCAGGAAACGTGGACCCAGATCAGCAAGTTTTACGATTTTCTCGAAGCCAACGCGGATCAGTACTGGGACGTTCCGCAATTTGAAATTGATCGCCGCGTCGACGTTGGGAAAGCCACTCAGGACCTGTTTGAGGGCGATGTCCCGAAAGATGATTCTGATGATATCCTCGATGCCGCCTGGGTGGATGTTATCTATGTCGATAAAACGGATGATGGTTTCGATGGCGAAATCCACGACGGAAGCAGTGGCAGTGATGACGTCGAAAGCGACGAGGCGCTTAACGCCGAGATCGATCGTGTGCTTGATCGCCTTGAGTTTCTGAGTAACCTTGCCAGCTATTGGCGGATTGCCTCAACGATTCCGATTGCGGGCCAGGCCGACCGTTTTCAGCAGGGCGATGTTCCCGCTGACCACGCAAAGCGACTGGCCGCGCGGCGAGACACGATCTCCAGTTGGGTTCGCCAGGCTGATTTGAATCGTGGTCGCTTGTTGGAGTTGCTCGATTCGATCAATGCCTACAGCCTGCCAAAAACAAACGGTGATCAGGAATCGATGGTGGTCTACGATCAGCATCGACTGTTCAAGGAATCTTTGCTTGAGCAAACCATCAACACCTGTGTCGAAACTGAAAATGCCGTTCAGGCACTCAAGGCAGTCGTTGTTTCCATCGATCTCTTGCTACAGGATCGAACCGACGAAGCAGGGGCGCAGAAAGAGGTGCCTCCGCTGATCAACACCCTCGCCGGATTCGTGATGCAGAACCCGGATCATATTGCCGGTAGCTTTGGCGAATTGGTGACTTACTTTGAAAACCAGCCGATTCTTTATGTACCCCTGACCCGGGGCGGCGAGCCGCGTTCAGTGGTTGACGTTCGCCTCGTGCAGTCAAACATGCTGGAACTGCTTCGGACGTTGCCGGGCATCGGCATGTTCACTGAGACATGGATGCTGACGCAAACCGTGTTGCGGATGGAGCAGAATCATCCGGTTGCCCTGGGAGCCGTGACCGAGTTCGATGAACTGTTCAAGGTCGCTTTCACATCGATGGTGGAATCGCTTGTCGATGCAAATGCTGCCAACGGTGCGTTCAACGGAGATCGTGAAGCGAAGGAAGAAGATCTCTTCTCGTGTCAGAAGCTTCTGACTGAATCGATGCTGCAGCTCTGGCTTGAGCACAGCAAGACGTTGCGGCTTAGCGTTTTGGAAAAAGTGCATGACAAGCCACGCTGGCAGGCGCTGGTTGACTTCGTCAGGAAGTACGGCGATGGATTGTTGACGCAGTACTTTCTGCATCTGGGCAACGTTCGTGCGATTCTGCATCAGGGCGTGGAACACTGGATCGAGCAGGTTGAACTTTCTGGCGAAACGATGGGCCTGAAGCTGTTTGAGGAAATTGAGCGAGGCAACATCTCTCGACCAAGCGTGGTGGCTCATTTGACGATGGTACTCGAATCCGTGATGGAAAATTTCACCGAGTATCGCGACTACAACACGACGACGACCCAGTCAGATCACGGCGACAAGATTTATATTTTGCTGGACTTCTTGCGCCTGCGAAGCGGATACGACCGCGTGCGTTGGAAAATGAAACCCATTATTTGGGCGCACAAAATTCTTGTGGATAAGAAACAGAACAACGTTGCCCGCATGTGGCGCCGGGAACTCAATTCAAAGATCTCACCCAAAGCGGATCGTTACATCGAAGATCTGCAGGATTTGCGGAAACGATATTCGATTCAACTCCAGTCCGTTGGCCGTCGAATTGAAGGTCGCTTCGAATCGCAGATTCAGGTTGATCGATTGATTGCTCTGGTCAAGCCAGCGGTCGCGAAGCCACGGACGCGTGATTCACTCAAAGCGTTTGATTTGCTGCAGCACGAGTCGCAGGCTTTCTGTCGTACAACAACTGGCGTCGGTATCGAGCTTCCTCCGTGGTTGGCGGCCCTGGAACAGGAAGTCGAGCAAATTCATTTGCCCGCGAGATTGCGGCTCAAGTCAACGGCGGCGGACTGGCGCTGTGATGCCGTGCCAGATCTGGAAAAACTCCGCAATCAGTTGGATGAACTTCCTGGCAATCGGCATGGCAAGGCTTAGGCTTGTGAATCAACCTGTTTCAATACTGGAAAGGTGGCACAGGCTTCGAGCCTGTGATCAGAATGCAAAACACAGCCTGGAAGCCTGTGCCACTTGCGCAAAGGAGTCAGCTATTGTTCGTAGTACCGGTGTTAGCCGGAATCTGACAGGACCAACTTCGCCACAGCTCATCTTCGCGCATTGCCTGCAGGGAGACCTGTATGCCTGAAAGACCCGCGAGCTCCCGTCGATTCGAGCACATTGCCGTTGTCGTATTTGTCGTACTCAATTTACTGGCTCCATTGGTTGTTGGTGAAATGTATCCGTTTACGATTTCGCCAATGTTCTGCAATCAACCCGAATCCTATTGCACCTATCAACTGTTTGACGAAACCGGAGCCGAACTGGAACTCGAGCCATTTGGACTGCACCTCGTCTACGACGGCAACCCGCCCGGCTTGGGAATGGGGATCGAAGCGACACCGCGGATGCACGAATTTGGCCAAGTGCCCGGACTCGAAGAGGTGGTTGCTCATGTCAGGAAAACTGCCTCTGATGTAAAACCAGAATGCGAATCAATTCGAGTTTGCCAGTCGGTTGTCTGCTGCAACGGAACGTGCCCGGAAGCCAGCGTTCGTGAAGCCACGATTTCAGTCGGCTCAGATCCGCAGGTCGCTGAGTGAACTATCTGACGAGATTCTTTGATTGGCTGCAGGACGAAGCCACGCCACAGTTTGGTCAGATTGCGACATGGTTACTGCTACTGTTTGCACTGATTGTCGCGTGCACACCTGTCGAGTTTGATGTTGGACTGCGGAGAGCAGAGCCAGCGACGATTTTCTCATGGCTGCCAGAAAACATCGTTCGCAGCCCGCAGCTGTTCCTTGGAGTTCGTGTTGTCCTGTTTGTCAGCACGATCATGTGGGCTTTTCGAATCGCTGTTCCTTACTCCTGTTGGCTAGCGGTTTTTGCATTCACGATGTCCTGGGCGCTGAGGATGGAGAACCTTACCAATGGAGCTCATATTTTCAACGTCACGAACTGGCTGCTGATCATTCACGCGATGTGGTTTCATTTTCGTCACCGTGAAATGAGTGCCGCCATCAGCGCGTCAAACTTTTGGCAAACCAGACTCTATCCGCGTTGGGTACTTTGGCTCTGTGTTTTCTATTTGGGCTGGTTTCACTCCCTGGCCGGGTTTTCCAAAATCCTCACCAGCGGTTTCGACTGGGGCAACGGCGTGTCGTTGCAGCTTTGGACCGAACTCTTCGGCTGGAAACCGTCGCCCTTCGGCAAGCTACTTTTGTGGGATGTTCGACTAACGGCGCTGATGCAAACCGGAGCGTTGGCGATCGAATGTTTCAGTATTTTTTGTGTCCTCAATCAGTGGTTTCGCTACGCAATCGGATTTGCATTATTTGGCTTTTATCTCGGAGTTTTGACAACTTTTGTGGACTTTGGATTCCACTTCAATGCCATTCTTGTTGCCTGGTTTTTGTTGCCCGTAGATTGGATGATGGGGATGAAATTTGTAAGTCGAAAGCCGAGTTGATGGTAGGATGAAGAGGCGACTCACCCACCTCTCACCTTACTACTGCCGAAGTCGATTCATGAAACACGTTTTCGTTTTGCTTCTTGCCTGTTTGCTCTCAGCGGCAGTTTTTGGTTCTGCTGAATCAACGGCTCAGAAGAGCGCCAAAGATATTCTCGGCAACCCCGAATGTCTTGCGTTTTCGTACGGCGGTTATCGTGGGAAGACCCGGGAGCAGGTTCCTTCGGTGGACGACCTGAAGGAGGATATGAAGATCCTTTCTGCGTTGGGCGTCAGGTTGATCCGGACTTACAACACCCAGCAGTTCAAGCAGGTCGAGAATCTTCTGGTTGCGATCGACCAGGTTCAAAAGGAAGATCCCGATTTCGAGATGTACGTTATGCTCGGTGCGTGGATCGACTGCAAGGGCGCGTGGACTGAAGACGCCGACCATGATTTTGGAGATGACAAAAACAACAAGGCGGAGGTTGACGCCGCCGTGACACTGGCGAATCGGTTTCCGGGCTCCGTCAAAATGATCGCGGTCGGCAATGAAGCGATGGTTCATTGGGCGTCCAATTACTATGTCGAGCCTGGTGAAATTCTTGAATGGGTCACTCACCTTCAGGATCTCAAAAAAACTGACAAGCTGTCGGAGGATGTGTGGATCACCAGTTCAGATAATTTTGCTTCATGGGGCGGTGATGCGGTCGTCTATCACAAGCCGGATTTGGAAAAGCTGATTCGCGCAGTCGACTTTATCTCGATGCACACCTATCCTTTTCACGACACGCACTACGAATCCGACTACTGGATCGTGCCAGAATCCGGGAAAAGTCTTTCGCCGAAAGAGAAAGCTGACGCGGCGGTAGATCGTGCGATTGCCCGCGCTAAATCGCAGTACGGAAAAGTATCGGCATATGTCTCGGGGCTGGGCGTCAGCAAGCCAATTCATATCGGTGAAACTGGTTGGTCTTCGGTTTGCAGCGGACTCTATGGTGGCGGCGGATCGCAAGCGGCAGACGAATACAAGGCCAGGCGATTCCATGATCAGATGCGAGCCTGGACAGCGAAAGAAGGGATCTCCTGTTTCTACTTTGAAGCCTTCGACGAACAGTGGAAGGATTCTGGCAACGCTGAAGGATCAGAAAACCATTTTGGCATGATCGACCTCGAAGGCCGCGCCAAATTCGTGCTCTGGGATCAGGTTGATGCCGGCGTGTTTAAAGGTCTGACTCGCGGAGGAAACGCGATTACAAAAACGTTTGGTGGTGACGAAGAAAAACTGATGGCCGCCCTGCTTCCTGTGCCCGAATCAGGTAACTGGGACGGCACCGTGCTGGATAGCTTCAATGCGAATCGAAAAATTGGAGCGGTAGTTTCCGAAAGTCACTACATCGCATTCCATAAATCGATGACGCCCGAAAATACAGAGGATTCAACTTTTCCAAGTGTGCCTGTGAAGCTCAACGTTTGGGAAGGCACCTGTGAACTGGAACGCGTCGACCAGGAGATGCACCTTCGAACCGGCACCGGAGCGTGGTGGGGATGTGCTCTTGAAGTTCAGTCTGACAAGCATGGTGAAAACCTGACCCAGTTCAAAAACGGTACGCTTCATTTTGAAATCAAAGGCGCAACGAAATCGCAATTTCGCGTAGGGCTGCAGACCGGCCGCTACGCTGCGGGAAATCAAACCAACAATGGCGTGCTGGTTGGACCTGGTGAGAAAAATCAGCTCACCGAAGAATGGAAGCAGTGGTCTATTCCGGTCGCCGATTTGCTGAAAGTCGATAAAAAAGCAAACCTTGAAGATGTAACATCCGTAATTTATTTCAAAGGTGAAAAAGATTTTGACGGCCTGGAGCTACAGCTGCGAAACGTCAAATACTCCAAATAGTTTTTTGCCTGGTGGTTCGTCAAAGCCGATCGACGGGTTCATTGTTTACGCTTGCGTGAGCAGCCCCGATCGACTGGTCAATTCA
Organism: uncultured Pirellulaceae bacterium; assembly: GCA_964446085.1. Lineage (GTDB taxonomy): Bacteria > Planctomycetota > Planctomycetia > Pirellulales > Pirellulaceae > Mariniblastus. The sequence continues at coordinate 16,196 of CAYUNP010000091.1, forward strand.
GGCCTGACAGACCACCTGGAGTCACTGAGTCTATCCCTCCTTGTTAAATCCTCGTGTTGATTATGCGTGCCCCACCCTGTTTTCCGATTCTTGCCTTCGTTGTTTTGCTTGCCAGCTGCCAGTCTGGAGCCCTTGTCGCTCAGCAGGATCAAAGCGACCTGATCCCGTTTCACGTTCCTGGCGATGATGCGAGTGAGACAGTCACCAGTTTCGCGTCCAATGTAAAGCCTGACGCTGGATCCGATGGCTTTGTGGGCATCACTGATGGCAAGTTTTCGGTGGCCGGAAAGCGTCAACGGTTCTGGGGTGTGAACCTGTGTTTCGGGGCCAACTTTCCAACTCACGAACAGGCTGAAAAAATTGCGGCTCACTTTCGAAAGCTCGGGCTGAATATTGTTCGCTTTCATCACATGGACATGCAGGATGCTCCTGGCGGAATCTGGCGAACCGGAGACGACGGAAAACGGGAGCTTGATCCTGGGCAGATCGATCGCCTTGACTACTTTTTGAACGAGCTGCACAAAAACGGAATTTATGCCAATCTGAATTTGCACGTTTCCCGAACGCTAACCGAAGCCGAAGGCTTCCCGAAGATCGAGAGTGGACTTTGGTGGACCGGGTCCAACAAGTGGGTGATGTATTACGATCCTGACGTGCAGCGGGAACTCAAAAAGTACTGCCATGATTTGCTAACGCACACGAATCCGTATCGAGAACTTCGCCGCGTTGATGATCCTGGCCTGGCGATGGTCGAAATGTTCAATGAAAACTATTTTTCGGTCAAGGGAACGGAATTGCTGCGACGTTTGCCACAGCAGTTTCAGGATTCATTTCGCGTTGCCTGGAATTCGTGGCTGAAAAAGAAGTACGACGATGCTGATGCAATGCGTGCGGTGTGGCAGAAGAGCATCAAGCCGATGGGTGAGGTTGTTGTTGCAGCCGCCGATTGGAAGCGGGAGCTTGCTCCGTGGCAGCTTGGTGAAACCAACCTGACGACAGAGAAAAAGTTTGCTCAGGAGGGACCGGAAGACGGATTGTCTGCGGTCCGATTTGTGCCTTCGGGCCGTTCTGACAAAGCGTATCATATGCAGCTTCGCCAGATGAATCTTTCCGTAAAAGCAAAACAGGCCTATACGCTGAGGCTGTGGGTCAAGGCTGACAAGCCGCGAACGATCGGACTGGAATTGGCGACTTCGGCCGGTGGTGAGTGGCGCGATCTGGGGCTCTATGAGAGAGTCGAAATCACGGACCAGTGGCAGCAGATCAAACGTACCATTTTTCCACGCGAGTCGATTGACTCCGAAGCACTACTGGCGATCAATTTCGGTCTCGACGCCACGCCACTGGAATTTGCCGGCGTGGAGTTGCTCGAGGGAACCGAAACGGTCGAGCTGGATACGGAGCAGACGTTCACCGATTCATCCGTCGACGTTCCCGATACCGGTTGGCCGGCGGCCGCGCATGAAGACTTGCAGGCGTTCATGGTGCACACCGAAAAGGCCTGGATTCTGGACCTGAAGTCCTATCTCAAAGACGAGCTTGGCGTGAAGGTTCCTGTGACGGCGTCGCAAGAAAATTATCACGCAACGGGAGTGCTTGCCGAGACATGTGACTTTGTTGACTTTCACAATTATTGGCACCATCCGCTTTTCCCAGGCGATGCTGAGTGGAGTAATTCCAGATGGACCGTTGATCAACAGGCGATTGAGTCGGCTCCTACGCGCAGCAACTGGCCAGCGAATTCGTTGTTGATGCGAACCGGGTGGCGCTACCATGGCATGCCTTTCACGTTGAGTGAATGGAATCAGGGTGAACCAAACATTGGAGGCTCGGGAGCGGTGATGATGGCGGCCGTGATTGGAGCAGCCCAGGACTGGGACGGGATCATGTTCTTCAACTACACCGACAATCAGGATCACTGGTTTGCGGATCGTTTTCAGGGCTGGTTCGATTTCGCTGGGCATCCAGTGAAGGAAGCCACCCTTGCTGCTGCCGGAAACATCTTTCTGCGTGGTGATCTTGATTCGCTCAAGGAAGTCAAATCAGGCACCTTCACTGAACGGCTCGACGGTCGGACAGCGTTCGATTATCGAATCGGCGTCGATCCCAAAGGGGTGGCGATGGATAAAGTTCCAGTGCCCGATTCGGATCGGTATGAAACGCCCGATGGAAGTTTGCTGTGGGACGCAACAAATCCGGAAAGTGCATTCATTCGGTTGAACACACCAAAGTCCATCGGAGTCTGGGGGCTTGTTGCTGACGCCAGTTTTGAAGTTGGCAATGCGCAGGTTGAAGTTGGAAACGTAGCCAACAACTACGCAACGATCATGCTTACATCGCAGGATGATTTGCCCATTGCGACCAGTAAGTCGATGTTGCTGTTGGCTTCCAGTAGCGCCGAAAACACAGGCATGAAGTGGAACGAAGAGCGGAACTCAATCGGTGAAAATTGGGGTGATGGGCCGACGCTGATCAATCCAGTCACGGCAACGATTCGGGTTCCAAAAGCCGGCTTTTCCGGAACGCCGAAAGTTTTCGCGCTCGACGGAACCGGGGCTCGAAGCGGTGAAGTTGCCGTCGCGACCGAAGGTGATGAATTCGTGATCGCAATCGGCGGCGAGTATAAGACTTTGTGGTATGAAGTTGCTGTTGAGTAAACTTTGCAGCGATGGCACTACGAAAAGCGCGAGTAGACCTGCGGCCAGCGACAAAGCTGATAAACTAAGTTTGGGCAATTCATGCATCGTGCCCGAACCAGGCTGCGTTGTCTTTCGTGCAATCGCGTGTTCGCAAGAAACTGCACATGGAAGCGGCGAGCGATATCCTTGTCGTTTGGGATTAGGCACTATGTTTCGATTTAGTATCCGCGAGATTTTGTTCGCCATGGTCGCAATCGCAGCGATCATTGCGCTCTTCGTGCAAAGCCTTCCTTCTGAGTCTACGGACCTTCCGAAAAATCTGAATCCGAAGGTGTTGGCCGAAAATGCTGCGGCAGAATATGGGATGAAGTTCAAATATGTTGGCGGTGGCCATGGTGGCGGCAAACACGACTCGGGAGTTCGTTATCAACGCACTGCAACTATTCAAAGCCCCCAATTTGATGAATCGGGAAAACTGTTGGCAGGAATTCGGAAGAAGGTTGAGAGCGAAATTCGGGGAGCCGGCTGCACCGTTGTCGGCGGCGGATATAGTGGTGTCAACGAAAACGACATCACACAATTTTCAGTCACATACGAACGAGGAAAAACTCGCGGCGAGGTTTTTGTCCGCGCGAATAGACCAGTATCTGCAGAAGACAAACATTGGGAGATTTGGATGCTGTCCTACGAGTATTCCAACTAGTGCGAGTCGTTTTGACACTGGCCACGATTCATTGCATTTCGAAAAGCGCCAATCGCAATATTGGTGCATGCGGTAACGCTATTCCGAGTTACCAGGGATGAGCGCGTGCTAATCGTTATTCAAATGGACGGTGGCAATGACGGTGTGAATACCGTTGTCCCGTTCACCGACGAAGGATACGCCAGGCATCGGAAGACTTTGAAAATTCAAAAATCTCGATTGCTCAAACTGAACGATTCTCTCGGTTTGAATCCATTAATGCGGTCAGCCGCTTCACTTTGGGAAGATGGTCAATTGGCGATTCTTCCTTCTGTCGGTTACCCGAACCCGAATCGTTCGCACGAAGTAAGCATGGCGATTTGGCAAACGTGTCAGGTTGCAGAAGAATCCCAGCGTTCACATGGCTGGCTGGGACTTTCAATGGATGAGGTTGAACGCGATTCAAAAGGGGCACCTGGTTTGCTGATGGTCGGTGATCGGGAAAGACCGATCGCGATTCAGGGTCGAAAATCGGTTCACTCGTCGATTCGAAATCTCGATGGTTATTCTGTGGCGGATGATTTGAAAGAGTCAACGAAGATTCAAAAGCAGTGGGTTGGGGATTCCAGGGCCGACGAGTTGACAACTTTTTTGACACGAAGCCAAACGGATGCTTTTTCGATGGCCGATTCGATCAAAGAAGTGACTGGCAAAGTTGACAAAGCGGCGCGTTACCCTGATACAAAGCTGGGTCAAAATTTGAAAACGATCGCCAAATTGATCAAAGCGGGATTCGGCACGCGAATTTACTACGCCATCCAAAGCGGCTATGAC
>CAYUNP010000092.1:0-8365 GCA_964446085.1 uncultured Pirellulaceae bacterium
TTGCAATGAACGGTGGAGAGCACCGTGCTACGTTACTACTCGACCCGCAAACGATAAAGCAAAACGTTGACGCCAATTCGCTCAGCGTCGTCTCGAATGTAGCCATCGCATTGAGAGACGGTTGAGCTCTCCATCGCGCAACTCAAATCGTGCGGAGAAAATATAACCGCCAGACGATCGTTGATCGTGTGCCCTTCGAGTTCGGGCGGTCCTTTGACTTCGTCAAACTTGCCTGTGTCGCCCCGTTTCCTTCGCAGAGTTACACTGTCAATCTTGAAGAGAAAGTTGCGATCGTTCCAGATCGGATGATTCGCAGGAATCGGCTTCAATGATTGGCCAAGGATGTTGGCCATTTCTTCACGAAAACTTTCTGTGAACTCTTTGGATGAACAGATCGAATCAGCAAAAATGAAACCGCCGACTTCCAAATACGTTTTCAGGGCGAGACGTTCTTCTTCGGTAAACGAAAATGAGTTTCGTCCGTGCATGAAGACAAAAGGGTGGTCGGAAAGCTGATCCAGATCGGCGTTAATAAATTTCTTCTTGAGGTTAACGGAAACGCCAGTGTCGGTGAAACGTTTCTGAATGTTGCGCCACGCATTGGGTGCCTCATCATGCCCGCCGCCGTGAATCAGTTTCGGTAACTCCAGCGAACGATTCAGCAAAACCGACTTGGCCTTGCCCTCAAGTTTTGGACGATCGCCCTTGTCTTTCAGTTCCCGCCCGGTTGCATAAGTGATTACGTTGACACCCACTTTTGTGGCGTACTGAATCTCATCAAGAAGCCGATCGAATCGACCTCCGGCAGATTTCATTTTGCGTTGAATTCCTGATCGATCAACGTTCCAGAAACAGGACAGATTCCGCGGGCAATAGATCACACTCGTCTTACAACAAGCCTGCAATCCCAGCAAAGGACGCTCATCCGGTCGATCCAGCTTGTGTTGTGACGTCCACACGGGATGATTCAGAGGCAATGGTTCCAGTGGGCTTTCGGGAAAGAGCTCGGCCATCAAAGACCGGAACGATCGATCAAAATCGGCTTTGCCACACCCTTCTCCCTGGCAGGCATCCGCAAACAGGAAGCCACCGTTTTCCAGATATTTTTTGAGTGAGTCTTTTTGGAAGTCGCTCATCGAGAAACCGCGATTACCCGACATGAAAATGACAGGCGCTTCCAACAGATCATCAGCAGTCGCGGTCGCACCTTTGACTTCCTGCCAGTTCAGTTTTTGACTCCACGCTTTTTCAATGTTTCGTGTCAGGTAGTGAACGCCTTTTTTGTGCAGTTTGTCTTCGTCAGTTTCAAAAAGATATTTGGCGATCGCGATGGGACGTTTACCTTTGGAGAGAAACAGCAACGCCATCGCTGTAGCGACATCCTTGGTCTCAAGTGCACCTCCGGTCCATGAGCCACCTTCAGCCTGCCAGCTGATCAGCCTTGCAGTTCCCTCACGATACCAGTCGTGTGCCCCGAAAAAACGTCGTCCCGAAAGCCGCCCGGCGCGTTCGAGACCATACATAAAGTAAAATCTCCACTCGGCCCTGCCACCTCGTGGACGTCTACCAAGCTGAAATGTATTGCCAAGATATTCTGCAGTAAGCGTTTCGTGGTCTTCCTTGTCGGGTCTGCCGCAGCACTTAATGCGACCTCCTTCAAACATCGCTCGCAAGTCAGGCAGGTTTTCATCGATGATAATCGTCGACGCCAAACCGGCTGCCGCCATCGTACGTCTGGCACCGCCACCGCCGGCATTGTACGAGTAACCACCGCCTTTGGACTCGCAGGCCTTCCAGTACTTCTTGGTGTTTTTCCAGACCTTGTCGTCAATCAAGGCTCCCATGCGAGTTGCTTCGTGAAGTGCCAAAAGAGCAAACTGACTGTTGGAAGAGTCCGCAGCGCTTCCGACAGTGCCATTTCTTCCATAAGACCATCCGCCAGAGGTGGCCTGGACTTTCACCAGCCAGTCGATGTCGTCCTGAACACGCCGCAAGTACTTTTTGCCTTCAGGATCGGCCGTTGCCAGGCACATGACGCGCAAAGAAACAAAATAGGTTGATCGAGTGGTTTCACCAAGAATCGCCTTGAGTCCCTTTTGAATTGCTGGCGTGTCTGTTCGATCGGACGCGTTGAGCAGTGCCAGGGTGCACAGGGCTGTGGTGCCATTTGAGTAACTGGTAACGTCGGTCCATTGACCGGCGGCAGACTGACGCGACACAAGTGCTTCAATCCCGCGCTTGATCGAATCGCGAACTTCGGCAGCACTAACCTCGCGGGCAGGCGCCGCAGCACGTCGACCGCGGCCAAGGATTCCTTGTGCCATCGCACTGGAGTCGGGAATCGCAACAATCAAGGAAGCGAAAGTCAGAACGGCAATGGCTATATGGCGGTACTTCATGAGATCTCCATGTTCCAGTGGGACTTTTACCATCTTAGAGACTTTTCGGTCGAAAAACCTTTTCAACCTGTCCGTTGCCCGTTTGAAGTCCCAAATTTACAATAGAGGGAAGGCGTCGCGTGCATTTTGATGCATTTACGGTCGTCCGCATGATGGCATCTCTTGGGAATCGGAGTGAGTGTGACAGGGAAACAGCGAAGTCTTGGCGATGTACTGCAAGAGTTCAGTCAGCATCGGAAGCTCATGGAAGAAGAGCTTCACAAAGTAATCGTCGGCCAGGAAGAGGTCATCGAACAGGTCTTTGCCGCCATTTTTACGCGAGGTCACTGTCTGCTCGAAGGCGTGCCGGGACTGGCCAAGACGCTGATGGTTAGCACGATTGCGCAAATTCTGGACGTCAACTTCAAGCGAATTCAATTCACGCCTGACTTGATGCCCTCCGACATCACCGGCACCAACGTGCTCGATGAGGACGAAGAAGGGCGTCGTCAGTTCCGCTTTGTTGAAGGTCCGATTTTCACAAACATTTTGCTGGCTGACGAAATTAACCGAACGCCGCCCAAAACGCAGGCGGCACTTCTGCAGGCGATGCAGGAACGCGAGATCACGATTGGACGTAAGACCTACGACCTGGCACCGCCGTTCTTCACGATCGCGACTCAAAACCCGATCGAGCAGGAGGGTACCTATCCGCTTCCCGAAGCCCAGCTTGACCGATTCATGTTTAACATCAAAGTCGGCTATCCAACTGCGGAGGACGAAGAAAAAATTCTCTCCGCTGCCAGCCGTGGCGAGAAACAGGAAGTTCGCAAAGTCCTGTCTGCCAAAGCGATCGTGAATCTGCAGAAGCTGGTACATTCTGTCGCCGTCAGCGATTACATCATTCAGTACGCTGCTCGCCTGGTTCGAGCAACCCGTCCGGCCGATCCGGAGACTCCGGAGTTCGTCAAAGAGCTGGTCGATTGGGGCGCGGGGCCACGTGCTGGCCAGTTCCTGATTTCCGGTGGCAAAGCAATGGCAGCGATGGAAGGCCGTTTCTCGGTCGCCGTTGCCGACATTCAGAAAGTCGCCCTTCCCGTATTGCGTCACCGTGTGAGCACCAACTTCCAGGCTCAAGCGGAAGGCATGACGACGGAGGATGTGATTGAACGGTTGTTGAAAGAGATTCCGCCACCTGAAGTGCAGAAGTTTGAGAGTTAGGTTAGCAGTCAGCAGTGTGCAGTGTGGAGTGTGCAGTGCAGAAATCAGGCTGACGTAACTTCACACTTCACACTGTAAACTTCACACTGAATCCATGTCTGTCGAAAAGTATCTCAAACCGGAAGTGATCAACCAAATCAAACGGTTGGACCTGCGCGCCCAGTTTGTGGTCAAAGGTTTTCTGCACGGCTTGCATGCGAGTCCCTTTCAGGGGTTCAGTGTTGAATTCAGCGAGCATCGAAAATATTCGCACGGAGATGATCTCAAAGATATCGACTGGCATGTCTTTGCAAAAACAGACAAGTACTATGTTCGCAAGTTCGAAGCTGAAACGAACATCACCGGTTACCTCGTGATGGATTTGAGTCGCTCGATGGGCTACACGTTTGAGCAAACGCTAACGAAGTTCGACTATGCGATCTGTCTTGCTGCGGCGTTGGCGTATCTGATGACGCAGCAACAGGACCCCGTTGGGTTGGTGACTTTCAACGACAAAGTTCGCTCCAGCTTGCCGCCACGCAGCAAGCGGACTCAGCTTTCCAACATCCTGTCGCTGCTTTCGAAGATCAAACCTGAAGGCACGACGGACTTCAAGCACAGTATGGGACAGCTTGCGGCGATGTTGAAGAATCGTAGCCTGTTGATGGTGTTTTCTGACTTTTTGGTTGACGAACAGGAAACACTCGACGCGCTGTATCGAATTCGACACGGCGGACACGATGTAATTCTGTTTCATGTTCTCGATGAAGCCGAAGTTTCGTTTCCGTTTCGCGGACTCTACAAAATGAAGGATCCCGAAACGGGCGAGGAAATGAAAATCGATGGCGATGGATTTCGCAACGACTATCAAAAACAGATCCAGGAATTTCGCGATGGACTGGCGAAGGAATGTCGCAAGAGCGGCATCGACTATGTGCCCCTGGATACGAGTATGCAGTTCGATCGCGCGTTGATGGAATATTTGCTTAGCCGTCGAGCGAGAGGATAGCCATGATTTGGGCCAACCTTGCATTGCTCGGATTCGGTGGACTGATGCTTTCAGTTCCGGTGCTGATCCATTTTCTGATGCAGCCAAAACCAATTGAAGTCGATTTTCCAGCGCTGCGGTTTCTGAAACAGAAGCAGATGATCAATCGCTCGCGAACACGATTGCGACATCTGCTGTTGCTGCTGTTGCGATGCATTCTGATCGCCCTGTTGGTATTGGCGTTGGCTGGACCGTCGGTCGCGTCACAATCGTTTGGGAAGTGGCTTACTTTTGGCGGCATCTCTTTCATGACGGCCATGATTGGACTGGTGTTGTTGTTCTCGATGTCCGGCGGCGCGAACAAATTGCTCAACACGATCCTGGGAGTATTCTTCGGGCTGATGCTGTTGTTGGCGGGATGGTACGGGCTGAAACTGTTTGACAAAGACGCCAGCGGACAGATTCTCGGTGACGATGGTGAACCGGTTGCAGCCTTGCTGGTTTTGGATACTTCACCAACGATGCAGTACGAGCTGGAAAACGAAACACGTTCACAGAAAGCAGCCACGATCGCCAAGTGGATCGTCAACGAATTGCCCGTCGGTTCGCAGGTGTGTGTCGCGGCTCCCGATGGTGATCGAGCCTTCTTTTCGGTTGACCAGGGCGCTGCCGGGCGACGGGTCGAATCGCTCAAGACGTGCTTCAATCCAAAGACGATTCCCGAAACTCTGGCCGACGCGTTTCCCCTGATCGACGATTCGCCGCTGACGCGGAAAGAAGTTTACATCGTTTCAGATTTGACCCAGAAGGGTTGGGCGCCGCTGTCCGATCCGGCGATCAACAAACTGATCGAGGACGACAGCATCAGCCTGTTTGTGGTTGATGTCGGAGTAGACGATCCGGTCGATTTCCGGATGGGTGAACTTGAGCTTTCGGCGCGTCAGATAACTTCCAATGGATCGTTGCAACTCAAGACTTCGATTAATCGCCTGGGGGCCGCAGCACAGCGAAACGTGCGACTTTCGGTGGAGATGCCTGATAAATCGCGACCGGTTGTTAGCAATGGCAAGACCTTGTTCCCGGAAAAATCGTGGGTGGTGAAAAAAGGTGTGGACGTCTTTGAGAACGGAAGTTCGAACGTCGAATTTCTCTTTGAAGAAGTACTCCAGCCAGGCGTCTATCACGGCAAAGTCGAAATCGTTGGTGGTGATCCGCTGTCCATCGACGACGAACAGTTTTTTTCTTTCGAGGTCAGTTGGCCGTGGCAAGCGCTGCTGGTCAGGTCAGACGACGATGAATCCTACTTTCTTGAACGAGTACTGAATTCCAGTGGCAGTTTTGAAACGACGGTGGTCGATCAGAGTGAACTGGAAGAAATCAAGTCGCTCAGTGACTACAGCGCCATTTTTCTGGCTGATCCGGGGCCGATGAAAGAAGAACTGTGGACACGTCTGGAGAGCTTTGTGAACGACGGCGGCGGTCTGAGTATCTTCCTGGGCCACAACGCAGCGACGCGCGATGGCTTGCCAGACCCTTCTTTTCAAAGCGAAGCTGCCAGCCGGGTTCTGTCGGGAACGTTGTCGAATCAGTTCAGCTGCCCTGACCGCGTCAAAGATCCGTTTCGCTTGAGCCCGCAGTCTTTCGCGCATCCGATCCTGGCACCGCTGCGTGAGAAGAGCACTTCGATTCCATGGAGCAGGAATCCTGTGTACACGTTTTGGGGATTGGATCCTGATGAACTGGGCGATGAGTTCCCCACGATCGATGTGATTTCATACAACAATTTCGAGCCGGCGATCATTGAAAGACGTATTGGGTCAGGGCGGGTTCTTGTAATGACGACTCCGGTTTCTGAGCCAGCAAACGTGCGGGACCGCAAGCCCTGGAACCAACGGGAATTCAGACCTTTAACATGGTTCGTTGTCGTGTATGGAATGACACGACACGTTGTCCAGGCCGATTCTGATTCATTGGATGTTCGTGTCGGCCAAACGGCGTCGCTAAGAAATGACTTGAAGAAGTACCCGGACTCCTGGAACCTCTTTTCGCCAGATCCTGAGAAGCCATCGTCAAAGGTTGCCACGGTTAACAATTCAGTGACGTATCCGCACACGGACACGCCCGGCCATTATCGGCTCAAAGGAGTCCTTGAAGGTCCCGTGTTACGGGGCTTTTCTGCCAACATTGATCCGGCGACGGTTGATTTGACACGAATCGGGCCAGAAGATTTGGATAAAGTACTGAGCGCCGGACGATATCAGTTGGCTAAAGGCGAAGATGATATTACCCGGCAGCAGGGACAAGCTCGCAAAGGTCGGGAATTTTATCCACTGTTGATGATGATGATGTTTGCGGCAATCGTAGTTGAGTATTTGGTTTCAAACAGATTTTACAAACACTAACAACCAGGAACTGTTTGACAACTGTGAGCGGCAAGTCGCTCACAGTTGGTGCAGCATCATCGCAAAAATCGTATTGTCAAACAGTGTTTGGTAGGTCAGGCTGTCCTCTGACTATGCAGCACGAGCCTGGAATCGACTCGCAAACATACAAAAAATGAACAGCTTCACCTTACAACCTGTCACCAGCGTCTGGATCGTCCTGTTCATGGCGATATGCGCGTTGGTGATGTTGTTTGTGCGCCCTTCGTTTTCAAAAGTCACTCGCCGTCAACGCAGCACGCTCAATATGCTGCGGACCGGAGTCGTGCTTATGGCGTTGCTTGGCTTGCTGCGTCCGGGCTGCGTCCAAACGGAAGAAGAGTTTCAGTCCGGTGTGCTTTTGTGTTTGCTCGACACCAGTCGCAGCATGGAATTGCCAGACATCAAGGATGACTCCACTCGTTGGGGCACGATCGTGGAAACGATGCGGCAGAATGAGGGTAAGTTCAAGGAGCTGAAGGAAAAGAAGATCGACGTTCGCTTTTTTGGCTTCGATAACGAAATGGTGGCGATCGAATTTGACGAATCGCTGAAACTGCCGCGGAAACCCGAAGGCGGCGAAACGGATATCGCCTCACCGCTCTTCAATAGCACCTTGCAGGCACGTGGTGAGCGGCTGATCGGAGTGATTCTGATGTCCGATGGTGTCACGACGGTTCTGAATCCTCCCGTTGAGATTTCGCAGGCTGCGACGCCGCTGGTCAATATGGAAACGCCACTGGTTTGCATTCCACTTGGCAGTCCTGCGGCTTCCGATCAGAGCCGGGATGTGGCGATTACCAACTTCGCGGAACAGCATGTCGTCAATGTGAAGAACAAGTTGGCAGCAAAAGCGACCGTCGTCGCGCGTGGCTACAAAGGCGAAGACATTCGTGTCGAACTGGTCGTGATCGATTCTGATGGCCGCGAACAGGTTGTGACGCCAGCGAAAATTGTGACCCCTCGACGCGCGGTGGAAGAAGTCGATATTGAGATCCCGTACAAGCCAACGGAGCCGGGTGAGTACCGCTTGAAAATCCGTGCCGTTGCCATGCCTGGCGAAATCGCGTTGCGGAATAACGAACTGGATGCTTTCCTGTCGGTCAATGATAAGGGCTTGAGCGTTGTAATGATTGATGGCGGCATGCTTTATGAGCAACTTTTCCTGCGGCCATCGCTGGCGACTGCAGAATTTCTGGACCTTCAGTTCATTCCGATTTACCCTTCAGAGTTTGAGGCAGGCCCGCGTGATGATCTGTTAGAAGTTTTTGAAGACGAATCGGTTGACGTTTTCATTCTCAGCAACATTGATTCGAGATTGCTTTATGACGAAGTCCAGAGTCCATTGGGGTTGCAGGCACTTCGTGATTCCGTGGTCA
>CAYUNP010000092.1:8465-16659 GCA_964446085.1 uncultured Pirellulaceae bacterium
TATGACGAAGTCCAGAGTCCATTGGGGTTGCAGGCACTTCGTGATTCCGTGGTCAAACGACGCAAGGGACTGCTGATGTTGGGCGGTTATCACAGTTTTGGTCCGGGGCGATACCATTCAACGCCGCTTGCCGATGTGCTCCCAATTCTGATGAACCAATCTGAGCAACAGGATTTCAATACGGACATTCGACCAGACTTGCATATCAGTGGTGAGTTGAAGATGCGTCCAGCAACGAACAGTCCGCTTGTTCAGTTGGGCGCAGACAATGTTGGCTGGTCGGAACTGCCGCCGCTTGTTGGAGCCAATCGATTTGTAGGTGTGAAGAGGAACGCATCGATTCTGCTGGAAAGTGACGATGCAGCGCGGCATCCCTTGTTGGTCGCGGGCAGCGTTGGAGGACGAGTCCTGGCGTTCGCTGGCGACTCAACCTGGCGTTGGAACCTGAAAGGACTCAAAGAGCATGGCCGCACCTTCAAGCCGGAATACGATCAGTTTTGGCGACAGGTAATCCTGTGGCTGGCTCGCTGGGACGCCAGAAATGACGACTCAATTACGATCGATTTCCCGCAACGACGATTCCAGCCCAAAGGCCGCGTTCGATTTGGCGTCAAGGCTCAATCTGTTTCCGGAGATAGCCTGACCGACGTTCAATACAAAGCCATGCTTACCCTACCCAACGGCGAAAACCAGCCGGTTGCGGTTACCGCTACCGGCGACGGCAACTATAGCGAAGTTGAAAAAGATCTGGTCGCTCAACCAGGTTTGTATTTGCTTCAAGTCGAAGGTGAGCGAAACGGAGAATCTCTTGGCGTTGCCCAGCGTCAATTCGTTGTCGTGGATCGCGATGTGGAGAAATCCAATCCGGTCGCCAATGTCGAACAACTGAGAAGTCTGGCCAGCGCGACAAGTGACTTCGGCGGTCGAACGATTGACCCACCGGATCTGGAGAAGTTTCTCGATGCGATGATCGAGGATCCACCAGTTGAGAAAATCCAAATTCCGACGAAACAGAAATTTGGTGACACAATGTCTCATTCTTTGGGGTTTCTGATAGTCTTCGTCGCGCTGTTGGCAACCGAGTGGATACTGCGTAAAAAATGGGGGCTGGTTTGAACTGCTCGATGGGCGAGCATGTTAAAACTGGTAACATCGTGGGGGGATACCGTTCATCCACTGATGCCGGCTGGAACGATCTGCTTCCTGAATTAAACCACTTCTACAAACCGTCTTGAATCTGGAATTCGACATGTCAGAAAATCCGTACGAACAACCAACAGCTGATTCCTCGCTCAAGCCTTTCCCCACTGACCTGATGGTCATATGCATCATTTGTCTGGTCCTTGGGGTGTTCGGGATGTTTGGCACATGCATGGGCGGCATCGGAATCGCGGGGGCATTCTTTTCCGACATGATTCCCGATGAAGAGATTCGGAGGAACATGAACGAGCAAATGAGCGTGCAATTCGTCCCATTGGTCATTCAGGTGCTCCTGGGAGTCGTTTTATCGCCGTTGATGGTGGTGGCGTGCATTGGTTGTTTGACTCGCAAAGATTGGGGGCGTTCGTTATGCGCCATGGCCTGCATTGGTTTTGTGATTTGGAATGTTCTTTCGATTGGCGCGTCGATATGGCTGCTGGTGTTTCATACTGATGTACTTGCGAAGCAGAGCATGCCGACATTTGGCGAAGAAACTGCCAAACATTTTGTTTTTGCCGGACAAATTGTCGGGATAATGATGGCACTGCTATTCATTGGTTTTTATATTTTCGCGGCGATATATATGAAGCGAAAAACCACAATAGACTTCTTTGATGGAAAACAGGCGTGAGAAGTCGGCCAAGTTTCAATTGGCTGGCAGAAACAATCGAAAGTCCGATTGGACTTCTGGAGAAACCTGAAATCGAAGTAGGGCTGGAGGGACTCGAACCCCCGACAAAGGGATTATGAGTCCCCTGCTCTAACCAACTGAGCTACAGCCCCTCGATTGGCTCTGAATTTACACAATTTCTTTCCTGGCAGGAAGGCGCACAGGCCTCGGGTAGTTCAATTGGATAGAGTTGCCGAAGAAAGAAAGGTTCACCCAAAACAGAGAGCTATTTCTTTTTCTGTCCTGTTTCAGGTGTTGGCCCGGAAGTTCGTTGAGGCTTGTCCGCGGGTTTTTCGTCCACTTCCTTTTTCGTTGCTCCCTGATCCCTGGAATTTTCGGGAACCCAATCGGATTTGTCTTCCGTGATCGTGTGGACGGACGTTTTCACAAAGAGATAAATATTCGGATTCTCCATCTCGGAATTTGGATCCAGCGTCATGCTACCAGCCAAAACCACCTGTTCTTTCGGACAACGCAACGTGGTATTCAATCGACACGTTACGAAATCAGCATGGTCCAGTTTGACTTCGGCCCTTTGCTTGTCTTCAGTGACAAAAACGGTTGGTCGTTGGGCACCTTCCCCGGGTTCACTCAACTGATTGAACCTGGCTTGCAGATCGAGAATCACAAAATTACCACCACGAGTCGCCAGAGGCGTCACCTGGATTACTGCTCCGCTTTGAAACGATTGGCGAATGGGGTGAAAGCCAGTGATTTTCCTGGTGCGATTGAACAGGTCCATGTCATCATCGTCCTCGCTGTTTCCAAATGGCTCCACGTCTCCAACGTTTTCAAACCACATCGCCGCCTCCGTCTTCAAGAACGGCTTGGCACCGACGATCAACTGTCTTTGCTCGCCTGACAATGCGTGCAAGGTTTGATTGTTGTGGCCAGTCAAAGTCGCAGAATAGGCAAATCGTTTTTCAGTGCGAGCCGCCGCCAGGTATTGCTTCCACTTGTCAGCATCGACGACGCCAGCGCCGACCTCGCTTGATTTTTCGTCGAGCAGATCCACCGTGTCTCCCGGTTGTGCGCGAATCCAGAACGTCTGAATCGAAATCGTTTTTCGTTTTCCCCAATGCTCACGAAACAGGTTCAACAAGTTGGTGATTTGGGAGTGCATGCTGTCCGTTGCGGTGATCAACAACGTGTTTCCCAGGAACTGGACTCTGGCTTCTCCCTGATTATTGCCCCACATGGACGGTTCAACAGTTTCCTTGATCGTGTTGACCAGTTGGCTCATCGAGACCTGAGCGGATCTCATATTTCCTCCGCCTTCAAGTCCGACAGTTCGCTTTCTGGCCGCGGGTGACGTTCCGGGGGCTGCGGGGGCCATCCGGAAGACGCCACCACCACCACCACCCATTCCCTGCCCGGCTCCACCTTGACCTCCGCCAAAACCGCCGCCGCCTTGACCGATTCCACCGGTCATCGCTGCTGTAGAAGCTTCGAAAATCGAGCCGGTAAATTCATTCGGCATTTTGGCCGGATAACTTGGCGAAACGACAAACAGGTCGCTTAAATCATAGAGCCGAATTTGAAGTGGTTCGTCGTCCATTCGTTGAGGTCTCTTGGCCCGCTGACTGCCGACAGACCGAACCCGAGTGTCCTGATCTGTAACGGCTCCCTTTTTCTGCATGTGTAGAGATTCAATCTGATTTTGCAGCGTCTCCAGTTGCTGTTGAAGCTTGTTGATGTCTGGGGTTGCCTGGGCATGCACACTCGGAACTGCGAAGCACGAAGCGACCAATACGATCGTCAACGCAACTGAATTGATCGGATTTGGACCCCGGAGAAAGCTTGATTTGTTTCGTGGCTTGAATGCATATTTATCCTTGAACATCGATCACTTTCGAAATGGTTGCCGTGCCCCGGCAGCGACAATGTCCTTTCGTTGATCACAGTTGGAACCGGAACAAAGTCGCTGACCTGACAACACTCACAAGCAAACTCAGTGCCAACCGGTTTTTCCTTGCAAATCCAAAGCAGCACTGATCTGAATCGTCTTGAAGTGTTCGGTTTCCGATCACTCAAAAATCGAAAGTTGTTTCGAGATGACGCATTGGTTCCATCTTCAGAGCCCAAAGAAGTTTGGGCGTTGGGAAGCCCCGCGCAATTCAGGCCGATTGTCCTGCGACCCAACCGGTGCTCCAGGCCGACTGGAAATTGAATCCACCGATGGGACCATCCAGATCAAGAATCTCGCCAGCAAAGAAGAGGTTGGGAACAAATTTACTTTCCATTGTGCTGCTGTTTACTTCCTTTAACTTCACACCTCCTGCAGTGACCTCTGCCTTCTCGTAGCCCAGGGTTCCCTGGATTGGAAATGCCAATTCCTTTAGCTGTTTGACAATACCCAGAAGCTGTTTCGATGATAGCTCGGCAAAGCGAAGGTCACCGACAACGTTAGCCTGGATCAACAATTGCTCAACAAGCCGTTTGGGAAATTGTTGATACAGTTCGCTCACCACGCGCAACACCGTCCGACCGCCAGCATTTTTCTTTTCAGCGACCAACTGCTGCTCCACTGCACCCGCTTTTTTACCTGGCAGGAAATCACATTTCAGGCTCAAACGATTTTTTGTTTCGTGCCCCGCGACACTGCGACTGACATCCATCGCCGCTGGACCAGAAAATCCGAAGTGAGTAAACAGAAACGAGCCCGACGTCACAGCGATTGGTTTTCGCTTTTTCCTGGTCGCAGTTTCTGGCTCAGGCTCCCAAACTTCGACATGCGTCGGGTCGATGGTGACGCCTTTGAGATCGTTGGCCCATTGGCAACGTGACAACAACGGCGTCAGCGCAGGAACGGTGTTGACGATCGAATGTCCGAAACTCTCTGCCCACGGATAGCCATCGCCGGTTGTGCCACAGCCCGGGAAAGAAAGCCCTCCGGTTGTGACGATCACCGATAAACACCTGACCACACTTTCGGCGGTTTGCACTTCAAACTCCCGGGAGTCCAGCTTTTTCAAATCAATCACAGGACATTCGTTGACCAGCTTTGCTCCCGAATCTTCTGCGTAGCGAACGAGTGCATCGCGAACATCAATCGCACGGTTGCTGACGGGGAACACTTTGCCGGTTGATTCAACTTTCGTTTCAACGCCCAACGAATTGAACAGTTCGACGCAATCGGCAGGAGAAAAAACGGAGAGCGCCGAATGGAGAAACTTTCCATTGCGTCCAAAAGCCGACACGATGCCTCGCACGTCCGTGTTGTGAGTGATGTTGCATCGCGTGCCACCGGACATCAGAATCTTGACGCCGAACTTCCGATTCTTTTCCAACAGCAAAGTTGACTTGCCAAGCTGGGATGCAGAAGCCGCCGCCATCAGTCCTGCGGCACCTCCTCCAACAATGACGACGTCCCAGACTTGACCGGTCGGAGGGTGCAATTCTTCTACCACCGGATCTCGTCGCGCGGGTTTTGATCGCCGTAGGCCAGCTCGATTTGACGAACCAGCTTCTCATCTTTCTTTGTCAGATTCTGCGGCAACGTGATTTGCAGCTCAGCAATCAGGTCGCCCTTCTTGTCTTTGGTACGAACGCCCATTCCTTTAAGTCGCAACGACTTGCCACTGGATGTACCTGCGGGAACGGTCAACGTGACGGTGCCGTGGGGCGTGGGCACATCAACTTTCGCGCCCAGGGCAGCTTCGGCAAGGGTGATGGGTACGGTCAACGACAGGTTCAAGCCTTTGCGACGATAGTTCGGGTGCGGGGCGACTTTGACCACGATCATCATGTCGCCACGCTGACCGCTGTACGATTCTGAGCCCTGACCACGAAGTCGGATCTTCTTTCCGTGTTCGATGCCGGCTGGAATTTTGAGGCTGATCGTTTCGACTTTTCCGTTGTTTCGCTGAAAGGAAACCTGATGCTCCCCGCCGAGAATCGAAGTGGCAAAAGCAACCGTGATCTCCTGTTCGATCGGAGCCGGCGTGTCTGGGGCTCGAGTTTGCTGCTGCTGGGGAGCTCCGCCGCGACCGCCCATTTGGCGAAAGATCTGCTCGAAGCCTCCGCCGCCACGAGCACCGCCTCCGCCACCACCGAAAAGGGAGCTCAGGTCGATATCCATGCCGCCACCGCCACCCATGCCGCCAAACGGGTTGCCTTGGCCGCCAAACGGATTGCCGCCCATTTGTTCAAAGTCAGGACCCATCTGATCGTACATCCGGCGCTTCTTTTTATCGCTCAGCACGTCGTAGGCTTGCTGGACCTTTTGAAAATTCTGCTTGGCCTGTTGCTGTTCGCGCTCGCTTCCATCGGCATGAAGGTCTGGATGATATTTCCGGGCGAGCTTGCGATAGGCTTTCTGAATTTCTTCTTCCGAGGCGGATTTGGAAACACCGAGTGTCTTGTAGTAGTCTTCCGATGCCATTGAGGCTGTTTTCCGTCCGCGATTGCTTTTGATTTGTCGAAAACGCAATTCTACGGCTCAGCTGCCGTGAAATGAAGCCTCAAATCCGGTTCCTGTTGAGTTGAAATTGAGCAACATCGATGCGAATTGGCATCAGACGTTGGCAAAATGCAACACTGACACCGCCTGAAGACCGAGAAAATTTGGTGTCACCTGCCTATTATTTCCGTATTTCCCGTGAACGAGGTTCATTCTCGAACCAATGCCGTTCTCCGTGATGGTTGGCATCATCCCTGCTTAACTCTCTCTCGCACCAAGAGAATCATCAATGAGGAAAAGCATGCCGCGTCTCAAAAAAGCCAAATCCAGGGAAGTGTCGTCCAAGACGATCGGTCAGGACGAACTGGAATCAAAATCCAAAGCTACTGACGAAGGTGCGATTGACGATCCAGTGCGAATGTACCTGATGCAAATGGGTCGCATTCCATTGTTGACCCGCGACGAAGAAGTCTCTGCTGCGATCTCGATTGACAAAGCCCGATTCAAGTTCCGCAACAAGATGCTGGCTACGGACTTCATGCTCCGTGGTGCCTACCAGGCGTTGAAGCTGGTCCTGCGAAAGAAACTTCGCCTCGATCGCACGATTGAAGTTTCGGTTACCAACAAGGAAGAAAAGAAGCGAATTATGCTTCGTCTGGTTCCGAACCTGAAAACACTCAAGCACCTGCTGGCTTTGAATCACACCGACTACGTGACTTCGGTGAGCAAGTCCAATTCAATGAAGGAGCGTCGTGCTGCGTGGCAGCGATTAATCAAGCGTCGCAACAAGTGCGTCATGTTGGTCGAAGAGATGAACCTTCGCTACAGTCGCCTGCAACCACTGTTTGAGCAACTGGAAGAAATCAACGATCGCATGCAGCACCTTCAGGAGCTGATCGCCGAAGCCAAAGTTACCGGTTCGGTCGGAGCAAGATCCTACGAAGACCTCCGCACTGAGTTACATTTCCTGATGCATCAAACATTCGAAACACCGGCCACGCTCAGTCGACGTGTCAAGGAAACGAATGAGTTGCACATGATTCAGGACGCCGCGAAACGAGTCCTTTCTGCGGGTAACTTGCGACTGGTTGTTTCGATCGCGAAAAAGTATCGTAATCGCGGACTGAGTTTTCTCGATCTTATTCAGGAAGGGAATACCGGACTGATGCGAGCCGTCGACAAATTCGAACACAAGCGTGGATACAAGTTTTCAACTTATGCAACATGGTGGATTCGACAGGCAATCACACGTGCGATCGCTGACCAAAGCCGAACGATTCGCGTTCCAGTTCACATGATTGACACGATGAGCAAGGTTCGCAACGTGATGCGTGAACTGGTTCAGGAACTTGGACGTGAGCCAACACCAGAAGAGACAGCGGAACGAGCAAGCCTGTCAATCGATGACACCAAAGTAATCATGAAGATGGCTCGAACTCCGCTTTCACTCGATCAGCCTGTCGGTGACGGCGAAGATAGCTACTTTGGTGAATTTCTCGAAGATCATCGCGATGACGATCCATTATACGAAACTCATCAAGCGGCGTTGAAGACCCGTATCGAGGAAGCGATGGAGCATCTGAACTATCGCGAACGGGAAATCCTGCGATTGCGATACGGCCTGGCCGATGGCTATTCGTACACGCTCGAAGAAGTTGGCAAGATCTTTTCGGTGACTCGTGAACGCGTTCGCCAGATTGAATCGAAAGCCGTTCGCAAGCTTCAGCAGCCATATCGGAACAACGGGCTTTCAAGTTTTGTCGATGGTCTCGACGCAACCTGGGAAGGACGAGTTCCCGAGGCAATGTAACCACAACGGTTTGCACAAGAGAACGAGGTCCAAAGGATGCTGTGCCACTCACACATGTCTTTTGGACCTTCGTTTTTTTCGTAGCACGGTGGTCTCCACCGTGGACATGCAG
>CAYUNP010000092.1:16759-20255 GCA_964446085.1 uncultured Pirellulaceae bacterium
TTTTTCGTAGCACGGTGGTCTCCACCGTGGACATGCAGTAACGGTGGAGACCACCGTGCTACGATCTAACGCAAAACGATGACACGATTTGCGGTAACGTGATTGAGCTTCAAACGACTGTTGTACCCGCGACGCCCCACAACCCCAATCTGCTTGTCTACATACTGACTCAGATTCATTCCTGTCATGCCAACGATCTCGTGCGTCACGTTGCCGATTGAATCCTGCAGCACGTAAACCGGATCGATCGAGCCGCTGCTGCTGGCCAGCCGTTTCAGCCATCCTGATGCGTCGTAGGGTGTTCGGTTTGCAGCCGCTGTTCTGGACGTGGAGCCGCCTCCAGATTGAGGAATGTGTGAACCAGCTTGTTGATAGCCTTTGCAGATCCCGTCGCATTTTTCAATTTTGTCCAACACATGCTGAAGCGCAAGACGCTCAACCGGGTCGTTGCTGCCGGCGCGTGCTCGCTCGGTTTCAAATTTCAGGTTGGCAAGCTCCCAACTGCGAGGGTCCTTGAGGATTTCATTCGACAGCTGTTCTTCGATCTGCATAACCGACGATGATTTTGAACGGACCGTTGCCATTGGCGGTGCATCGCTGCTGCCTCGCTCACGGACGAACGATTTGACCTGGCGATCCATTGATTCCAAAGAAGCGTAGCGATCAGGTGAACGTGCTGGTTCGATCCTGCGCCCGTCCCAGGATTCAAACCTTGGGTCGGAATGCTCTTCCTCCAGTTGAAAAGTTGCCTGTTCGATAAAGCTGGGATGTGGTTCATTGGCTGTTCGAACGGAACGGTGGAACGTCCCAGAGTACTTTGGCTTGGCAGGCTCGGCGTCGGGAATCGGTCGCGTCGCAGCTTTCCAACCCGATGTTACTGGAGCACTGGTGATGCTTTTGAATTCTGGCTCTTTGTTGTCAGACGGACTGTTGTCAGACGTAAAAGTTGTTGGAACCGTTGCTGATGTGAATGAGGAAGGTTTCTCTTTCAGGGACGGCGGTTCGCTGTAGTCAATCTTTGTGGCGACGTCTTTTCTCGGCGGCAGTTGCAAATCAGAAATGCGAATCCAGCGATACTCACCTGCAGGTGGCTCAATTTGATACCAAACGACAGACTTGCCGCTCGGATGTGGCCAACTCGCTTCGCCCACGATCACAACTCTTTCACCCTTCTTCAGTTTGACTTGCCAGAGTGGTTTATCGACTGGCCCAAGCCCCGTGCCAACCCAGGCCTGGCTTCCGTTGGCGAGTACTTCCGCAATGTCGTCAACAACGATTCGAACGGCTGATTCGGGAATCAAAGAAAAGCTCTTGGCCGGCGGACGAATCGCGCACCATCCACCTGGATCATGGCGATGGACTTGAACCAGTTCGTTTTCATCCAGCTTGTGCGTCGCGTAATGGGAATCTCCTGGACCACTACGAACCTGAGCACCGTCGTTGAGAACGATGGCGTTATAGGGAAACTCAGTTTCCTGAGCCCAAGCTTGTGTGGTGAACGCACAAGCGATGAAGAATAATAGAATTTGATTTCGCATGATTGAATCTTCCGTGATCAATCGACGAGCGGGCGAATATGTAACAGCTGTGAATTCTAGGCGATTGGGGTGAATTCCAACAATAGAGAATGCCGCCAGGTGAACATGCAGATTGCAGGTGGGATGAGGTTGCTACCGATCTGCTAGCGTTACTTTACCAAACCAAGCCTTATCCTGATCAGATGCCAGAAGACGCTGACGCCCAGCCGCAGTGACGTTTTCGATGCACCATGTTCCCGATCGCGAAAAGTAATGGGCAGCTCTTTCATGGTGATGTTCTCGCGCCGGATCCGCCAGAGAATTTCTTCCAGGTAGGCGAAGCTGGAACTTTCGACTTTGCCGACATCGATCGTCTCAAGCGTTGCGGCGCGGTAAACGCGAAAGGCTCCACTGTTGTCTTTCGTTTTCAAGCCCAGCAACATTCTGGCGACGAAATTGACGGCTCTTGAGCTGATGTGTCGCAGCAGTGGCCAGTTCTCGATGCCTCCGCCAGGAACGTAGCGACTTCCAATTGCACCACCGAATTTCACTTCCTGATCAGCACGCAGAAACTCAACCAGATCGACCAGCGACTTTGGATCGTGACTGAAGTCTGCGTCCATGGTGGCCAGCAGTTGATAGCCCGCATCATGTTGCAGTCCATATTCGAATCCGGTGACCGTGGCCGATCCGAGTCCCAGCTTTCCCGGACGATGGATGACGCTGAGGCGGGAGTCAGTTTGACGTCGTTGGTCGCACCAGTCTCCGGTGCCGTCAGGCGAATTGTCGTCGATCACCAGCAAATCCGCATCTGGCAATAATTCTTCGAGCTGCGCTACAAGTTGAGGCAGATTTTCCAGTTCGTTGTAGGTCGCAACGATAATTAGCAGCTTGGAAGCGGGCGACAAGGATCGACTTTCGGGCAATATTTGGGCTCTGGCGGCGAATAAGGTAGGCCAGGTTTCGCGGATTGTGACAGATTCGTATTGCCACCAAAACCCGTTTCCCGAAAATCAGCTTACGATTTCTGGCACTACTTCGGAATCCAACCCCTCGCCTCGAATGCCGAAACAAGATTCAACTGAAAAGCCAATTGTTCTTTCGCCGACCCGTGAAAAGATCCACAAGATCATTTTCGGTGCGGACACGTTTTGGGGCTTGATGTTCGACATCGTGTTACTGATCGCGATCCTTGCCAGCATCGTTGTCGTCTGTTTGCAAACAGTAACTTACCTCGTAGGTACCGAGGCGAAGCCAACAGTTTGGGCTGACCGGCTTACGTTCGCGAGTTGGGGATTCACGATTCTTTTTACGATCGAATATCTGTTGCGGCTGTACTGCGTGCGAAAGCCGATCCGGTATGTGAGAAGTTTCTGGGGTGTGATCGATCTGGTTTCGTTTCTGCCGGATTACATTCTGCTGTATTTTAACGCGACGCAGTTCGGCCGCGCCTTCAGCGTGGTTCGATCGTTGCGCCTACTACGTGTGTTTCGAATCTTCCGGCTTGGCTGGTTTCAGGACGAAGCAGATGAACTCGGTTCGGCGATCTATCGCTCGCGCGGAAAGATCGTTGTCTTTCTGGCAGCGGTGATGGTTATCGTAACCGTTGCTGGAACACTGATGTACGAAGTCGAACATCGATACGCTCCAATGGTTGACGGAAAAAGCGTAAGCCAATTCAATTCAATTCCCGAAGCGATCTACTGGGCGATCGTCACAATGACAACCGTTGGCTTTGGTGACATCGTTCCCAAGTCAGTGGCTGGTAAGTTCCTTTCGGCAATCGTGATTCTGCTTGGGTACAGTTTGATCATCGTTCCCACAGGTTTTGTTTCGGCAGAGATCATCGATTCGAAACGGAGAAGGGTTTTGACTCGCTCGTGCCCAAGTTGTATCACCGAAGGCCACGACACCGACGCGAAGTATTGCAAGAATTGCGGCGACATGCTCTAGAAGGTGGCATAGGCTTCCAGCCTGTG
>CAYUNP010000093.1:0-9352 GCA_964446085.1 uncultured Pirellulaceae bacterium
CCTGATCAACCAGTAGAGAAAAGGGCAGGGCCCTTTCGACTCAACCGAAACGCAACAGGAAATTGCATGCTCCATACCAACACGAAGCACCAGCGAGTGAATCGATCGCATTTAATACTCACTCGGAATTCGCGATTGTGTTGTCCGTATTTGTTCGCGTTCTTCGTGGCTCATCTGTTTTCTGGCATCACCTCAGCCCAGAATCTGGTCACCAACGGACGTTTGGTAATTGGCGCTGAAAAGAACCTCAGCGCATCCGTTCGACTGGGCGATCTGGATGGTGATGGTGATCTGGACGCAGTCATCGCCAACGGAAGGCACTGGCCGCAGCAGAATTACCTGGCCTTCAATCAGGGAAGATCAAATTTCTCATCGATCCGTCCACTGGGGATCGATCGATCCACGACCTATGCCTGCGAACTGGCGGATCTGGACGGTGATGGAGATCTCGACATCGCCACGGGCAATGATCGCGCTCCCAACAGAATCTTTCTCAACGACGGAAAAGGAAACTTTCAACTGCATGCGAAATACGGATCGATTTCCAGCCTCCGCAGCCTGACGCTTGCGGACATCGATAGCGACGGAGACCATGACATCCTGACGACTTGCCGCGGCGCAGAAAATCAGATCTTCCTCAACGATGGTTCGGCGAACTTTACTGCTGGAGGAAATTTCGGATCCGGAAACGACTCAACGATTGACGTTGCTGTCGGCGACGTCAACGGTGACGGCCGAATGGACATTGCGCTCGCCAATCGGGACAAGCAACCCAATGCGTGGCTGTTGAATGAGGGCGACCTCAAGTTCTCGAAGCCGATGACTTTTGGTGACAACGACAGCCAGTCACGAGCCGTTGCAACAGGGGATTTCGACGGCGATGGCAAACTCGATTGGGCAGTTGGCAATATTGGCCAGCAAAACGTGCTCTTTCTTGGCGATGGATCAGGCGCCGCGCGGACGGCAATAAAATTTGGCGACAAAGACAGTCGAACTTTCTGCTTGTCCGCTTCCGACATCGACAGTGACGGAAATCTGGACATCATTGCTGGCAACAATCAGCAATCAAATTCGGTTTTCATCAACAATGGCGACGCAACCAGTTTTCGCAAACAGAGTTTTGGATCTGATAACAATGCGACTTATGGTTTGAGCGTTGGAGACCTTAATGGTGACGGCCGGCCTGACGTGGTCATCGCGAATTCGGACGAAGCCAATCGTGTCTTTTTGAATCGATCCACTGCCAGGAAAAAGAGCAGACAAACTTCAACACGCCAGAAAACTCTGGCATCCCGGCAGCTCTCTGAAAAACAGCCTGTCGAGGCAAACGCGAATGGGCCAGTAACTGACGCGGCCACCGACTGGACCACCTTTCGCGGCAACGATGGACGTGGCGTTGCTGAAGGATTCACGCTGCCGACCAAATGGAACGCTGACACTTCCAAAGGCGACCTTGAAAACGTACTTTGGCAAACGGAAGTGCCTGGCTTGGGACACTCCAGTCCCGTCATTGCTGGCAAGCGGCTCTTTTTGCTAACAGCAGTCGCCAGTGACGGAAAAGCACCGCTAACCGTCAAATCAGGCGGAAAACCAACGGCTGCTGACGACAACGGCACGCAAGAATGGCTTTTGTTGTGCTACGACAAAAACACGGGCAAGGAACTCTGGCGACGAACCGCCATCAAACGAAAACCGCTCGCCACGCGTCACGCCAAAGCGACTCATGCCAACACCAGCGTCTGCGTCGAAGGTAACAAGGTGGTTGCTTTTCTCGGATCTGAAGGCCTCTATTGTTTCGACCTTGAGGGAGAACTTCTGTGGAGCCGCGACCTTGGCGTTATCGATATCAGCAAGTACGGAATCGGCTGGGGGTTTGCAAGTTCTCCTGCGGTTCATAAAGATCGAATTGCGATCATTTGTGATGACCCCAAAGATCCGTATGTCGCCGCGTTGAGCCTGGAGGATGGCAAAGAGCTCTGGCGAAAGTCCCGTAAAGGAATCTGTGAACGAAATTGGAGCACGCCGCTGATCCACGAACAGGATGGAGTTACCCAAATGGTCGTCAACGGCTGGCCCTGGCTGGTTTCTTACGACATGGCCAACGGTGAAGAGCTTTGGCGGATCAAAGGCGGCGGCGACAATCCTGTCCCGACTCCGTTCGTATCAGATGGATTCATCTACATCACCAGCGCTCATGGCGGACCTTCGCCGATCTACGTTGTTCACCCAAGTGCCCGAGGTGACTTGAGCGAAATCGTTTCTTCAGCAGCTCAGTCCAGTGAGTCTCCCGATTCGAAAACGATCCGATGGAGTGTCGCCAAGGGCGGATCTTACATGTCGACGCCAGTGTCTTACCGTGACCATCTGTATTTCGGCAATTCGAACGGAATCATCCGCTGCTTTCACGCTCAAACCGGAGAAAAACTTTTTCAGGGACGCCTGGGCCGTGGCGCGGGAGTAATCGCGTCACTGGTCGCCGGTGACGGAAAGATCTACTGTGCTTCAGAAAACGGAACGCTGTACGTTTTGGAGCACGGTAACGCATTAAAGATTGTCGCCGAGAACCCAATGGGAGATCCCTGTCTCGCGTCACCGGCACTTTCTGAAGGCGTGCTGTTTGTTCGCACAACCACGCGATTGATTGCAGTCAAGCAATAGCCGGAATGTTTTGACAGAGGCGAAAGATGAGTCGTCAAAAGCGTGCTTTCTACTTCAGGCCCGGGTCGTCCGTGGTAGACGGGCAACAGAAGTGTCTCGCAACGAACAGTTTTACGTTATAACCAATGGCTTAATGGCAGACTGTTTGACTACCTCCAGGACAACCAGGACCATTAAGTTACTGATTCGCTATTCATTCCTTTGCCGTTTATCAATCGAGGCCAGCACAATGAAATTCACGCCATTTTTTTCGATTGCCCTGTTACTCCTGTCGATCAGCCAAAACGGTACACATGCAGCGCAATCCGATACTGCACAGGAAGCACCCGTAGCGGTCGCCAAAAGCAGTCTGGTACTTGAAAAAGTCGAAGGGAATTTCGCTGATTTCCCGCGTGGCATGACCAGCTTCGGAGCCGCCGCGATCGATGGAAACATCTACGTCATCGGTGGAAAATCTGGACGTGCTCACAAGTACGCGAAGTCCTATCAGAATCGCGATGTACTCTGCCTGAACGTAAAGAGTGAAGATCAAAAGTGGCGAACCGTCGGAGAGAATCTCGGTTTGCAGGGACTGGCGATCGTGGCGCACAAAGATCGGGTTTACCGCATCGGTGGTTTGGAGGCTCGCAACAAAGAGGGTGATGATCACGATCTGCACTCCATTGCAGACGTGCTTCAATTCAATCCTGCCGATCAGTCGTGGACGGAGATGCCAAGTCTTCCCAAAGCACGGTCTTCCTTTGATGCAACGGTACATGGCGACAAAATGTATGTCGTCGGCGGTTGGAAATTGAGCAGCGAAAATGAGTCCGAGTGGGCTGATGATGTCCTTGTTTTTGATTTCTCCAAACCCGAAGGCCAATGGCAGAAAATTCCGGCACCATTTCACACCCGTGCATTGGCCGTCCGAGCCCACCATGACAAGCTGGTCGTCATTGGTGGCATTGAGGAGGACGGTGGCACAACATCAGCCGTTCACATGCTTGATTTGAAAACGAACCAATGGACCGAAGGGCCCGACGTTCCCACTGAAAGCGGAATCAAGGCGTTTGGATGTTCGGCTGTTTCAATCAACGGCAGCTTGTTGGTCAGTACCTACGATGGAGACATTTTTCGTTTGAGCGATGACGCCGCCCAATGGGAACTTGCCCACGAACTTGAGACCGGGAGATTCTTCCACCAGATGCTGCCTGTTGGCGAGTCGCGTTTTGCAATCGTTGGCGGATCGCACATGGAACATGGAAGTCAAAACGAGATCGAGATTTTCGAAGTTCCCGGCAAGTAAACAGTTTGGCCGTGTCGTTTCACCCTCAAAGCGGTGCCTACAACAACTGTGACCGGGCCCTGGATTCCTCCCGTGGGCCATCTACTTCGGTGACTGCCCGGCAAGAAGGGTTGGCTTGTGCCTGTATTGAGAACTCAATCACACAAGCAAACCCCTAAAAAGCCGCAAAGCGCGACAGAAGCATGAGCACAGGAAGGATCATACTCAATGTTCTCCAACCATATCTGGGCACCAAACTCGATCGGCGAACAGCAACTAGCCGTCACCACTTCCTCCGTCGCCTGGTGGTTGGGTTGGGGAGCTCAATTCCGTCGGTTTGCACAACGAAACGCTGTCGCTGCTTTGCAGCAAGTGGGAATCTGGATCGCTAAAACTGGCTGATTTGAGCCAGTGATCCTATTTTTCTGTTTCTTGATAAAAGAATTTGAAAATTGAACCACGATTCTCAATAATGGTCCGAAAGATGGGAAAAACGGTAGACATCCGTGTCCACCAGCAACTTTACAACAGGCACATCCGTTGCCTACGAAAGGGTAGTCCTGTCTGTCGCCAAAAGGTGACACCACTTATTGATATTTTTTTGTGCGTGTTTTGTTGGGGCTTGCCAAGTTGACATCACTTATACGATCCGTAGACTCTTGCCTCAGTTTAAGAACAGTGAATGAGCTAATGATCGTCCCGAGATTCGGCCAATGCGTGATTTGAACATGGCTTCCCCAAGAGACTCCAAATCGCTTTCTGTAACTCGATGGATCGAAGAGCTGGAGAAGGGAGATACAGCGGCAGCCGAACTTTTGTGGCAATTCATGGAATCACGTCTGATGTCTTTGGCCAATAAACGCGTCGGCTTTTCAATCTCGTATGACGAAAATGACGTCGCCCTTGACGCATTCGCCACCCTCTGTGACGGCATCCAGAAAGGAAAGTATGAACTTGATGACCGAAATGCACTTTGGAGTCTGCTAGCTGTCATTACAATCAACGGCGCCCGGAAGCTCTCCAGGGACGAGAAACGTTTGCGTCGCGGAGGAGGGTTTACGAAATCGCAAAAGAACGATCAAACGTTAAAAGCGCTTTCCAGCCATGAACATTCCCCTGACGCTTCTTTTTTTGCCAAGGAAGAGTGCAAACGATTGCTGTCCATGCTACCTGACGAAAACCTCAAGCGTCTTGCCGTGCTGAAAGTTGACGGGTACACCAACGATGAGATTGCGTCCATTCTCGGATGCACTCGCCGTTCCATTCAACGTCGGCTCAACCTGATTCGTGAAACCTGGACAGATGATTTTGCTGAATGACCGGAGCTCGACTACATGACGGCATCGAAAACGAAGGACTTGCTTCAGATTGAACAAATCTGTTCACACTTCGAAGCAAACTGGTCCACTGATTCCATCTCACTCATCGTGGACCTGGTCCTGGCAGCCGAATCCAGATTGCAAGCGGAACTTGCAGACGAACTTGTTTCCATCGATCTGGAGATGAGAGAGTCCAAAAACGAGCCGATCAACACAGACGACTACCTGCTGCGTCTACCCGGATTTTCATCGTCGATCAAACAGCCGCTCCAGGCACATCTGCAAAAAAAGCCAGCGGAATCCGATTCTCTTTCGGAAACGGCCCCAAAGCGAATTGGCGACTTTCGAATCGTGGAACTGATCGGCAAAGGTGGATCTGGAATCGTCTACGAAGGTATTCAGGAGAGTCTCGGCAGACGAGTCGCAATCAAGACGCTGTCCCAGGGCCATCTTCACAGTCAGGTCTCAAGGTTTCATCGTGAAGCAAAAGCAATCGCGCTCCTGCACCACACCAATATTGTCAAGGTTTTCGGTTCGGGAATCGATCAGGGAACTCCCTATTTCGCGATGCAGTTGATCGAAGGACAGAACCTTTCAGAGCTAATTGATGCAGCTCGTAGCGACACAAATCACAATGCCGCAACTACTGCCGTTGGTTCCGGTGCCCAAAAAGCTGTTGCCCGAATTGGCCTTCAAGTTGCCCGCGCTCTGGAACACGCTCATCAAATTGGTGTCCTGCATCGAGACATCAAACCTTCCAATCTTTTACTGGACGAAAACGGAACGACATGGGTTACCGATTTCGGCATGGCCAAAATCGTTGACGAGCCAATGCACGCGAAAACAGTCGGGGTCATTGGAACGATTCGATACGTTCCTCCAGAAGGTTTCTCAGGCCAATGGGATGAAAGAAGCGATGTTTATTCATTGGGCCTGACGCTTTACGAATTGCTGGCGCTAAAACCAGCGATTGAAGGTGCGGACTACCGTCAACTTATCAAGGAGATTTCCAACGGCAAACCACTTGCTCAATTTCAAAAGATCGATGGCGTTTCAAAGGACCTTGAGACAATCATTCTCAAAGCGAGTTCACAGGAACCTGCTCGGCGATATCGCTCGGCTGGCGAACTTGCGGACGAACTTCAACGTTACCTCGATGGCAAACCGATCAAAGCGAGGCCAGTTTCCTTCCTGGAAAAATCTTTGAGTTGGGCAAAACGCCAGCCAGCAACTGCAGCGCTGGCGTCGATGATCCTGCTGGTGGCATTCGTTGGACTGCCAGTGTTACTTTGGCTTTGGCTTCAAACGAATTCCGCGTTGACCACCGTTCAGGCACAGCGCGTAAAAGAGAACAGACTACAGCAGTCAATCGTCGATGCGCGAATTGACGCTGAAGCGGCGAAGTACAGCAGCACTTCCCTGTTAACGCAAAGTTTTGTCGATCGAGGCCAGGCCAACGAAGCCCGACGCACCCTGGCTGAACTGCGATCAAGCATTTCATCGGTTGGAATCGACGGTGGAACCTCCATGCCCTGGGAAATGAAATACCTCCATCAGAGTCTGGATACATCCCGGACAACATTGCGAGGGAATCCACACCACCAGGTTTGGCGAGTTGCGGTTCGACCTGACGACAAACAGATTGCGACCGTTCACTCCGGTCCTTTTGAATCGGAAATTCAAAGTGAGGTCATCCTCTGGGATTTGGAAACCAGGAAACAGATGCATGTCCTTCGTAATCATGGATCCAGTGTCTACGGCTGTAGCTACAGTCACGACGGGCAGAAACTGGCCACCATTGGCATGAACGTGGAGCAGCCTGGCAACCGGGGATCCTTGTGCATCTGGAATATTGAGACTGGAAAACGAATATGCCAAACAAAACTGAACGGCGTCTTCGAAAATGCACTCCTTTACAACTACGGCTCACCAATCCTGCCTGGCGTCGCCTTCAGCCACGATGATTGCCGGATCATTACGTGGCCTGATCCAGTGGAAGTTCGCGATACAGCAACACAAGAAATTCTATGGAGCTGCCGGGGGCGCAATGCGTTGATTCTCGATGAAAATCGAGCCTTGATCTACACAGGCGATTCAATCCAGACACGGGATTTGTCATCGGGGAAAGTGCTCGACGAAGTCCACAACCGTTTCTATAACCTTCACGAATTTCAGCTTTCCGCCGACAGGAAGAAGCTGACCTGCATCGACACAAACAAAATGCGCGTCTGGGAATCGGTTGACTCGCTATCCGAGTTCATTGAATTGTCGATTCCTGGAATCAATTGGGGATCGCTCTCACCTGACGGCACACAGGCAATTTACAGCGCCAGGAAAGGAGAGCTGGGATTTGAAAATCTTGACCGCAGCGTATCAAATTCGGAACGTTCACTGTTGGGACACGAAGGCATGATCAACCATGGAAACTTCACCCAGAACGGAAAGTGGCTAATAACGGCAGGTGTCGATGGAACCGTGAAAACATGGCCAACCAAACCACAACAACGAATAGCAGACACGGGATTGGCTCACGACAAGTTTTCAAACCTCTGCTTTTCGTCAGACAGCAAAGAAATTCACTTCGTTGCTCGCAGGCAGGATGGTGGAAAGCGTCCTTACAATGCGGGAACAGTCTGCTTGGAAGACTTCAAACATTCGACTGCGAATGTCGAATCGACCTATCGTGCTCATTGGCCTCGTGGGGACTATTCATTTAGTCCAGGTGGAAAATTTTTGGCAGCGCCCATTTCTGAACCAGGTCCGCTCGCACTTGAGTCCATAAGAGGATTCTCGCAAATGGGTGAGATTGGCATTTGGAAATGTGACTCCTGGGAAAAACAACATTCAATCAAGGCAAAACTTTCGGAAATTTCTTCAGTCCAATTGGGCCAAAATGGTGAACTGTTGGCAGTTGCGGGCCATGACAATGACCGTTGGTTGATCAAATTCCTTGATCCCAATTCTGAAAATGATCAGAAGATTGGTGAGCTTGAATTCGAAGAACCGATCATTGCGATGGCATTGCGTCGATCAAAATTGGCAGTCGCAACAAAAAGCAGAGTCACCGTTTGGGCATTGAATCGAGCCAGCCAGAATTCTTCCGAACACGGTCAAATTGACTTTGATATGCAATTTGAAACATCGGTTGGGGGAAGACTTGTTTGCCTGGACTTTTCACCTGATGGAACAAAACTGGTGGCGGCTGATCATCAGAGTGATGACTTCCTGATGCTGGACGCAAAATCAGGAGAGACACTGTACCGCAGAGCTGGTCCACGGGCCGTTTGCTGCGCCCAATTCAGCCCCTGTGGCAAGCGACTTGCTCTGTCCGGGTTTGATAGCATCGTTCATCTTTGTGATGTGAAATCTGGTTACCGGCTCCTGACGCTTTCGGGCTCCGATACATATCCAGGCACGATCTCCATCAATTCACGGGTCGTATTCAGCCCTGATGGCAAGAAAATCGCCACCAACAACTGGCGGGGGCACATCCGATTCTGGAACCTCGCCGATAAATTTGCAGACTGAAATTGCGGCAACTGCATGACTTGGCTTTTTTCAAAAATCAGCCAATTTATATGTCTCAAATTTTTGCTCAACGGGCTTACCCTTTTGGAGCGCTGGATCTACCTGACCTTTTTGATGGGCTTTATTCGACTGGTTTGATCAATAAGAGTCATAAAGCATGTATTTGACCTACGACACAGCGACACGGAATCAGTTTGACGCAGATACTCAAGTCGTGCTGGATTTAATCTACGAGCAATATCCATCGGTAGAAATTCAATTTCCGGTCAACGGAAAGCGTGACCAGTGGTTTGTGCAGATTTATCGCAATGGGCCCGATCATCTACCAGAAGGATTCTTTGGAGACACCTCGCTTCAGGCGGCTGCGCGTGTCGCCAGGGCACTAAAAATAGAATTGGACCCGACCATTGGTTGAAAATCGACACTCTTCAATCGCTCCACTTCCTTAATAATCTGAGTCGACGGCAAAGGCAGCCCGGTATGCAGTCTCGGGCTTCGAGTCTCGTAGCTGACGCCGTCGGCTCAGAATATTAACGGATTCCATTCTGCCAGATTTCCTGTCGCTCCAAGAGTCTTGCGATCC
>CAYUNP010000093.1:9452-20148 GCA_964446085.1 uncultured Pirellulaceae bacterium
CTGGTACTTTTCAACACATGATCAGCTTGGCATTCTGGCGATCATTTTCGAACTCAAACCAACGACCAACAGCAACTCGACCATTTGCGTTGCGTTCTTTCGGTGATCCAAACCCAATCGTTCCAACAAGGCTGCCATGTGTGCGAAAGGAGAGTTCTTCTAATAGATAGCCGAGCGGACTAAAATGCCTCGGTATAAGCCAATCACGATGGAGCATGCATGAAGAACTGTTTACTTGAGATTACATTGGTCATTGCGCTTGGGTTGGCGATTCAGGCCCCGGAGTCTGCTAATGCACAGCTTTCCCTGGCTTCGCCGCTGGCCGATAACGCGGTCCTGCAGCAAGCCATGCCGGTGCCGGTTTGGGGCAACGCGGTTCCCGGCGCGACAGTCACCGTCGAATTCGCCGGGCAAAAGAAATCAGGTAAAGCCGATGCCGATGGTCGATGGCAGGTTGAACTGGATCCATTGGAGGCTTCGTTTACCCCTGAATCAATGACCGTCACCTCTGCGGAGAATCAGGAAAAGCTCTCAATTAAAAACGTCCTCGTGGGAGAAGTCTGGATTTGTTCGGGACAATCCAACATGCAGATGGGATACCAAAACGTTCCTGAGATCAAAGCACTCATTCCGTCTGCAAAGAACCTTCGCAAATTCACAGTCAGGCAGACGGTTGCCTTTGCCGAACAGGACCGATGTGAAGGGCAGTGGAAAGAACGGCATCCTGACAGCGCCGTCGCTTTTGCGTTTGCCTACTTTCTGGAAGAGGCCTCCGATGTTCCCGTAGGGATTGTGCAAACTTGTTGGGGGAGTTCCTCGATTGAAGGCTGGATGCCGCGTGACATGACGGCGAAACTTCCTCACTTCCAAAAACAGATGCAGGAGTTTGACGCCGACGAAGAGAAACTCGCCAGAATCCAGTCAATTCTGAACGGCCCCAAACCCTGGGGGCGAAAGAACGACATCTTTTTACGCAAACAGTCAAACATCATCTACAACGCGATGATGCACCCGCTGGCACCGATGGCTTGTCGTGGAATCGTGTGGTACCAGGGCGAGGCCAACGCGAAACCGGGAGCGCCGATGTTACAATACGGCAAGACACTGCCGGCATGGGTTCAGAGATACCGTGAACTGTGGGGACGTGACGACTTGCATTTCATGGTTGTGATGCTGCCTGGATTCGCCAAAGGCCTCAAAGGCGAGCGGGCCGCACGACCCGACCAGCAATCATGGGCATGGATGCGTGAGTCTCAGTTGAAAGTGCTTGATCTGCCTCACACTTCGGTCGCCAACACAATCGATCTCGGTCAACCGACGAACATTCACCCAAAGGATAAATTGCCGATCGGCAAGAGGCTGGCTTTACTCGCGGCGCACAACACATTGAGCCAGGATATCCTGGCAAGTGGACCAGTAATGTCACGCGTTGAATCCGGGAACGAGCGGCTGGTTGTGCATTTTGATCATGCGGCGGGGTTGAAAACGCGAGATGGAACACCGCCAAGCGGATTCTGGTTGGCGGACAAATCGATGAAATGGTTCAAAGCTGACGCCAAACTCGAAGGCGAGACGATTGAGCTGACTTCGTCCAAGGTGGCAAAACCGGAATTCGTTCGCTATGCCTTTGCCGGGAAGCCGATTGTAAATCTCGTTAACGAAGCTGGTCTGCCGGCGTTTCCGTTTCGCACAGACAGCTTTAAACCTTGATATCATGTAGTTCCAGGACACGCTGCAACTCTGCCGAGATGCGCACGAAAAGCCCTCGAACCGTCTGTTTAAGTTGGAAGTATTGATCGTGTTGAAACCCGTATCTGCTTTTTTGATTTTACTTTTGGTCGTTTCAGGCACCTCTCGCATGGCCTCGGGCCAGGAAAAGAAAACACCCAACATCGTTTTGATTATGGCGGACGATCTTGGCTGGAAAGACCTTCATTGCTACGGCAACGAGAAGCTCGATACACCGAACCTCGATCGGTTGGCCAAACAGGGTTTGCTATTCACCGACGCCTATTCCGCGTCGCCCGTTTGCACGCCGACTCGAGCCGCGCTGATGACCGGCGAAGCACCGGCTCGATTGAACATCACCAATCATGCCGGCGGGTTTCCTCCGAATTTTCAATTGCCGGGTTCGGATTTGGCCACGCCCATTTGGCTGCGCCACCTGCCGCTTGAACGGGTGACAATCGCCGAGCAACTTCAACAAGCCGGTTACGCGACAGGCTTTGTCGGAAAGTGGCATCTGTCCAATCGCTACGGATCAAGGACCGACGGAAAACGACCCACCGAACCGGAGTTGCGGGCGGAGCATCAGGGTTTCGATATCAACATTGGCGGCTGTCGCTTCGGAGGCCCACCGAGCTACTTTAGTCCGTACAAAATCCCCAATCTCAAGGGAAAGGAAGAGGGCGAGTATTTGCCCAACCGTTGCGCCGACGAATGCATTGACTTTATCAAATCCGCCACAGCCAAAGATCGTCCGTTCTTTCTGTGCTGGTGGAATTACTCAGTCCACTATCCCTTCGAAGCTCCGGACGATCTGATTGCCAAGTACGAAAAGCGAAAGGGACCGGGCATCGAAAATCCGACTTACGCTGCAATGATCGAAGGCATGGACAATTCGATCGGAACGCTACTGAAATCGCTCGATGAACAGGGACTAAGCGAAGATACGTTGTTGATCTTCACGTCCGACAACGGCCCCTATGCAGCGAATGTGAAACCGCTGCGAGCCGAGAAAGGATACCTTTACGAAGGCGGCATCCGTGTTCCGATGATGATTCGTTGGCCCGGTCGTGTGAAACCTGAAACCAGAACTTCAACGCCGGTCGTCACGATGGACATCCATGCAACGATCCTTGAAGCCGCTAACTTGAAAGCGGACCCGTCCAATACGCCCGACGGAATCTCACTGCTGGGGATGCTCAAAGGCCAAGCCAAACTGAATCGCGATTCGATCTATTTTCACTATCCCAACTACGCGTTCCACAAAGAGAACCGACTGGGTAGCGCGATTCGATCTGGTGACTACAAGTTGATCAAGTTTTACGATGACGATTCGGTTGAACTTTATGATTTGTCAAAGGACATTGGCGAATCAAAAAACCTGGCGGTCACGATGCCAGCTAAAACAACCGAACTGCGATCTGAACTTGATACCTGGCTCAAGAAGACCAACGCCAGTCAGCCTCAGCACATTCAACTCGAAAAATAAACCATGAAACGAATTCCAATTCCTTTTTTGCTGCTGGCTCTATGCATCTCCGCTGAGCTGAAGGCGCAAAAGAACTATTTTAACTACAAGGAAACGGTGAAGCTGACGGCATCTGATCAGCCGCCGGAGGAACCGCTGTCGTTGTGGTACA
Source organism: uncultured Pirellulaceae bacterium (assembly GCA_964446085.1). Lineage (GTDB taxonomy): Bacteria > Planctomycetota > Planctomycetia > Pirellulales > Pirellulaceae > Mariniblastus. Next base: position 12,818 of record CAYUNP010000093.1, read on the forward strand.
GACAACCCAGCGTGATTTGGGAAGACGCCTTACCGTTGGGCAATGGCCGTCTGGGAGCAATGGTTTACGGCGGAGTCGCCAAAGAGCGAATCACGCTCAACGAAAATACGATCTGGGCCGGGCTGCCAAATGCCATCGTCAAAGAGAACGTCGGCGCGACGATCGACGAAGTCCGGAAGTTGCTGTTTGCCGAAAAATACAGCGAAGCACAAGCGCTACAGCAGTCAGTGTTGTCCCGACGGATTTCGCCTCGCAGCTATCAACCGCTTTCGGATTTGACACTCGATTTTGGGCACACGGGAAATGCGACCGATTATCGACGTGATCTGAACCTTGACACAGCAATTGCAACGACTCGCTACAAAATCGACGGAATCAACTATGTCCGCGAACAGTTCGCCAGCCCGGTCGACAACGTGTTTGTGATGCGAATCAAAGCGGATCAACCCGAAGCAATTTCGTTCACGATGCAAGTCAAACGGCGGGGCACATTTTCGATCCAGGCTGACGGTGACGACACGCTGATCGCGATCGGACAAGCCTCCCACGGTAAAAAACATTTGGGCGTCAAGTTTGCCAGCCGCTACAGAATCGTGGCTGAAAATGGGACGATTCGCATTGAGAACAATCAATTCAAGGTCAGCAAAGCCAACTCGGTCGTGATCTACGTTACGGCGGCCACGGACTATAACGCGGCCGATACTGACAACCCTTTGACGGATGACCTTCTGGCCACCTGTGAACAGGTTGAGTCATCTTCGCTGGCAAAGGACTTTGCCAAATTGAAAGCGGACTCTATCGCATCGCATCAGGAACTTTTCCGGCGTGTGTCGCTCAAGTTGGGATCGCCATCGAAACAGGACACCCTGACACGGCTCGAAGGATACAAAGACAAAAACAACACCAGGGTCGACCCGAACTTCGAGGCACTCTATTTCCAGTACGGCCGGTACCTTCTGATCACTTCATCCCGGGCAGGAACAATGCCGGCCAACCTGCAGGGCGTTTGGTGTAAGGACATGGCGGCGCCGTGGAATTCAGACTACCACATTAACATCAACATGCAGATGAACTACTGGATTGCAGAAGTCGGCAATCTTCCGGAATGTCACCTGCCGTTCATGGACTACGTCGAGCGATTGGTTCCCTCAGGGCAACGGACGGCGAAAGAACTCTATGGAATTGACGGTTTCCTGGCGGGTCACAGTTCCGATGCCTGGCATGGCACGGTTCCTTTCGGCAAAGTGCAGTATGGACAATGGGTTGTCGGCGGGGCCTGGTGCACACGCCATTTCATGCAGCATTATCGCTTTACGGGCGACAGGGATTTCCTGAAGAGCCGCGCCTACCCAATTCTGAAACAGGCTTCCCTGTTCTTTTTGGATTGGCTGGTGAAGCATCCTAAAACTGGAAAACTGGTTTCCGGTCCGAGTACTTCGCCGGAAAACAAATTCCTCGTGCCAGGAATCACACGCGAACGTTTGGCCCAGGAGCAAAACTCGCTCAAAGGGAAAAGCAATGGCGAGCGACGGAAATTGCTCGACGCAAAAAACCTGTATAGCAATTTGACGATGGGTCCGTCGATGGATCAGCAAATTATCTGGGATTTGTTCAACAACACTCTCGAGGCTGCAGAAATCCTGCGGATCGAAGATGAGTTCACGACCAGGGTAAAGCAAGCATTTGACAATCTTGCCCTGCCGCAGATCGGTTCCGATGGACGACTGATGGAATGGCCCGAAGAGTTTGAAGAATTCGATCCGGGTCACCGTCACATTTCCCATCTCTACGGCTTGTATCCGGGGCGGCAGTATCATCTCAACAACGCTCCCGAAATGGTGGCAGCCGCTCGCAAATCCATTGATGAACGCCTGGCACAGGGCGGTGGTCATACGGGTTGGAGTCGAGCGTGGATCATCAACTTCTGGGCCCGTTTCAAGGAACCGGAAAAGTGTCACCGAAACGTGGTACTGTTGCTACAAAAGTCGACTTACAACAACCTGTTCGACAAGCACGCTCCGTTTCAGATTGACGGAAATTTCGGCGGAGCCGCAGGCATTGCCGAAGCACTCCTTCAGTCGCATGCCGAGATGATTGAACTGCTGCCGGCGTTGCCCAAAGCATGGGACAATGGTTCGGTCACGGGGCTTTGTGCGCGTGGTGGGTTCGAAGTTGACATGCAATGGAAGGACGGCAAACTGGTTGCGGCGACACTGCGGTCGAAACTTGGAAACGACTGCACGATCCGTTACGGGGAAAAGTCGATTGATGTGAAAACAGGGAGCGATCAAAGTTATAATTTGATTGAACTGCTCGGTGGCTAATTGGACGAGCCCCTGTTTCGAAACTGGTCGGTCAGGACACTGGCTTTACCGCATGACCCGCAGACTGCAATTGAAGGCGAATGGGCTTATGATCAAACGACGCCGAACTCTCGCAAGTAAACTCATCGTTCTGTCCGGGCTTGCGATATTCCTCCTGTTCGCCTGGACCGCCAGGGAGTCTGCTGCCGATGAGCCGACCCGGCCAAACATACTGTTCATCTCAGTCGACGACTTGAATGACTGGATTGGCTGCATGGCTGGGCATCCTCAATCACGAACACCCAACCTTGATCGTCTGGCAGCCGAAGGGATGCTGTTTTCCAACGCTCACTGTCCCGCGCCGGCATGCAACCCCTCACGTTCAGCGATCATGACTGGAGTCGCTCCCAACGTATCGGGGCTCTACGACAACCGTCAGAAGATGCGCGAGCTATTGCCCAACGAACCGATCATTCCGAAGTACTTCTCGGAACACGGTTACTGGTCGGCGGGCTCCGGGAAAATCCTGCATTACTTCACCGACGCCGGTTCATGGAACAAGTATTTTCCGCCGCAGGAAACCGAAAACCCTTTTCCGTCCACACTCTATCCCGAAAAGCGACCAGTCAGTTTGCCCAGAGGCGGGAACTGGCAGTATATCGAAACGGACTGGGGCCCCCTGGATGTTACCGACAAAGAATTCGGTGGAGACTATTCAGTTGCCGAATGGGTTGGCAAGGAACTGAGTCGCAAACATCAGAAGCCATTTTTTCTGGCGTGTGGGATCTATCGACCTCATGAACCCTGGTTCGTTCCCAAAAAGTACTTTGATCAATTCCCACTTGAAGACATTCAGCTTCCGCCAGGTTACCGTGAAAACGATCTCGACGATTTATCAGACGAAGCCCAAAGGCGGGGGAGAAACCGTTACTTTGCCCATATCCAGAAACATCAACAATGGAAGAAAGCAATTCAGGGCTACCTTGCATCGATCTCGTTCGCCGACGCCATGGTCGGACGCGTTTTGGATGCGTTGGACAACGGCCCCAACAAAGAGAACACGATCGTTGTTCTGTGGAGTGATCACGGTTGGCATCTGGGCGAGAAAGAACATTGGCAAAAGTACACTGGTTGGCGAGTCTGCACACGTGTGCCGCTGATGATTCGCGTCCCCAAAGGCACCGCTGGTTTGCCTTCAGGAACATCAGCCAACTCGATATGCAACCAGCCGGTCAGTCTAATCAGCCTCTACCCCACGCTTCTGGATCTCGCTGGATTGCCCGCGAAAAAGTCCAACGACGGCCCGAGCCTTGTTCCACTGCTCAAGGACCCAGAACACGATTGGCCACATGTTGCCGTTACTCATCTCGACCGTCCCGGAAATTTTTCGGTAAGCGATCGGCACTGGCGATACATTCAGTACGCCGACGGAGAGCATGAACTTTACAACATCAAGAACGACCCGTTTGAGTGGACCAATCTCGCATCCAACCCGACAGCAGAGAACGCCGACCGAATCAGAAAGTTCATAGCAAAGTCTCCCAGTCGATTTGCGAAGTATATTCCCGCCAAGAAGAAGGTCCTTCCGAAATTGACATGGAATTCCATGAACGAGCAATCGCTGCCCAAGTCAGTTCCGGTCGGCGAGCCGTTAGACGTCTACTTCAACAACAAGAGTGAAATTCCGGTTGATATTTTTCGCATCGACGCAACCGGCAACGAACATCCTTATGGCACTCTTGAACGCGGATGGTTCAAACCATACCGGGCGAAACAGGGCGAAGTCTGGTTGGTGAAGTCCAGGCAGAGCCAACGGCTTGGCTACTTCAAGGTTGGAGAAGAAACGTCAGAAGCCATCATTACTCTGAGTCAATGATTAAATCTCCCAGGGAATTGCATCAACAATTCAAAAACGGACAGTTGGAAATCAGTGGTAAAATGTACGGGTTAGGATGGTGAACCGGCTTAAACGATCAGCAAAAATACGAGGGTTTGAAGCACCAAGTAACGGGAGCCGGATTCTTGCAAATTAAATTGAAAAATCTGCGCAACTCTCCTGCCAGTGAGCAACGTTTGCCAACGATCGAAGAATTCCTACTGGGTAAAAGAGGATCATGAAAGTTATACGTAGAACACTTGGGTTGGCCACTTTGCTTTTGGCCGTTTTTGCGCTTACTAGTGGATCTGTAGCGGCTCAAGAAAAGCCAAACATCATTCTGATCAATCTCGACGATGCCGATATGGAAATCTTTTCCGAATCGAATCTCACACAACGTTTCCCGAACCTGAATCTACTGGCTCAGAGAAGCGTCAAGTTCAACAACACACACGCGACCACGCCACTGTGCGGCCCGTCGCGAGCCTGTTTGCTCAGAGCACAGTATGCTCATCACAGCGGCATCAAAGTTAACGTTCCCGACGTCCCCAATGCGTTTGGCTTCGACGGCGGAATGCGTCGCTACTTCGAACGAGGCTATGACAAAAACGACTTGAGCACCTGGATGCAGGACGCAGGCTACCACACCATTCAAATTGGCAAGTACCTCCACGCCGACACCGTGTTTGCGCTTCCTGCTGGCTGGGATGATTTTTACTCATCCCTTGGTGCTCGCTATTTTTCGACGTACCGAATCACCAACCGCAACAAACTTGGCCGCCCCGAAAGCGAAACGATTGCCGACGGTCTTTACCGAACCAATGTTGAAACTGCCGATGCTGTTGAACTGATCAATCGTCGAGCTGACGCTGACGATGGAAAACCGTTTTTCATGTACCTGAACTCTCTTGGCCCACACGTTCAGTTGCGCGGGTCCGGAGAAATGTTTGACCCCCGTTATGCCGATTTGTGGCCCGACGCCAGACGACCGCAAACTGATGCTTATGACCAGGCAGATATTTCAAACAGAGTCGGCCCGATTGGCGAGTTACCTCCTTTAACGCTCAGCACTGAAAACTATCTGCGGACGCACTATCGGGACCGATTGCTGGCGATGCGATCGGTCGATGACATGGTTGGTAGCGTCGTTGAAACGCTTCGAGACAGAGACCTTGAAGACAACACTTACATCATTCTGACTTCCGACAACGGTTTCTCGTTGGGCGAGCACCGGTTATTCGCCAAGTCGATTCACATGGATGTTGCCACCCGAGTGCCATTGATGGTTGCCGGACCGGGAGTCACGCCCGATTCATCCGATCACCTGTTGGCTCACATCGACATCGGCCCCACGATCGTGGAACTGGCTGGAGGTACCGTTCCTGATTTTGTAGATGGCGTTTCGTTTGTTCCACTAATCGCCAATCCAAATCAGGCTGCTGGTGTTCGTGACAGCGTGCTGATCGAAAACTTTCAAACAAGGGCCGCAGGACCAGGAGTTGGACAATACTCGTCGACGGGCTTGCAACTCAAAGACGCCAGCTACATTGAATGGGCCGATGGTGGAAGAGAGTACTTTGACCTGAAAAACGACCCGCACCAACTGCGGAACGTTTACAACACGACGCCACTTTCAGAGCGCCGAATGCTGGCAGCATGGCTTCGCACCACCAAAGCTCGCTTTCCATCAAACGCCAGTTTCCACAGCCCCTACTATGACCTCGATGAATTAAGCGAACCGGTCCTGGAAGGGATCGCCGAATCAACCGTCGCGGTACGTTACGCCAGAATCAGTCTCCGTGACCTTTCAACAGGCAAGTTCTGGAATGGAGACGAGTGGGTTTCACAATTCTCGCAGGTTGAGCCGCAACTATCGCAGGGCAATGGCATGCTCACGACGTGGCGCTATCCGCTGGAATTTTCTCGCGAGCAACGGCCAGCTGGATTGATGAAAGCCTGGGTATGGGGTATCGACTTCGCCAACAACTACGAAGCACCAGACACGGTCGTCTTTCGACTAGCCGCGGTCGAACCCGAAGTTACTTTAGAGAGTCCTTTTTTTGAACAGCGTTTTGATAGCGTTGCAGAGTTGTTCGGTGACGCTGTCGACGGAGACAACAATAGTCTTGAGCGAGTACGACTGATCATCCGTGACGTAAATGTCGGGACGTATTGGAACGGCAGAGGATTCCAAACTTCAGTTCGAGAGTTAACTGTAGATCGCGATGGCGAACGCTGGAGCTACACTTCGAAACTACGCCGCGGAACCTATCGAGTCAGCGTGGCTGGCATCGATGGCGATGGCAAGGTATTCAATGAGATTCAGCGGCTGTTCTTCGTCGATTGACCCATTGCCCCGCAGGAACGCAGATTCAGTCAAAGGCACTCGACCTCGCAACATGGTTGCTGTTCCTGTGACAGTAAGTGCAGACCTTTGCCAAATCCCGGGCGCCGCCTTTTCACCAACGCATTGGTTTGCTGAACCAAACCCCGGATTTGGCTCAACGAGGCTCGTTGCGCGCGGTTCTATCCGGGTGACGATCCTGTTGCTCCCAAATTCCAGGACGGAAATTCGATTGCGATGCTTTTCTGACGCGTCGCCAAGTCGTCAACCGGTTGAGCTGTTCAGAAGTTAGCCAGGGGAACTCCTGTTTCGTTTTTTTTCAGGTATCCTTTACGGAGACCATTTCATTCGACCAGAATACTTCGAACTTCCAGTCTTGGCTAAGGACGAACCATGAGAACACCAGAACTCCCAGCTTTCTTGACACTTCTGCTGGCCACAACAATCGCCGCGGGTCTGAGCAACACGAGTCTTGCCCAACAGACGAAACAACAGAAAGCAACGCTCACCGTCGCCGGAATCTTTGGCGACGGGATGGTCCTTCAACATCAATCAGCAGCAGCGATCTGGGGGCAAGCGAAATCTGGATCCAAAATCGAAATCAAAACTTCATGGGACGGTAAAACCACAGCCACGACGGCCGGAGCTGACGGCAAATGGAAGACGACGATCGATACGCCTGCAGCAGGTGGACCGCATACGATCGAAGTCGCTTCAGGTTCACAACGCAAAAAATTCAAAAATGTGCTTTCGGGAGAAGTCTGGATTTGCTCAGGCCAGTCCAACATGCAATGGAAGATGCGTGGCT
>CAYUNP010000094.1:0-13881 GCA_964446085.1 uncultured Pirellulaceae bacterium
GCGGCCGCCGAAGCCCCAGCTGCTGCTCCTGCCGAAGAGGCAAAGCCGCCAGAAGCAACCAGCTAGGCCGAAACCGACAACCGCTCCGCCCCGACGTCTGGTCTGGGCGTTTCAGATTATCGTTCGATTCGCTGGCAGAATCGCCTTCGAAACGAACCTCTCAACAACATTCAAACTCCATACTCAAAACTATTTGGGAACAGCAGAAGGAAGACGATGTCTATTTCAGCAAAAGATGTGATGTCACTCCGAAAATCAACCGGAGCAGGCATGATGGACTGCAAAGAGGCTTTAAAGGAATCTGGTGGCGACCTTGACGGCGCCCTCCAGTGGTTGGCCAAAAAAGGTGCCAAGGTTGCCGCCAAGCGTGCCGATCGTGACGCTACAGAAGGAATTGTCGTAATCCTCGGCGATGACAAGAAAGCGCTTGCGATGGCATTGAGCTGCGAGACTGACTTCGTGGCCAAGAACGACGAGTTCATTTCGTTCGCCAACAGTCTTGCCCAGCTAGCCGTCGACAAAGACGCCAAAACAGCAGAAGAGTTGCTGGCCTGTGAATTTGACGGTGCAACTGTTGCCGAAAAACTTGTAGAGCGAACCGGCAAGATCGGTGAGAAGCTTGAAGTTTCTGACCTGCAAGTCGTCGAAGGCGGAGCAATCGCTCAGTACATTCACGCGGGCAGCAAGATCGGCGTACTTGTATCTTACAAAGACGGCGGAAACTCGGAGGGACCTCAGTTCTTCCGCAGCGTTGCCATGCACATTGCGGCAATGAATCCATCGAGCATGCACCCAAGCGAATTCGACCTTGATGAAGTGGAGAAGGCTACCGAAGCCTTGATTGGCCAGATCACCGTCGAAAACGAAGATCGTGCCCGACTTGGCAAGCCACTCAAGAATGTTCCACAGTATGCCAGCCAGTTGCAGCTGACTCCCGAAGTCATGGCAAAAGCAGAAGAAGACATCAAGGAGCAGTTGAAGTCAGAAGGCAAGCCAGAAAAAATCTGGGACAAGATCGTCCCTGGAAAACTGGAACGTTTCGTCGCTGACAACACCCTGTTCGATCAGGAACGTTGCTTGATGAGCCAGTTCTTTGCACTCGACGACACCAAGACCGTCGAAGCGGCTGTTAAAGACTTCCATGCAGAGGCAGAACTCGTTGAGTATCGCCGCGTATCGGTTGGCTAACACCACCCGAACAAAAGAAATTCCAAGCCCCGGCAGCCTCGTTCAGGTTGGCGGGGCTTTTTTTGCGCATGTTGAGACACTCCTGAAGTCTTCTGAAGTGGCTGTTTGTGAATCTGTGCGCACATAACTGATCAGATTATTCGGGTTAGAGAAATTACACGGATCAGCAACTGAATCCTCGACTCTTTGGGCAGGAAAACCCCGTTTCTAACCTGTGAAATCCTATATTTCATCTGACCGCACAATTAAAAACAAATTGATGAACCATGTATAAGTACAGAAAACGAGACAATCAACGAAACGGGGCTGTTGTCGTCGAAGCAGCATTCGTGATTCCGTTGGTCCTGCTGCTAACGCTCGCTACCCTGGATATCTGCGACGGCATTTTCATGTTGAAGAAAGCCAAAATCGCAGCCTACGAAGGCGCCCGCGTCGCTGTCGGACCTTTTGGTACTGAAGAAACGACCAGACAGGCGGTGGCCAATTATTTGGACTCTCGCGGCATTCAATACGACAACATCGACAACGTGGTTGACATCACGTACCGCAAGATTCGCGATATCGATAGTTTGATTGACGATGCAATTGCAGGCGTCGAAACAACACCGGAGATCATCTCGGGGAATGCAAGCAATGTCGAGCAACTTGATCCGATCACTGTCTCAGTGCAGATCGATCTGAGCAGCAATCGACGACTTCCACTATCTCCATTCCAGTTCATTCAGGGGTCTTCCATTACCTCCGAATGCACGATGCTGATTGAGGGAGAGTGAGTCCAATGCGAATTTTCAAGAAACGACAAAACAATCGACAGGGCGCCACAACGGTTGAGTTCGCCTTCGTCGCTCCAATTTTCTTCCTGTTCATCTTTGCCTGTATCGAATTCTCCAGGTTTTGGACAGTTGAAAGTTACGTAGAAAGCGCAGTCTTTCAAACGGCCAGACACATGTCTGTATTCGGAGCACGCATCGACGAAGCTCGGCCCTTTGCTGCCCAACGCCTGGGCGTTGTTGGCATCAGCGAATTCACCATCAATGTGGAACCATTCGAAGGAATATTGCCCCAGGCAGAGATCAACGACGGAACCACCCGGATCATGATCACGATCTCAGTACCGGCAAGTGAAATCTCGATCGTCAAGAACGGGATTCTTGTCGACACACCGATTGTCCGTCAGGCAGAATCTATCACTAACCGACCGAACTAGATTTATTTATCACCAAACGACCGAACCAGACCACCATTGCCGAGGCTCAAAATGTTAACTAATTCAAAAAGACGCGTTCATTCAGATCGCAAAGGCGCCGTATTGGTCCTGTTCGTCATTATGTTACCAGTGTTGATTATCCTGTCGGCAATTGCCATCAATCTTGCCAAGGTTGAGTTGGTCCGTACCGAGTTACAGATCGGAACAGACCTCTCGACTCGTGCTGGAGGGACGGTGTGGACGAGAACGGGACAGATCGCTCCAGCAGTCTATTTCGCCAAAGTTGCAGGCTCGCTCAACGAAGTTCAAAACACCCCACTGATTATCGCTGACAGCGACATTGCTTTTGGGAACAATCTCGAGAGAGCCAACGGCGGAACTGGCCGATTTGTGTTCACTGAAAGAGACCCAGCGGCTAACCCGGATATCATCACGGCCATTGAGGTTGACAGAAGTGTCGATGCCGGACTGTTTTTTGAAATCTCGGAAATCAACTCCATTACAACCAACGCCAGTTCCGTGACTTCCCAGGTCGATCGGGATATTGCCCTCGTGGTTGACCGTTCCGGCTCGATGGCCTATTTCGAAAACGAACAGTTTCTTTTCAACACGCTTACCAGCTTGTACAACCGGGGAAACAACGAATTTGAAATCAGTGCGGCCGATTTCATCGACGCGGTTACCGATTTCCAGGGCCCGACCCAGTTCGATCCTGAAAACCCGGATGTGATACCTCAAAATCTCCCCACAGTGAACATCGAGGATACACTGGATGCGGCTGGTTCCAGCAGGACCGATTTACCTGCACTGTCGCTCAACGATCGGTTCTACCCTGATTCGGTTCTCACAGCAATTGCTGCTGAAATTAACAGTTCAACTGATCCGGTTTACACCGAAGGACTAAGAGATCTGAGGATCTATGCCGAAACACTCAATCGCGACTACAACTCGCCAAATAGAACAGCGGCTCCCGAACAGTCTCGTTGGGCTGTTCTTGAACAAGCGGTAGATGCATTCGTCATCGTGCTGCAGAATTCACGACTGCGGGAAAAAGTGGCAGTGGCCTCATTTGACCGCAATACAACCCTTGACCAGGTACTGACTCAGGATCTGCAATTGGCAACCGATGCTATTGGAGAGCTTATTCCAAGCGGCTCAACAGCGATTGGACTAGGCATCCAAACCGCAGCAACTCACTTGCTCAGTGGCAGGCGCATTAATGCGATCCCAACGATGATCGTACTTTCGGATGGAAGAAACAGAAGAGGCATCAGTCCACTGACTGCCGCACGAAACATCAAAAATGAATTCCCGTTCGTGGTGATCAACACCATCACTTTTGCAGATGGTGACCAAACGGAGATGGCAGAAGTTGCCAGAATCGGCGGCGGAATTCACAGACACGCCAACGACGGCGACGAACTTCGTGAACACTTCGAAGAAATCGCCCGAAGTTTCTCTACCGTGATTACTGAATAGTCGTGGCTGCGGCGTCTCGCCGCAGTTCTTCCATCCAATTCTGCGGCGAGAAGCGCAAGACGCCGCAGCCACAAACTTGAATGAGACAGACGGTTCAGTCTCTGGTTGTTGGTGCACTTTCGATTAGGGGACCGTCCTCAGGGGCGAGCGTCAGACAGGAAGGAGATCGAGCAGCCTCATTCGGTTGAGGGTTTGTTTTCATGAACGAATCTCCGGACAGCATTGTCAAACCAAACCAGAATTGTTCATTCTTGAAATGATGTAGTCGATGATGTCGCCACAATCGACGGTAGAGACGCGTTCTTGGTTGGTAAGAAGTGTGAATCAAGTAGTGAACCCACTCGTAATTCAAAACCATTGTGAGCGTTGTTAAAGTCGCGGTGATTGCAATCGGCAGTGGGGCAGTCAGATAGCTGACCAGAGGCAAACCCATAAAGTAAAGCACCATGATGTGTGGAGGCGAAAGGCCAAATTTGGGATCCCATGGATTGAGGTGGTGCGCCCGGTGTGTTCGAGTGATGACAAATTCGATCGTTCGACCAAAGAGTTTGAACGGCTTGAAATGCTCAAGTTGCGCGTGAATGAACCATTCTTGCAGTGGCCAGGAAATGAGAATTACGGCAACAACGGCAAGATCGTAAACGGACCACTGGCCGACATAGATGCGAAATCCCAATGTCATCGTCCACGCGATTAGCAACATCCACGAAATGAGATGGCTAAAGTAGCCTCTGGCAGCCTGCCTCAACGAAATTTGCGGACCAAAGCCTGGCAATTGGTCCGGACTCGGTCGTGCATCTTCAACCGTATAGGTGTTGGCCCTGAGATAGAGGAACAAAATAGTTGCGACACCCGCTATTACCCAAACCAACATCCTGCTGTTCCATTCTGACTTGCAACGCGAATCGAATTCAAACGCGTTGTTGAAGAGATGTTGAGATTCGCCAGGTGATGCAAGAGCTACACTTCCTGAGCGACCGCAAGAGCCGAATTCAGCGTCCGAGGATTACATTGTACCGATTTCGTGTAGTCTTCAACATCAAATCGCATTCAGCTGATTGAGCCAACAAGCTGTTCCGGCTGCGCACATTGGGCAAATGATCAAGATGTGGAATTGTTTAATAGTCCAAGGCACTGCTGGTGACGCTGGTCACAGTTTTTACAGCTTCAATCACGGCTTGGTCGACACGTGGTCATCAAATTGTCGCTACCAAAACTTCCACCAGGGCTTTGAAAGCGGAACCATGATCTCGCCATAAACTGGATGCTCGTGTTTTCCGTTTTCGGTAACACATGAGTCCTGTCCAACCTTCGCATTGCGAAGAATGTCAATCACAACCGGCAGGTCAGCTCTTACGTTGGTTGAGTAGGCCATGATATCCGATTCAGAACCGTCGTTGAAACCGCCACCACCAGCCACATCAACGCCAGCTTCTCCAATGGCGTCTTCGATCTGATGTCGATCATCAGGCGCGATTCCAGGTCGAATCCTGATATCAAGCGAAATCTCTTTCATGGGTACCCTTTATATTCCATTGAAATAGAGCAAGCAAAATACAACAGCCAGGACATGGCCGCCCAACCGGCAACTGAAAGTTCGCCGTTTTCCGCTCAAGCGGACTACCAAAAAAGTAAGCTGGAAGCGGAGCTGTTGCGAAGTTCGAAGTCGATTTGTCTCAGTTGGATTTACCCAAAAATCGTACACCACATTCAAGCCATTGAACACGGCGTGAAAGATCAGCGTCCAGTGGTAGTTGCGCAACTCCAATGAGTCGCCGAATGAGTTCAGCACCCGCAAAACCGAAAATCAGCGAACGTGAAACATCGGTCACGCCAGCACACACACGGTCGATCGTAGCATCACCAGGCTCGCTACCGCAGAAGATCCAATGGGCGGCTAAAACACCCAGGTCGTATTCGCGAGGTCCGCAAAAGCAAAACTCCGGGTCGATCACACGAAAACCGGATTCAGTTTTCAGCCATGAGCCCGGGTAATAGTCTCCGTGCAGCAAAGGGCCATCGCTGTTGAGATAGATTTCTCCAAGCCGATCCATGGAATTTTTGACCAGAGCATCAGCACACAGCGATCGACTGGCTTCTGTCAAACCCCGGCACACCTGATCAAGTTCAATCTCTGGCGGATCCAATAGCGGAATCGAAAAGATATGTTTGTGATTGAGTTGCAGTAACGGCTCACAACCGATGCCGTGCTCTCCTTGGGGGTCAAGCTCATGCAGTCGCGTCACCCACTCGATAGCTTGCTGAAAGATGGAATTCACTTCAGACGCATCAACATCATCACAATAGAGCGAAGCGTATTCGCTCGCCGCGCCAAGATCTTCCAGCACCAGGATACGTCGTTCGGTCGCCGAAGCCAGAACCGAGGGCATGGAAACACGCACTTCGTTACTGTCTGAGACACAGCGATAGAATTCAATTTCAGACAGGATTCGATCGTCCGGTGCCGCAATCGCTGGATACTTTTCAACCCAGGGCCTTGCCTGTTTGACAATTACTGACCGACAGTCCGTCTCTACCCGCAGCACCAAATTCATGTTGCCATCGCCAGCTTTTGAAACTGTCACAATGGATTCATTGGAACCGCAAACTCCGAGGGAAATCAGCGTATCAAGAATGCCTGCGGGGTCATCCGCGCTCAGGATCTCATAGGAAGTAGGTTGCACACCGCCGTCATCAATCATTGTTTTTCTTCTGTCTGTCGCGAGTAACTCTATTTCGAGGCTGACGTATTCGCCATCGTCAAGCAGCAAACGATCTTCGATATTACTCCGCATTTTATCAGGAAAGACTTCTGTACCGCAATGCGGACTGATCAACGTCCAAATCCGACTCCGCAAATCGATCGCAACGTGAACTCACTGACACAATCGGGCGAATCACTCGTCTTCGTCGTCTCTTCCGGGCCAAAGATCATTCACACTCTCCCACCCAACTCTCTCACCACTGGATTATTCTTCTTTCAGTAGCTCGATCCATTGGCTAATGTCTTCGCCGAAGTCCATCATCAGCCGACGCTCAATCATCTTTTGCATTTTCTCTGCAAAGACATCAGGGCCACAAACAGCACCAATCAACGCACCAATCAATTGCGTGTAAGAATCAGTATCGTGCCCGAAGTCGAGCGCCAGGCCCAGGGCCGCCATCGGCCTGTATTCCGTCAGCTTCAACATCACCATCGACACCAACAGTGTGAAGTGCGCGTCCCAGTAGTACACTGGCTTACCTTCGGCCTGCAAAAGTTCGTAGGCTCTCTTGGGGCGTCCGTCCGCTCGATCGGCAATTGAGTTCGCCAGATCCAACCATTTCTTCAAGGGCCGCCCCACAAACGGAACCTCATTCAAACGAAACGGATCCGTCGACAACATGGTCGCTTCAAGTTGCCTCCATCGTTCTTCGATTGACAGGGAATCTGCTTCGGGCCCCAGCACGCATGACATTCCAGCAACGATCGCCGCCGCGATATCCTTGGCCGTCGACGCATCAATAAAGTCCAGACCAAAGCATTGGCGATAGGCCAGGTCAGGGTTTCCTGCATACTTCGCCGCCAGAGGCAACATCATCATTTGACCACTGCAATTCGAAATCCCGCCCCACAATCGATCAAGCGGCAAAGCGACTTTTGGGTCACGTTCTCCGAGGAGCCAATTTGCAGCAAATCGATATTCCGCCATGCCTTCCCGCAGCAGTTCTGACGCGGCATCGTCAGGAGGCTGATCAACAAGTGGCTTGAACTCAAGGACTGCTGTGGCGAGACCCTCTACACTGAGCGACTCATCATTTTTCGACGCCCGTCGTAGCGCTCGGATGAGAACGATCTTCAGTCGCGAATCGTCCGTCATGGTTCCAGCGGGCGCGTTCTTGACCCATGGACCATAAGCTGCGGATTCGGGCCGCACTGGAGCATAGCCTTTAAGCTCCGCAAAAGATTCCAGTTCTGCGATGCTTTGGTCATCGAGACGTTTCGAATCCGGCCAACTGCGACAATCAGCAACGTGCCCTTTCCGAGCCTCAGGTTTCGCGAACTCCAGCGGACCGCCCATCGCATCCCCAATCAGCGTCCCCAACAACATTCCCCGAATTCGTTCGACGGCGGAGTCACTTTTCCCACTGCCGTCAGTTGTTCTTCGGTGCATCGCCAAAGATGAACCGATCGCCAACATGCTCGCGACCGAGTTCACCAGGAATTTTCTACGCTGGATAGCCATTCCGCGATGATAACTTTGTCCAGACCAACTGGGAATCCTGCCCGCAAGAAATTAGGCAGAGGTCCGTTCAGGAAAAAGTCCATTTTTGAAACTGCCGGGTAAGCGGTTGAGTAATGGATACTGACGTTAGCAAGTTTCTTGTTGTGAAAACAAACTACATGATAGAAGCCAATAGTCTGGTCAAAAAGTTCGGTTCGCTGACGGCGGTCAACAATTTCTCACTCACGATCAATGAAGGTGAAACAATCGGGCTACTGGGCCCCAACGGCGCTGGCAAAACAACGACGATTGGCATGCTCGTTGGATTGACGGCTCCAGATTCAGGCTGTGTTGACGTCCGCTCTGGAAAACTCTGCCCACAAAACGCCGCGACAGGATCGCCCTCGCAAAATGCGGTTCGAAAGCGAATCGGGGTTGCGCCCCAGGCGCTATCGCTCTACGAAGAACTAACCGCAGCAGAGAACCTGAAATTCTTTGGCTCGCTTTATGACTTCGGCGGCGCCAAGCTCAAACAGAGGATTGAAGCTTCATTGGAAATCGCTGGCCTTGAAGATCGGCGTAACGACCGTGTGTCAACGTTCTCCGGAGGCATGAAACGTCGCCTGAACATTGCTGTAGCACTGATTCACAATCCGTCAATTGTGTTACTTGATGAACCTACCGTGGGGGTCGATCCGCAATCCAGAAACCACATCTTTGAACGTATCGAAAAGATGCAAAAAGACGGCCTGACCATTCTCTACACGACCCACTACATGGAAGAAGCTCAACGTCTCTGTGATCGAGTCGCAATCATGGACAAAGGAAAAATTCTGGCACTCGATACCGTCGACGGCCTCCTGGAGAAGCATGGAGGCCGGGCTGTTGTTTCAGCAACACTGCATCCAAATTCACCTCGCATGAATCTTCCGGCTGAGCCAATTGGCGACCTCTTGCGATTCGAATCAGACGATCCCATTGCCGATGTAACCAGACTGACACAGAAAGGAACCCGTTTCCAGGGACTGCAGATTGCCAACTCTGACCTCGAATCCGTGTTCCTCCAACTCACGGGACGACAATTGCGAGACAATCAATAGTCGTTCGTAAAAGACTGCTTCCCATTTGAAATCCACGCCAGCTCAACATAGATCTCCGGAACGAAATCGATGACACAAATTATCAGCATTGCCCTCAAGGACCTGAAGGTACTACTGCGCGACCCGATGGGAGTGTTCTTCATCGTTGGCTTCCCGATTCTGATGGGCCTGTTTTTCGGAACGATGATGGGCGGCATGAACTCAGGCGGTTCAAATTCGACAATGAAAGTTGCACTGGTCGACAACGATAAAACAGCGCAGTCCAAACAGTTCATTGAATTCCTCACCGATGGTGACAAGCTTGAACTGATTCCTGGCGAACTGGAAGCCTCCAAAGAAAGTGTCCGCAAAGGACGTGCGTTAGGCCTGATCGCACTCGAGAAAGGTTTCGGGGAACGAGTCGGAGTCTTCTGGGGTGAGCCACCTGAAATTCAACTAGGAATGGACCCCTCACGAAGTGCCGAGGCTGCAATGCTCAACGGATACATCATGCAAGCCGTTGGCTCGATGACGAGCCAGAGGTTCGCGGAACCAGAACAGTTTCGCAATTCAATTGACAGGACTCGCGATCAAGCCAAGGCAGACAAGTCACTGAATCCGATCAACAGACAGCTCTTACTGGGGTTTCTGGGCTCGGTGGATGCAATGCTGGAAAACGTCGAAAGTCTACAGAACGATCAGGAGGGCGGCGAAGATGAACAGGCGATGGGTCAGTCCGGATTTGAATTCGCCAGCGTCAAGGAAATCGACATTTCCAGACAAGTCGATCCCACGAGCAGGGAAGGGCAGCGGCAAAAGATCACTTCAGGCTGGGACATCAGTTTCCCCCAGGCAATGCTGTGGGGCATCCTTGGCTGCATCGCGGGATTTTCAACTTCGATCGCTCGCGAACAAACAACTGGTACCATGATGCGATTGCAGGTTGCCCCCATCGCAAAGTTCAAAATCCTTGCTGGCAAAGCAATGGCTTGCTTCCTGGCGGTCCTGTTTGTGATCGCGATGATGTCCATCCTTGGTTTCTTTTTGGGCATGACACCTGGCAGCATTCCAAATCTCGTAATCGCCGCCTTGTCGGTCGCATTTTGCTTCGTTGGCATCATGATGACCCTTAGCGTGATCGGAAAAACGGAACAGTCGGTCAACGGACTGGGCTGGATGGCGAACATGCTCATGGCCATGATCGGCGGTTGCATGATTCCTGTCATGTTCATGCCCGATATCATCCGGCGATTCAGCATCCTGAGCCCGGTGAAATGGGCAATTTCCGCGATCGAAGGCGCGATCTGGCGCGACTATACATTGAACGAAATGCTGCTGCCGTGCGCAGTTTTGTTGGGAATTGGAGCGATTGGCATGATTGTCGGTTCGACGATTTTAAGTCGTAGGCTTTCGTAGAAATTCTCTCGACTGACAAAGCGGATTACCCGATATCGAAAAAGCTGACGATTGGTAATAATCACGGCTCCAGTTCATATCGCAAACTTTCTCGCTACGATCACCATGCCAGAACCCAAATTCAAACGTATCCTGCTAAAACTTTCCGGCGAAAGCTTCTCTCCATCTGGTGAACGCGGAATCAGCATGGATGAAGTCGTCCATATTTCGCGGCAAGTAAGCGAAGTCCAAAAGCTGGGTTGCGAAATTGCAGTCGTTATTGGCGGCGGCAACATTCTTCGCGGGAGTCAGTTCAAAGCGACCAATGAAGTTGTCGAAGAGGCAACGGCTCACTACATGGGCATGTTGGCGACTGTCATCAACGGACTGGCACTGCACGATGCGTTTGTGTCGATGGGCTGTGAGACTCGTTTGATGAGCGCGATCAAGATGGATGGAGTTTGCGAGCCCTACATTCGAAGGCGAGCTCAGCGACATCTGGAAAAAGGCCGCGTCGTCATCCTGGGCGCTGGAACAGGCGGTCCTTTCGTGACCACAGACACCGCGGCTGCCATGCGAGGCATGGAACTCGGCTGTGACATCGTGATGAAAGCCACACGTGTTGATGGAGTCTACAGTGAGGATCCGGAAAAGAACCCACACGCAGTGTTGTACTCAGAATTGAGCTTCCAGACTGCTGTGGAAAAGGGACTAAGAGTGATGGATTCGACGGCAATCTCCCATTGCATGGAGCACAACCTGCCAATCAAGGTTTTCAATTTCCGCAAAGACGGAAACATCATGAAAGCGGTTATGGGTGAGCAAGTTGGAACGATGGTTTCCAATGATGTGAAGGGCGCCGTTTGAATTCAAATCCGCGTCATAATTAAGTCAGGAGAAAGGGACGTGTGGCTGTGGCGAGACGCGCGTCTCACCGCGGATTGAGTAATGCTGTGGTCAGACGCGCGAGACACCCCCAGCCACATCACTGCACGGGTGTTTCTTTAACAGCGAAGCATGACGTGCCACGCTGACAACCTCGCTACGGGCAATTGTGTCCGCCCTACTTTTTTTCCAGCTTGGCATCATCGAGCATGTTCGAAACCCACTGTTCG
Organism: uncultured Pirellulaceae bacterium; assembly: GCA_964446085.1. Taxonomy (GTDB): domain Bacteria; phylum Planctomycetota; class Planctomycetia; order Pirellulales; family Pirellulaceae; genus Mariniblastus. Next base: position 11,669 of record CAYUNP010000094.1, read on the forward strand.
ACTCGACCCGGTAGCGGTATTCGGATGAACATAACCATCAACAGAACAGCCACTGCAAAAATGTTCCCCACGCTACCTTCGATCAGGTAGCCAATGAGGTTGAAGAAGGCTGCTCCTTCGAGCAATGCCAAGCCAACAATCATGGACGTTTGGATACCAGCAAAGCAATGTGCGGCAGCACCCGGTTCTGCAAATCGGCCGACGAACTTCTTGCTAACTTCTTTCATTGTCGATCTACGTACGAAGACCGGAACGACGAAGCTTGGAATCAAAACGAGGCAAGCAAAAGCAATTCCCAGTTTCGCGATAAAGCCGACTTCCATGTTGAAAACTTCTTCGCCACCGTTGATTCGCACAATCAAACTGACTACCGAAAAGACCAGCACTCCGAAAAAGAGCGCCCCAAAAATGATCAACATGACCCATTTGCGTTGATCCAAGGCGCTGGTTTGTTCGTCGGTAAGCATAAGGCAGCCACTTTTCTGATTTGATTCGAATGAAAGTTAGCCATTGTAAATGATGTTGTCTTCGCTTGTGCGCAGTCAAATCAAAAAGAAGTCGCAACCACGCGTCACGTCGTCAAACTCGCAGACCGTATTCGAGTCGCATGGCGTGCCACTTGAGGTAGGACCATAATTGGCCGCATTTGTTTACGCGCGGCCCTGCGATTGTCGGTCGCCATTTTTGGAATTTCAAACGTTCCGTAAAACACTGCTGAGCCCGAACATATAAACGAAAAAAGCGAATGCTGATGCATTCGCTTTGTAGTCATTCATTGTCGCCCAGAGCCACAAATATGCGGCCAGGAAAATCGAATCTACCCGAGAAGAGGATTTGGCTTGGCCTACCGACCGCCGCGACCTCCGCCTCCGCCGCCACGATTTCCACGACCTCCTCCGCCGCCGCCACGATTTCCACGACCTCCGCCACGGCCACCTTGCTGTGCGCGAATTGCCTGTTGGATAGCGCGGGCAGCCTGTTGTTGCTCTTGTCTGGCTTGAGCAGCCGCAGCAGCTCGAGGTTCAGCTGTGCCTCGTGCTGGATTCGACTCCTCCGGCATTTCCTCTTCAGTTTCGCTATCTCCTGCGACGACAATTTTGCTCCCATAGATGTCCTGTACGCTTTTGAGTAAAGCCAACGCATTACTGCCTCTCATGTCAACCTTCTTCACAACGCGATCTTCTTTGAAGTCAGGCTGATCCAACAAATTGACCAAAACCTCAACTTGCACAAAGATTGACTTGGGACCCATGAAGGTAAGGCTGCTGGTCTTGGCGTCCACGCCCAGGAACCCTCGCGGCTTCTTTTCTGCTGCATCATTTGCGCCGCTACCAGCAGGGTTTAGCTGCTGCTGAACCAGCCTCGCAATATTGGGTTGGTTACCTCCACCTCCATTGCCTCCACCACCGTCAGCACTGGAAAAATACGTCTCAGCCATCAGACTCTCAACAGCCGTTTTCATTTCGTCTGGAGCACGATGTTTCACATTAATGACGTAGATTTGACCAGCGGTTTCCGGGGAATGCGGCGCCGACGAAACATCAAATTTCAAAACCAGATCATCAATAAGTTCAAGATCACTTCCTGTTGCTCCATTGACCCAGAGGAAGTTCAACCGACCATCGACACCCAAACTGACTTCGCCTTCAAGGATGCTATCACCCGAACTACCACCTCCGCCGCCGAACAGCGAATCAACCACGCCGCCGCCCGCTTCACCGAAAGCATTGTTTGCCACGTTCTCAAGCAATCCGCCTGCGCCGCCTCCACCACCACTGGATTCAATGCCACAAAGCGACTCCAGGAGAGACTTCATATGGTTGGCTTCCACGTGCTTTAGCTCAAAGATAACCGGAGGAAGAAACTCTGATTTTTCGTCAAGCTGGTCGTCAATCATGTAAACAACGTCGTCGCCGGCGTCCAAATCATCAGATTCGATAATGATTCCATCCTCGGTGCCCCAAACGTAGACAGCAGCTCCAGGCACGGACTTGACTTGCTTGGGAAGTTGATAGACTTCTTTGTCGCCCGGGGAAGGATCGTCCGGTGATTGCAACAACGCGGTCGACAACTGTAAGGTTGCCGCTGGAAATGCACACGCAGCAAACTGAAACGCCTGATCCTGAATGAACGAACCTTGCGCTTTAGTACCGCTACCATCTCTGGTACCACTTCCTCCTTTGGTACCACTTCCTCCTTTGGTACCACTTCCT
>CAYUNP010000094.1:13981-20042 GCA_964446085.1 uncultured Pirellulaceae bacterium
ATCTCTGGTACCACTTCCTCCTTTGGTACCACTTCCTCCTTTGGTACCACTTCCTGCACTGTTGGATGGTTGCACTGCTCGCGTACGACGACGCAAAAGACTGCCATCGTCTTCTGTTTTACGTGGCGGGCGAACGATAAATCTGTTCGAACGACCCATCGTTGGCCAACGATCCTCAAGCGTCCCAAGGATGCGGTCACGATCTGCTGGAGGCATCGGCACAAAACGTCTTTGAGTACGAATCCCATCCGATTGTGGCGCCTCATTCCGATCCAGTTCTTCAATCAACAGACGAGCTTCAATGACCTGAGCGGCAGTTCCTTTGAGCACAATTGCATTGGCATCCACGTTGGCAAGCATCGTTACTTTGTCTGCAATATTTTCAGCAGTAATGCCGAGCATTGTTTGGGCTGACAGTAGAACGTCGGTTGCTTTCCCATTGGCAAGACGAACTGTCTCGAGACCACCGCCGGATTCCTGCAAGCTCAGAACTTCACGAACAATTTTGTGATCCGCAGCTCGGCCTCTGACCGTGATCTTTCCAGTTTCAGACCCGAGGCTGACACGTGCTCCACGTCCTGCCTCAAAAAGCTCACGATCAATGATCTCGAACATCTCCTGAGCGTCACGAGGAACCAGATACCACTTCAGCGTTTGAGGATCATCAGGAGAAGAGGCGACAAATTCAGTTTCAACATCGAACAAAGCGCGTAAGTCATCAATGTCTGCGATCATTGCAGGCGTGCCACGCACGATGAGATCCTGTGAACCAGGTGCCAAATCGGTTTGCAGCATCAACGTGCCTTCCGGGTTGTGATAGTCTTCATCAAGATCATGAAAGCGGCTGATCTGATCAAGAAAAAGTTCCGGGCTGATATGTTTGAGAGAAAGCCGTTTGTTGGTTAGCTTCCCGCTCGACTTTGCACGATTAATGATGTCGCGCATGAAACGCAAGTTGCCGCCAGTCTCTCTGACGAAAATTTGATTGGTGTCGGGGAATACGTGAAAGAAATCCTCATTGTAAGGCTGGACTCGTTGCAGGAGATCTTTCTTGAGATCATCCAGATTGAGGCCGGAAACGTCAAACATGACGCTCAACGGCTCGTAGATTCCTCGACCATCGAGCTCCTCAGGAGTCACGGTTTCAACAAGTTCCTCGCGGATGGCTCTTCCCGCATCCACCAGGTAGAGACGATCACCATTGCGTAGCAACACCTTCGATGGCTCACTAAGTCTTAACTTGTGATTGATTTTGTCAATCGCTTCCAAAGGTGAGATCGGTCCATTACTGACGTAAGTGAAACTTCCTTCGGGGTATTGGTCGACCGTATCAAGAACCAACCCTGCCTGCTCTGCATACCACTCAATTACGACCGGCCAGGCTGACTTGCTGAAATTGAATTCAATCATTCCATCCTGAGGCTTGTCATCTTGAGTCTGGAACGGGGAAGCAACAAGACTTGTGAAAGCGAATGAAACGACAGCCGCAATTACAACGGCGATTTGTTGGGGGGTTGAGATCTTCATTTGACTCCGCATCCTTAGGATTTTTACCGCTACAGTTTAGGTTACCGTTAAGGCTTGATGCAACGATCTGGCCAACCGGAGCTGCGCAATGCTAACACTCCGTGCTATGATCGGTGAAATCTGAATATGCCGTTGTCAAGAGAGTTACTGGACGGTGTCACAATCTACAAAACCAGAACACTCACACCCCATCTTCAGTAATCAGCACTGGCGTCTTAAACTCCTGAAACGCCCGTAAGTTTCGTTAAACCGGCCCTGAGCCTCAAATCTTTTGATGATACTGTTAACTCTCGAAACAACCTGTGATGAAACAGCTGCTGCAATCGTGGACGATAGCTTGAATGTCCTTTCCAGCGTGGTTGCTTCTCAGGCCAAACTGCATGAGATCTACAAAGGTGTCGTGCCTGAAATCGCCGCACGGGCACACGTCGAACGAATCCTTCCGGTGATCGATGAGACGCTGAAGGCGGCCAAGCTGACCTTGGACGATCTGGATGGCATCGCAGTCGCCAATACACCCGGATTGTCCGGTTCACTTCTCGTTGGACTGGCTGCCGCAAAGGCGCTTTGTTTCGCCAAAGACCTGCCTCTGATTGCGATCAACCATTTGCACGCTCACGTGTACGCTTGCCAATTTGCTACCGAAAATTCAATTTACCCTTGTGTCGGATTGGTCGTTAGCGGTGGGCATACGCACCTCTACCACTACACCAGCGCGACCGAGAGCCGTTTTTTGGGTGGGACAATTGATGATGCAGCTGGTGAAGCATTTGACAAAGTCGCCAGCATGTTGGGCCTTCCTTATCCTGGTGGGCCATCGATTTCGAAAGTCGCACTCAACGGCGATCCAACAGCTTTCAAATTTCCCAGAAGCTTTCTCAAAGAAGACCGCATCGCATTCAGTTTCAGTGGACTCAAGACCGCAGTTCGCTACGCCATTACCGGCCCAGGAAAATTTGAACTCGATTCGTCTTCGATCGAACCCCAAACAGTCGCCGACCTGGCGGCAAGCTTCCAGCAAGCAGTTGTTGATTGCCTGGTCGCCAAATCCATTCAGGCCGTTACGCAATGTGCATCCAGTGACATGCCCAAACGATTGTGTGTGGGAGGAGGCGTTGCCGCGAATCGCGTGTTCCGTGATCAACTGGCAAAACAGTGTGAACAAAAAGGAATCGAATTGCATTTTGCAGCGCTGGAACATTGTACCGACAACGCCGTTATGGGCGCAATTGCGATCGAGCGTTTCAAGGCAGGACTTTTTGAAGACCTGAATCTTGACATCTTGCCCGGACTGATCCGCGAACCACAAACAGGGTAGGGCGTTGAACAAGGAAGACCAGCAGGAACCCGAGTTTGCATCCCGCATTCGGATGAGCTCCATCGAGTCGTTTCACTTTTACAGTTCGAATTCAGAGTGGCCCAACAGTGTCATCAGCCGTTGTCACTTTCACGGTTCGGTTGACATGGAACTGGCCAAAGGTGCGTGGCAACATATCCTCCGGCGGCAGAAAGTTTCCACATGGACGTTGAAGGATGCAGCCCTTCGACCAACCTGGTCGGTCAACGACGGCAAAGAACGGTTACCGGAGTTGGCCAAAGAATCATTTCATGAAGTCATGATCGAAAAGTGGCCCAAAGACGAATCGACATTCCAACTTCCAGGATTCAACGAACGTGGCTTGCCAAAAATTGCCGCCCGCGATCATGTAGGATTTGGCCTGTGGTGTGTTCATTCAAAAAATGAAAACCGGGCCACTTTGTTTTTTGCCTGTGATCATTCTCTGGCAGACGGCGTTGCCGGAATGGCAGTGGTTCGCGAATGGATGCTGGCCTACAACAGCCTCTGCAACGGCGCCGACATCGATCGCGGACTTCCGAAATTCGATTGGGAGCGATGGAAGAAGCGAAGCCGACTGGGCTTGCTGTCCTGGTCCTTTCTGAAGTTCATTCCGTGCCAGGCGATCGGACTGTTTGGAGCCACCAAGTTTATCTTCAGGAAGTTCTCTACCATCGAGCCGAAAGAGAATCATCAACCCGTTGATTCTGAACCGTCGCCAGGCATTGCCGGCAGAACGATCTCTCCTGAAATTTTGCGAGATCTCAATGACCGTGCCGAACGGTTGTCCGTTTCCGAAAATTCACTTCTGCTGACGATTGCGCTTCGTGCCATGAAACGAATTCGCGAATTGGCCGAAGCGGACGACCATTGTGACTGGGCAGAACGAAAGTGGATTCGATTGGTGCTGCCGATTGGCATTCGTCGCATCGCCGATCGTAAACTTCCCTGCACCAACAAAACGTCTTTGGTACAGATCGAAAGAACTTTTGACCAGGTTGCCAACGCAGACGGGGCAGCCCAATCGATCGACCGCGAAGTTCGAATCATTATGGGTTTCAAGCTGGACCACGTGTTCCTGATCGCGATACGGTTACTCAGCATGATTCCACCAATGCTTCGATTCGCTGCCAGGAATCAGAAATCGAGAGGAACGGCCGTCTTCACCAATCTTGGCGAGCCATTTCGCAAGACCCGCGCGTGCAACTTCCGCGACGTTGGTGGACTTGAGTTTCAGGACTTTGATGTTTGCGGTCCGCTGCGTAGCGGCACTCCGATCAACATCGCCTGGAGTACTTTCAAGCGAAACGTTGGTGATGAACTGAAAACTCACGGCAGAGTCTCGTTACACTTCGATCGACAATTGATATCCGATCAATTGGGAACTGCGATCGTGGACGCGTTCGAGAAAGAATTGCGCGATGTCGCTCAGTTTGGTGGATCGGGCACCTAAACGCGTCGCCAGCAGAGGGAACTGTCGCTACAATGCCGCGTTTCATCTCCGTTGCTCTGACTTCCACTCTCCAATGTCTAACGAAGACTTTGATCTCGCTTCACTTGCCGAGTTCCTTCATATCACGCCTGCCGAAGCGCGCAAAATGGCGGAGCGCGGTCGCGTACCGGGAAAGAGAATTGGCGGGCAATGGAAATTCTTCCGTGAGGAAATACATCAGTGGTTTGAAGATCGAATTGGAGTTTCTGACGATCGCGAATTGGTGCAGGTTGAAAAAGTTCTCGAAATCCAATCGACAAAACAGCTCGTCGATTCGTTTCACATCCCCGACATGATGCCTGAAGGCCTGGTTTTCGTTCCCTTGCTGGCGAGAACCAAACCCAAAGTTATTCAGTTGCTGTGCAACAACGTTTCTGAGACGGGTGCGTTGTGGGACCCTGATAAAATGGGCGACGCCATTCGCAAGCGTGAAGATCTTCACCCCACGGCCTTGGAAAACGGTGTGGCAATGCTGCACCCACGCAGACCGATGACCAATATCATCGGCGAACCGTTCATTGCACTTGGAGTGACAACCAGCGGTATCGCGTTTGGTGGTCCGCGCGGAACGCTGACCGACATTTTCTTTCTCATTGGCTCAACCGACGAAGCCGTTCACCTACGCGTCCTGGCTCGACTAAGTCGCCTGATTCGGGAAGTTGATTTTCTGGAGACGCTCAGAGGCACAACCAGTTCAGCGGAAGCGCATTCGTGCGTCGTGAAGTTTGATGAACAACTGGATTGACGAAGTCAAGTTCTCTCAGATATGATTCGAACGCGGTTCAAACTTCTTGAGAAGGAGTCGGAGAAATGAGTACGCTTCACATTCTTGTTTCGGGCGACTATTGGCACGATGACTTTCGTGATCAATTTTCGTCAATTGATTGTCCGGCAACAATGGTTCCCCTGGAGCGGATCGAGACTGCCATCGATCGAGATTATCAGTTGATTGTCCTGGCCCAGTCGCGACGCGATCAGATTCCTCAAGCAACCGTCGATGGGCTGCGAGCGAAAATGCCCGATGTGCCGATCGTCGTTCTGTTGGGCTCGTGGTGCGAAGGCGCCAACCGTTCTGGAAACCCATTGATTGGCGTTAACCAGGTTCCCTGGCATCAGTGGGACAGCCGGTTTGAAAAATTCTGCACTCAAATTCGCGATGGCGTCAAGTCAGACTGGCACTTGCCGTTGACTGCATCCGTTTCCGACCGAGTTCGCGATTTCACTCCCGCTGTAAACGTTGTTGAAGAGCTTTCTGGCTGTCGCGTCCTGGTTAGTGCCCAACAACGATCTACGTTTGAGTCGATCGCTGATTTGTTGAAATTCTACCAATGCACCAGCCGTTGGGCTGAGTCACTTGCTCACAGCCAACCCACCGATGAAGTTGACGTTTTGTTGGTCGATGGCAACACCGCGTCAGAAGAACTCGTGGATCGAATTCTGGAACTAAACTCTCGATGTGAAGACGTGCCTGTCATCGCGATGTTGAATTTTCCCAGAAAGCAGGACATGGGTTTGCTTTCCGAGATCGGCGTGGAAGAGGTCGTGTCGAAACCTTTTACGCCTGACGAATTGGTGATCCCAATGTCCAGAGCAACCAGAAACCGAACGACGAAGGATTCTCACATTGCCTGATTAAGGCAATGCCGTTCATCGAGCATGAAAGGTGGCATAGGCTTCCAGCCTGTGAACATACTGCAGCCCGGCGA
>CAYUNP010000095.1:0-10545 GCA_964446085.1 uncultured Pirellulaceae bacterium
GCTTACACAAGCGTAAACACGGCACCCATCAATTCAGCTTTGACAAACCACTAGCGACGAAATCCCTGATAACCTTTGGAAGGACCGCTGTCGTAGCCGCGATAATTTTTCTTGCCGTATCCTCGATAGGCGGAAGACTTACCGTACCCTCGATAGTTACGGCCGATGCCAGAATAGGCGCCTCTGCCATAGCCTCGATAGGCATCGCCGCGGTAACCACGGGCTCCAGCTGGCAACTTCCTGTTGCCACGAATGGCATCGGGGGAAGTCCAGTCAGTCACATCGGGGCGTGAAGATTTGGCTTGAGCATCATTGTCGGATTCGGCATCGCCTGCTTCGACGCGCGGAGCTGCCTTGTAAGCCGCTGGTTTATACTTCTCTTCGCAGCCAGCAACGAACAGCAGGCAAAGAATGCATGATATGACGATTGACGCATTTAGGCGGTTGTTAGGTGAGTGTGTCAACTTGGATCCAGAATAGGTTAGGTGTCCGACGGTTGTTCTATCGTCCGTTGTATTAGCCATGATGAGATCGAGGCACCAATTTCAGGCTCTATGGAGCCCTAAGGGTTCATGGTGTTTGACGAATCCAAAATAGTCAAGGCCTCCCTAATCCGCAAACTCTTTGTCCGGCGATTTGCCAGTACTTTCGTTACGACGGTTCGATAAGGCACGAGCGTCATTCAAGTCATGACGATGATGCAGCCGGTCAGCGGGGCCGAAAACAAATATGACACATTGAATGCGGGATGCGGGTCAAAAACCCAAATCACTCAAAAACAGTGGCCGATTTCTGCCCACACAAATGGATGGTGGGCCGGACACTGTACGAACCTGGATTTCAGCGCAAATTTCAAGCCTCGTCCATTGGTTGGGATTTCCCCCACCGTATCGGAGTTGAAGAGGCGTACGACGCGACAACTTCGTTTCGATGGTTTGAAGTGAAATCGAAAGTTCAATACTCAAGGAGACGAGTCTCAATGAACATTAAGTTAGCTTCTGCAATGCTCTTTTGTAGCGTTGTTATAAGCTGCAGCGTCAGCGAAGGTCAATTGCTTGACCGCATGCTGTCACGAGTCGGCTGTACAGCCTGTGGAGGTGCCAGTGCACTTGATACAGGATGCGACTCAGGTTGCGGTGGAGGAATTTTGTCTGGCGGTTGTGGCGCAGTTAATTCTTGCGGATGCGGCGGCGGACCAGGCATTCTTGACAAAATCAAGGATCGATTGGCCAAGGTTGGTTGCGGCGGCGGATGCGGATGCAGCATCGCGGCTCCAGAACCATGCGGTTGTGATGCAGCACCGGCTTGCGGCGGAGGCCCAGGCCTTCTGGATAACCTCAAAGGTCGTCTGTCATCGATCGGCAGCGGAAGCGGTTGCGGTTGTGCAGCTCCAGCAGCAGACTGCGGCTGTGACGTTGCTCCAGTAATCGATTCTTCTTGCGGATGCGGCGGAGGTGCCGGCCTGTTGGACAACCTTAAAGGTCGTCTTCCAATCGGTGGAGGTCTTCCGTCAATCGGTGGCGGTCTTGCAGGTGATTGTGGTTGTGGAGCACCAGCTCCAGTAGCTTCACCATGCGGTTGCGATGCCGGACCATCTATCGGTGGTGGTGGATTGCTTGACCAACTCAAAGCTCGCATGTCATCAATTGGTGGTGGCGGTTGTGGTTGTGGTGCAGCTCCTGTTGCCAACGACTGTGGTTGCTCTGCTCCAGCTCCAGCTGTTGTTAGCGATTGCGGTTGCTCTGCTCCAGCTCCTGTTGCTGCTCCAGTTTTCGCAGCTCCAGCCGATTGTGGCTGTGGTGCACCAGCTGCTGCTCCATGTGGTTGCGGATCAACTGGCGGACCAATCCGCGGTGGACTTCTCCAGGGTGGCCTTGGAGCTTCAAGCGGTCGTTTGACTCTTCTGGATCGCCTCCGTGGAAATCGAATTCCACGCGATCGTGATGGCCGACTTATCGGCGGCGGATGCAACGACGGATGTAACTCTCCATGCCCACAAGCGAACCACGGTGGATGTGACGGCGGATGCGGATCTTCTGTAATGGTTGATTCTGGCTGCTCATCATGTGGCGGAACTGCCACTGGTGGCGAAGTCATCTACGGTGCTCCTGCTGCAGGTGCGGTTGGTGGATCTTCAACTCGCGTCGAAGGATCTTCAACTCGCGTCGAAGGCTCTTCTTCACGGAATTCAGCCCCTGTGATCACGACTGAGCCTGCTGCCAAAGCAGTGGAAGCCGTTATCGAAGCTCCAACAGGAAAGAACATTCAGGTTCCTTCTGTTGATCCTAACGCTTTCATTAACCGTTCTGGCAACAGCCGCGGCTAGGGAAGATTGGCTTCAATTGAAGTTTGAATCAAAAGCGGTCTGTCAGAATTCTGGCAGGCCGTTTTTTTGTGTACTAGCTCGAAGAACCGGTTTCGCTACGTCGAATCGAAGCGAATGCAAATCCGGCGAAGTTACCATGTTCCTGAAACGCATTGGCAATCTTTTGGAACTGGGAAGCTGTCTTTGCGATTTCAAATGCCGATGCCGGGAGACTGTCCGGTTCCATCAGGCCCCAAAGACGCTGGATCGCTGAATCGACCGCCGCATCGCGATCACCAATTCGAATCTGCAGATCGATCAAAGCTTCGGCTGCCGCAGCCTCGTGATATTGTCCTTTGGCGGCGTCTGCCTTTTCGGTGAAATGAGTGATCGCGCTATCGACATCACTTCCGGTCAATGCCTGAAACCAGACGCGATGGTCTTCGTAAAGATTTTCAAATGGAGGATCACTTGCGAACTGAAAATCTTCTCCCAGCCGACGACCGTAGTCTGCAATACTGAGCGCTCTCTGGTGATCAGGCTCAGCGGTTGTTTGTCTTGCGATCCGAACCACCGAAGCCAAATGTGTGGCGTCGATATGATGGCCGCCTTCAACAACAAGCCAATCGTGCTGTTGTAAAAGCTCTCCAAGAGACGCAGATTCATCGACAGATGACTTCACTTTCCGCACGTGATCGATCACGTTGGCCAGTAGCTCCCCGTAGAAATGATTGAGCATTACTGACGCCAGGCCCGAAACGGTTGCACGATCGAATTGCATTGCGTGAACGTCGAAGGCAGTTATCCCGTTGCAGGTGCCCGTCTGTTTGAGCATGACTTCGTAGCCGTAAAGCGGTGAGATACCATTGTTGAATGCAATTTCAATAACGGACCCAAAATTGTCTTCGGTCACTGCGACGTTTTCGATCAGGCGTTTTGCCAGTGCTTCGTCTCCGATTGGCTGCAGGTAGACCCAGCCGTCGTTCAGATTTCCTTCCGCGAAATGAAGCTCAGCGACTTCGCGACACGCAGCCAACAAGCCCTCTTCGAGCTTTGTCTGCGTTACTGCGTCCAGCGGTGGATTTTCGTCTCCGTGCAATAGCGGAACGCCGAGCGACTTTCGGGTTTCCATCTTCAGCACATCGAATAGCCGATGGTACTCACCGATTTCACGAAAGTGCGCTTTGAGGAATTCAAGGGAAGCATCGATCCCGTTTGAGGAAACTTCTTCAAACTCATGCCACGGTTGAGAACGGTTCACATTAATTTCCAGGTTCACTAAATTTCCATGGCTCAATACGTTTGCCGCAAACAGCAGTACAATTGAGCGTTTGCCGAACTGCTGAAAATGAAAATATTCAAAACGAAAATGACGATTTGGATTTCCATAATCTACAGCCTGTTTTCAATTATCACTGGAATAAGCTGTATTGCGATAGCGGCTTCATGATTGCGGAGACCAAAGTGGTCACTGGATCCATCAGATTACCTCGATGGTGTCGTGGTTGCTGCGGACATCTCTCAAGAGAGGCATCCATTGGATGACTGACGAAAACCAAACTGAAATCGATCCGATACCCACAATTGTCTTCGTCCATGGTGACAGGTCTTCTGTTGGCAGAGCTTTTGACCGGGTCGAATTCGACACGCGATTGATAGAATTCGAACTGGAAGATGTTCGTCCGTTCTGTCGCCGGGAATTCGCTGACCTGGTTGGTGAATTGCTGACAGGAGGAATCGATGCGGTACTGCTGATGACAGGTGCCGGCACCAGGTTGCTTTGTGAGCGAGCCGCTGCCTTCACGGACAGGGAACGATTTCTGAACTCGCTTCAGGATTGTCAACTTGTTTCCGGCAGCGCTTTCACAACCAAGTCACTTCAGAAGCTGGGGCTTTCTCCAACCTGGTTGTCTGACAGACTGCCTGGGTGGCGTGAAACCCTGAAGTGGCTGCAAACTGAAATTCAACTCACAAACAAATGCATTGCAGTTGAATCGACACTGCAGGATCGGGGACTGGTTGCTGGCCTGGAATCACGAGGCGCTCGAGTGCTGCCAATGGCTCCGTTTGAGCTTCCCGAGGAACTTTCGACACGAATCGGAACGGTGTTGTCTGCTTGCAGCGAGGAGACGGTGTTGGCCGTGCCATCGATTGCTGCCGCACGGGCTATTTGTGGCACTTTGGTCGCAGCCCATTTGACGAAAGAGGCTCTGAGCCATCATATTGTCGTGGCTTTCGGATCCGAAGTTGCTGACTACCTCGTGCAAAACGGGCTCGAAGTCAATTTCACTACTGAAAGCGATCCAGTTTCGGCAGCTCGGCAGCTTGCCGCCAAACACAAATCACTCATTGCGAGAAAACAGAACTTCCTGATGAACATGTCCGGCCCCAACGCTCCCGCCAACGATACGAATGCTCCCTGGTACAACAGCCCTTTCATGAAAGCATGTCGTGGGGAACCCACTGATGTCACGCCGGTCTGGATGATGCGTCAGGCAGGGCGATATATGAGCGAGTATCGGGAAGTACGTGCCAAGGTTTCTTTTCTTGATCTCTGTGCAAATCCTCAGCTTTGCAGCGAAGTCATGTGTACGGCTGTGAATCGTCTGGGGGTTGACGTGGCGATCATCTTTTCTGACTTGCTGCCGATTCTTGTGCCAATGGGCTGTGATCTGGAGTTTGTCAAAGGCGACGGGCCGGTGATTCACAACCCGGTTCGCAGTGCTGCCGACATCGATCGCATCAAACCACTGGAGTCCAATGACGAGTTGCAGTTTGTGATGGATACCGTCACGCAAACGCGTGCCGATTTGCCAGCCGACATGCCATTGATTGGATTTTCCGGAGCACCTTTCACGCTGGCCAGCTACATGATCGAAGGTGGAGGCAGCCGAAACTATGCTCATGCCAAATCACTCATGTTTGGTGATCGTGGTGCCTGGAATGAACTGATGCAGCGTCTCACGGATTCAATTGTGATTTATCTCAAAGGACAGATCGAAGCCGGAGCACAGTGTGTTCAGCTTTTTGATTCCTGGGCTGGCTGTTTGAACGTGCAGCATTATCGCGAGTACGTGCATCCGTTCGTTAAACAGATCATTGAACAGTTACCCGAAGAAGTTCCCGTGATTAACTTCGGGACTGGCAATCCAGCACTACTGCCGCTCTACGCTGATACGAATGCTTCCGTCATTGGAATCGACTGGCGTGTCCGCCTCGATGAAGCATGGCAAACCGTAGGCCACGACAAAGCAGTGCAGGGCAACCTCGATCCCACCATCCTGTTGACCGACCCAAAGACGATTCGCCAGCACGTCAAGAACGTGCTCGACCAGGCCGCTGGCCGACCAGGGCACATCTTTAACCTTGGTCACGGGATTCTGCCTCAGACACCAGTCGACAATGCGATTGCGCTCGTTGACGCAGTGCATGAGTTAAGCAACTAGCCAGTCCATCGAAAACATGTGGCTGGCGCCTCACAGTTCGAGACACTAAAAAGCGGCGCCGCGAACTTTGTTCCAGCTGCGCTGCAACAGGCCCGGGGGCTTCGTTTCGATTGGCTGATGTTCAATAAAACGATCGAGCTCTTCCGCAAGTGCACCGGCTGATTCAAAACGGTTGGCTGGATTTTTACGAAGACACTTCAGGCAGATTGCCTCAAGGCCAGGTGCGACCGTTGGATTTCTCTTGCGAGGTGGTTCAGGGTCACGTTTGAGCAGATTTTGCAACCCATCTTCGTGTCCAATTCGACTCGAAAATGGAGCCTCGCCAACAAGGCAGTTGTAAAGGATCGCGCCGATTGACCAAACCTGGGAGGCTGGGGTTTCCGTCTGCGATCCAGATACAATTTCAGGAGGCGTAAACGAAATTTCCGCCGGCAGATCGCCATCTTTCAACGGTTGCAGTGCAGAGACCCCCAACTCAAGAATGTGAGGTCGATACTCGCGATCGAGAAGGATGTTGGAAACGTTGAGTCGACGGTGAAAGATTCCAACTTTGTGAAGTTGATGCACACATTGGGCGATTGTTTTGGCTGTTCCAGCAGCCTCGCGATTTGAAAAAGTGTTCGCAAGAATCAGTTTCGCCAGACATCTACCGTCCACATATCTCATTGAATAGTAGTATTGTCCGTCAACTTCGCCAACATCGTAAACCTCGACAATGTTGTTCGGACCGACGATTGCAGCTGCTCTGGATTGTTCGCGAAACTCCTGCAATCTTTTTTCGATGGTAGCAGATCCCGCATCTCCAAATACCGTTGAGCTAATTTTTTTAACTGCAACCACCTGCTCAGTGCCACGTTGCACAGCAAGGTAAATACTGCCCGTTGACCCCTGACCAAGCATTCTGGTCAGTTCATGTTGGCCGAAGGTCTGAGGAAGAGCGTCAACAGAACGGCTTTTTTCAAGAAGTTTTTTTCCGTCGAACGAAGTGTCGTCGAGATTCTTTGAGAAAGTAACCAAACGATCGAATTCTGCTTCTTCAAACAGTTCATCCGGCTTCCTCGTATTTTGATTTTTACTCACAGGTTATCAGCCGGATAAATGTCGTCATCGAGTAAATCTTCGAACGCGATTTTCAGTCTTTTTCGAATTCGCGATAGTGCCAGGTAAACAACGTTATCAGAGACTTCGAATTTCTCTGCCGTGTCCTGACGATTTCTTTCTTCAACTGTGATAGCCCAAAAAATCTTCCAGTCACGAGGAGAGAATTCGCCCTCAACCATTTTCATGGCCTGTCGCATCAGGATTGCTTTTTCACTTAACTCAGCATCACCACTTTCTGCCAGACTGCCATCTTCAACCTCAGGAACCTGGTTAATCAATTGTTGAGCATCGTCACCGCCCACAACCACGTCATTGGATCTCTTTCTGAAGTGATCACGGCATTTATTGTCAACGATGACCCGAAGCCATTTCCTAAAAGAGCCTTCGCGTTTGCGCCGAAACCGGGAAATGCTCTTGAAGACTGCCTTGAAGACTTCCTGACCAACGTTTTCTGCGTCGATTGGTGTCAATTTCCAGTTGTAACGACACCTCGAATAGATCATCGGCGCGTACAACTCAACAAGCACGTCCCACGCTGGGGCTTCGTTACTTCTCGCTCGGGCCAATAAAGAAATATTGGTCGATTCGAGCCCATCCGAACTAGAAACGCTTTTTTCTGTCATGGATTAACAGAATGCAAAAAAAACGGGGAAAAGAGACAGAAAAGTTCTACGCGTAGATGGAAATTATAGATGAATACGTGACAGACTCGATCGTTTTAACAGGTGTCCATCAGAAACTCCTCGAATTTCCTGTTCTGTTAATTTTTATTCCAAAAAAACAATGATTGCCAATAACCGCACAGAAAAGCAAAAGGCACTGAAAGACACTGCCCTAACGTCCGATAACCCGGGCAGTGAGATGTTAACCGACTCCCAATGGACCATCACTGCACAAACTCTTCGCTTGACTAAAAGAGAAACGCAGGTTTGTCAAAAGCTATTCGACGGAATCACGAGAAATGAAATCGCTGAACATCTCGGCATCAAGCCCAGAACAGTGCGGCACTACATGGAGCACATTCACGAGAAATTGGCGGTTTGCAATCGTGTCGGTGTCGTTTTACGTATCATCCAGTTGCGAGACCAGATTGACACGGTAACTAATCCGCACGAAAACCAGAACACACAGCAGCCAGTCGAACATTCTGAGTAGCATTTTCATTGAGCGCGTTAACACTTGGCGTTCGCTCCTCGGCGGGACTACGGTGCATCCGCAGCGAATCAGTCCAGCAGTTCTGCCTACTCGTGACGCAATGCTTCGATCGGATCCATCTTGGCGGCTCGAATTGCAGGATAGAGTCCGAACAGGACGCCAACCACAACCGAGATCGAAAAAGCCAGTGGAATCGAAATGGGAACGATCTCCGGCTGAAGGTTCTGAGCCATTTCGGGAAGCTTGTGATAGGTTTCGGGGGCCAATGTCAATGTGACCCAGCGTGCTCCGTTGACAAGCAGTGGAAACACGATGCCCAGCACCACACCGATGGCGCCGCCCACGACAGAAAGTGAAATGGTTTCCACCAAAAACTGATTCGTGATATCGCTACGCTTTCCCCCCAGAGCCCGTCGAATACCGATCTCACGGGTTCGCTCGGTGACGGTGGCCAACATGATGTTCATGATTCCGATTCCTCCCACGATCAATGAGATCGCAGCGACAACGCCAAAAGCAACCATCAACATCAGTCGTGTGGCTTCGGCCTGTTCAAGCAATTCGTATGGCACGATGACGGCGATGTCCTGACGTCGCTGATCATTCATCCGAAGTGTTGCTTCGATGATTTTTGCTGTCCGAGGCACTTCTTCTGGAGACTCGATTTCAATCGTGATTTGACTCAGCTCAAATATTTTGCGACTGAAACTTCCCGAAGCACGTCTGACCTCTTCGTCACCCATCTTCACCCGCATGGTCGTGATCGGGATATAAACGTCCAAAGAGAAATCCTGAGCCGCGAGCGAACCGCCAATCGCCGCCGTGGCATTTCTGGGCTCAAGCACGCCGATGACTTTGAAGTATTCCTTTTTCTCGGGCAGGTAAATCGGCTTGTCCAGCGGATCCACAGAAGGGAACAGTTTTTCTGCAAGGACCGCTGCAATGACGCAAACCGAATCATTGGTTTCCATATCGGTTGTGGAAATAAAGCGACCACGAGCAGGTCGCAGCCTTGTCACTTCCGCATACGCAGGAGAGCAGCCAACGAGGCGACCATCGAGCGGAGTCGCATTCTGGTTTCCAGCAAAGATAAACTTTTGTTGCAGCTCGCGCACCGGGACGACCTGCTCAACAGTCGGGATCGTATTTTGAATCGTCGCCATCTCCGCTCGCGTGATTCCAAACTGCTCGACAGAGCGGACGTTGGCGTTCGCATCATCGGGTGGCTTGATGGAACGAACGATAATATTCTCTGCGCCCAGATCCTTGATTTGCCTTTGGGCCTGTTGGCTAATCCCTTCGCCGATTGCCAACAGCCAAATAACGCTGGCGACGCCAATGAAAATACCCAGAATGGTCAGCGCTGATCGTAACGGGTGCAGCAGCAGGCTTTTGACGCCCAGCACCCATGTGCGGAGTGAGAACATCTAGCCTTCCTCCGCTTGATTGGCGAGGTGGGCATTTTTTGAAATCTGATCGATTTCCTCAGGCGTAAACGTTTTGCGATCCTTGATCAGTTCATCAACCTGAACCAGACCGTCCTTAAGCCGAATGATTCGCTTCGCGTGTTCGGCAACTTCATCTTCGTGAGTCACCATGATGATCGTACGGCCTTCATCGTTGAGCCGCTGAAACAATGCCAGGATTTCCTCCGTGGTGACCGAGTCGAGGTTTCCAGTCGCTTCATCAGCAAGAATGAAATAGGGATCGTTAACGAGCGAGCGGGCAATCGCCACGCGCTGCTGTTGACCACCGGAAAGCTGTGTCGGACGGTGGTCCAGCCTTTGCCCCAGCCCAACCATGGACGCCAGGTCAGTGCTCCTCTTGCGTGACTCGCGGTTAAGGCGGCCCATGTAGTAGAGCGGAACTTCGATATTTTCAACGACGCTGAGTTGAGCGATCAGGTTATAGGACTGGAAAACAAATCCGATCCGCGACGCCCGAATGCCGGAAAGGTCATCGTCGGACATCTGAGCGACGTCATCGCCGCCGAGAATGAACGAACCGCTTGTCGGGCGATCGAGGCAGCCGAGCAAATTCAGCAATGTACTTTTGCCGGAACCCGATGGTCCCATGATCGCAACGTAGTCCCCTTCGGGAACGTCAAACGAAACGCCGCGCAACGCCCGAACCGTTTCACTCTTGAGCACATAGTGCTTGGTGAGATCACGAATTTGAGCCGCGAGTTTTGGTTGAGTTGTTGACTCGGTGGTGGAAGACATTTGCTGTCGGGATCCTGAACTGAAGAACTTTCTGCAGAGATGCAGTCTGATTAGCGACCGCCTGGTCTGCCACCACCGCCTTGACCACCACGTCCACCACGTCCACCACGTCCACCGCGACCGCCTCTGGACTTCATCGCTTTTTTCATCGCAGCGATCACTTCGTCGTTCGAAATATCCCCGTCTCCGTCAGTGTCAGCAGTACCCGCCCATGATTTGGATTGATCATCGAGCCCGGCAACTTCATCCTTGTCAAGTTTTCCGTCTCCGTTCTTGTCGGATCGCTTCATCACGAAACCGGCGATCATGGTCGCAT
>CAYUNP010000095.1:10645-20016 GCA_964446085.1 uncultured Pirellulaceae bacterium
CCGTCTCCGTTCTTGTCGGATCGCTTCATCACGAAACCGGCGATCATGGTCGCATCGGGGCCACCGCCGCCACCGGGAGATCCTCCCGCACCAGGACGACCGCCACCCGGTCGACCGCCACCAGCCTGCTCTTCTTTTTTTGCTTTGGCAGATTCCTTTGCCGCCGTATCCGCCTGGTCCTGGGAGATTTCAATTCGCTTGTCCAGCTTCACTTCAGGAAGATCCATCAGTTCCTTGTTAGCGCCCGGGTTCATCACCAGTTGCTCGCCTTCCACCAGCCCCTCAATGATCAGAGCCATTTGCGAATTGTTCCCGCCGACTTTGACTTCCCGCGTTTCATACTCACCTTCGACATCGACCAGACAGAACTGTTGATCCTGCACACCGTAGATCGTCTGAATCGGAACCATCAGTGCATCCGCCTGATACTTCGACTGAATAAAAACCGATGCATTCATGCCTGGCTTGAGAGTTTCTGGTGGATCGAAAATGCGAACTTTAACAGCGTATTTTCGAACTGAAGAACCACCCCAGCCAGACGACTCCGCGTACTGGTTTACTTTCGTGACAACACCTTTGAGCGTTTTGTCAGTCAGGGCATCGACTTTGATCGAAGCCGGCATTCCCGTTTCGATCTGTGTAATGTTCTGTTCGTTGATCAGCGCCTTGACTTCCATCTTGTTGGTATCCGGTAGTCGGATCAACACTTGCGACTCGCGAACGTTGGCTCCTTCTTCGAGCACCCATTCATCGCTACCACGTCCACGTGATTCCTTGGCGTAAACGACCTGACCGGAAACGCCTTCTGGAACCACGACCTCGCATTTGGAAATCATCGTTTCGATTTCGTCCATTTGCCGCTCCTGAACGCGAAGCGCGTCTTTCTCAGACTCGAGCTTCACTCTGGCAGCTTCGATGTTGCTTTCGAGCTGAACCATCTCTTTTTCTTTGGTGTACTTTTCAAGCACTTCCTTGTTCTGCATCACGAGTTCAAGCACGTTTTCATTTCGCTTGACCGCCAACTTGGCGCGTTTGACAGCAAAGTCATCGGCCTCAAGAGCCTGCTTTGTGATGAAGCCTTTGGCTTGCAGTTCGACACTGTGTCTCAACACGTTTTCAGCCTGGGCAAGTTCAGACTTGGCGGTATCAATAAGTCCCTCGGCATCGATGATCTGATTGAGCATGTCCTTTTCCTGGGCAGGATAGGTACCTTCCTTGTACTCGTTCAGGGTTGTCACTGCTGTCTTCAAGTTAGCGTCTGCCTGGATGACATTGGCTTTTGCATTGGCAACAGTGATTCGCTGGCTCTCACGTTCCTGCTCAAAGGCAGTTGAATCGAGCCGCACCAGGAAGTCACCTGCGTTGACCCGTGTGCCTTCGGGAACAAGGCTAATCACGGTGAGCTGTCCGTTTCGAGCACGAACTTCACAGCGAATTTCCACGTTTTCACTACTTTGGACTTCCCCCTGATCAAGAACCTTGGCGACGAAATCACCACGCTCAACTTCGGCCATCATCAGATTCAGATTGGGAGCCGCAGGACCGCTGCTGTAGTAGAACCACGCAATCGTTCCGATGATGGCGCAAATTGCGGCACCAACGAGAAGGAGCGAAGTTACGACGCCATGACGTCGGGTGGAATTGCGTTTCATGGCAAGTGCCTTAAGTAATTCAGTGTGTATTGGAGGCAGCGAAGCGGATGGAGCAAGGAAGTGTAACCAAAAAGCGATTGTTTAATGGTGAAATCGACTCTTGGGCCTTGCTAACCGCGAAAAACGGGCCTTTTGAGAGCAAGTTCACGGCCACTGCCGTCGCAACTTGAAAGAAGCCCTCAACCGTTATTAAACCTTCCAATCAACAGATGGTTTCGCTGGCAGGATTGTACGTATATTCCCAAACAACGATTGATATTAGCCGCGCAAAAAAAACCCCCTCCGCCTCATCCGCGAAAGGGATCGTGAACCGTCGGAAAAACGCTGGTTCCAACTAATATTTAAAAGGAGTATCCGCAAGAGGCGTCAGGTTTCCCTGAATTTTCGTTACAACCGGAAAAGGTTCAACGGCTCACATCCTGCTTCGATCCTGACTAGGCTGATTTCTTGTCACAGCCGAAGCCACAACCATCCATTGCCTTTTTCACTTTTTCAATTGCTTCTGGGGTCACGCCGTCTCCTTTGAGCATCAACGTTTCGCCATTAAGGTCGTGATCTACGCCCGGTAGATCCAAATCTGCCATTGCATCATTGACAGTCTTAGTTCAGCCAGTAGGTCAGGTCATGCCTGTGATTGTCAGGCTGACCGGAGTCATACCTGCTACAGCGGCCTCAGTGTCGGTGTCAGTGGAAGTACTGCTTGTTGTAGAAGGCATATCCTTCTTGGCAGTCGGTTCCGCTGTTTCACCACAACCGAGACTCGCTACGCTGACTGCTACCATACAGGCAACAGCAACAAAGCGAATTAATCGCATGTGATTCTCCTAAATGAGATAAATTGAAAAAGTTTACTCGAAAGCAAACGTCGCCCAGTGACGCCCGATAAGTTCGAATCGTCCAACAGGCGTTGAACCTAAAGTGTAAGCAATTGGAGCCTCCATATAGCGATTTCATTGGTCACAATGGTAAAAAACGGGCGAATTTGATCCGGATTTGTGGCCTTCATGGCAGTTTTAGTCGGTACCAGCAGATTTTTCGATCAAAAATCGCGTTGACTGAGAATCGGACTCCGCTCCGGCACATGATCCTTCGATGATTTAAGTTCCAAAACAGGCCATGCCAGAATTTCTGTTCTTGGCGCAAAAACGGCAATCAGTATCATCTGTGTTCGATTCGGATGGAGAAATGTCCGTATCGGTGTTGTTGTGTATGTAGTGTGCCCGTATTAGACCTTAAAAGAAAAACGAAGAGCCTGTTGGGAAATTGAATTTGTAAGTATTCGGATCGCCAAATGTTGGCTGTGGCTCGGATAACTGCGACAGGGTTAATCAGTAAGACAGTTAAAAAATATGACCATCACGAAAGAGACAAAAGCAGAAGTCATTGGGGAATTCCAGAAGAATGAAAAGGACAATGGGTCTCCCGATGTCCAGATCGCCGTTCTCACCAAGCGAATCAACAGCTTGACGGAACACATGCGTGCTAACCCCAAAGATTACTCGACGCGACGCGGCCTTCTCGGAATGGTCTCCCGTCGTCGTCGATTGCTGGACTATGTCCGTGATCGTGATCCTGATCGTTACCTTGACCTTCTTGAGCGTCTTGGAATTCGTAAGTAACCAGTTCGTTCGCGGTTTCAAATCGCGAATACGTAATCTGGCAAAACGTGTTTCATCGCTTTGTGTAAGTAGTTCTGCTTCGCATTCTTTCGCGGAGTAGGGCAGGGCATTAGCCCAAAATTCGAACTTCCTGAGTTACAGGTTCCTTCGGCAGGAAACTTTCGTGCCAAATGGAATGGCTCAATTGCGCTTATGTCGTAATCACTTCTGTGTGATTGCGCGTTCTTTGCTCTGCGAAAGCGAACTGTCCGATTCTTCGAAGTTAATCGGTCGCGTTTCTTGCACCTCCTATTAGACAACTATGTATTTGTATTGATTGATGTCCTGGAAAGGGAATGATTGTGAAAGTAAAAGTAGAAAAGAAAATTGGTGACCAGATCCTGTCGATGGAGACAGGCCAACTGGCCAAACTGGCTGCGGCCGCGGTTGTTATTCAGTACGGTGAAACTTCAGTTCTCTGTTCGGCTGCGACGGGATCGCCTCGTCCAGGACTGGACTTTTTCCCATTGATGTGTGATTACCGCGAGCGTACTTGCGCTGCCGGTAAATTTCCTGGCGGATTCATGAAACGTGAAGGCCGTCCAACAATGAAAGAGACGCTGACGGCTCGTTTGATCGACCGTCCGATTCGCCCAATGTTTGCCGAAGGCTTCAAGGATGAAGTTCAGTGCCAGTCATTTGTGCTTTCCAGCGATCGCCAGAACGACGGCGATGTTCTGGCAATGAACGGTGTCGCAGCAGCCTGTTTTATCTCGGCTCTGCCATTTCAGGATGCCGTTGCTTCGACTCGCGTTGGCCGCGTTGATGGTCAGTTCGTCGCCTTCCCAACCTTCGAGCAACTCGAAGAAAGCGACATGGACATCATCGTTTCCGGTACCGAGGGTGCGGTCACGATGATCGAAGGTTTCGCTCGCGAAGTCGGCGAAGAAGACATGCTCGCTGCGATCGAATTCGCACACGATGTGATCAAGGAAGTCCTTGGTTTGATGCGTGAGCTTCGCGAGAAGTTCCCGGTCGAAAAAGTCAACTTCGAATCACCTTCGGACAACGGCTTGTACGAGAAAGTCAAAGCCAAATACTACGATGGCTATCGTGATGCTGTTTTGACGGCTTCCAAGAAAGACCGCGGCGCTGCCAAGTCGGAATTCAAGGAAAAAGCTGTCGCCGAAATGATCCCGGATCCGGAAGCCGACAACGCAATCGAAAAAGGCGATTTGAGCAAAGCGTTTTACAAGCTCGAAGCGGCTGTCATTCGTGATTCAATTCTTGACGGCAAGCGTACTGACGGTCGTGGCTTGAATGACCTTCGCGACATCGAGTGCCATGTTGACGTGATTCCTCGCGTTCACGGTTCAGCCGTTTTCCAGCGTGGCGAAACTCAGGCCATGATCACAGTGACTCTCGGAACTGGCCGCGATGAGCAGCGTGTGGATGGCCTGCAGGACGAGTACTCCAAGAAATTCATGCTGGACTACAACTTCCCAAGCTTCAGCGTCGGTGAGTGTCGTCCAATCCGCGGCCCTGGTCGTCGTGAGATCGGTCACGGTGCTTTGGCTGAGCGTTCAATCAAGCCAGTACTCCCTGATGTTGACGATTTCCCATACACGATTCGTGTCGTCTCGGACATCCTTGAGTCGAACGGATCGTCTTCAATGGCCACCGTTTGTGGCACGACTTTGGCCTTGATGGCGACTGGCGTGAAGATCAAGAACCCAGTCGCAGGTATCTCTGTCGGCCTGGTACTCG
The DNA here is from genome assembly GCA_964446085.1 of uncultured Pirellulaceae bacterium. Taxonomy (GTDB): domain Bacteria; phylum Planctomycetota; class Planctomycetia; order Pirellulales; family Pirellulaceae; genus Mariniblastus. The sequence continues at coordinate 15,663 of CAYUNP010000095.1, forward strand.
AAGGCGATCGTCACGTTCTGTTGACAGACATCCTTGGCAGCGAAGATCACTTCGGTGACATGGACTTCAAAGTCGCCGGTTCGCAAAAAGGGATTACTGGTATCCAGTTGGACCTTAAGATTCGCGGCATCAGCAACGACATCATCAAGGACGCTTTGGCTCAATCGAAGGAAGCTCGTCTCGAAATCCTTCGCAAGATGTTGACCGCCAAGCCACGTCCAGCGGAAAATCTTTCACCACACGCTCCACGTTTGTTGGTGACTCAGATTCAGCCGGACAAGATCGGCATGCTGATCGGTCCTGGCGGAAAGAACATTCGCGCCATCCAGGAAGAGACAGAATCTGTTATCGAAGTTGCCGAAGACGGAAAAGTAATTGTTTCCGGGCTCAACGGTGAACTGGCTGAATTGGCTCTTAAGAAAATCGAAGCCTGCACAGCAACCGTGCAGGTCGGAAAGATCTACGACGGCGTCGTCAGCAGCACCAAAGAATTCGGTGCCTTCGTTGAAATCCTTCCCGGTCGTGATGGATTGTGTCACATCAGTGAACTTTCCAATGGCTACATCAGTGACGTTTCAGACGTTTGCCAGGTCGGCGATGAGATGAAAGTTCTCGTCATCGATGTTGATGGTAACGATCGCGTGAAGCTCAGCCGACGTCGTGCTCTGGAAGAACTTGGACTCGAAGACGAATTCGCAGTCGAAGAAGAAGATTCAGATGATGATTTCGACGGCGATGATGACTTCGACGGCGATGATGATTTCGATCGCGATGATCGCGGAGGCCGAGACGAAGGTCGCGATCGTGGTGGAGACAGAGATCGCGGAGACCGGGGCGGACGCGGAGAGCGTGGTGGCCGGGACCGTGGCGGAGATCGTGATCGCGGTGGTGATCGTGACCGTGGCGGCGATCGTGGCCGAGGCCGCGGTGGACGTAGCGGCGGCGGTGGCGGCGATCGTGACCGAGGTGGCCGCAGTCGAGGCGGTTCAGGCGGTGGCGGCGGTGGTCGTTCTCGCGGCGGTTCAGGCGGTGGCGGCGGTGGTCGTTCTCGCGGTGGCTCAGGCGGCGGTGGTGGAAACTACGATCGTCCTCGCAGCGGTGGCGGTGGTCGTTCTCGTGACGGCGGTTCATCACGCGATGGTGGTGGCTCACGCGATGGCGGCGGATCACGTGATGGTGGCGGAGGCGGCGGTTCTCGCGGCGGTCGCAGTCGAGGTCGTGGCGGTTCAGGCGGCGGTGGCGGTCGAGGTCGTGACGGCGGTGGCGGCGGCAACCGTGGTGGCGGTGGCGGCGGATATCGTGGCGATCGCTAGTCCGATTTGAATCAGCGAAGCTCGTAACGAGGACTTTGCATCTTGAGTTATAATCACGCCCGTCGGAGAATTCTCTGACGGGCGTTTTTCTTCAGGCAACCGATGAACGATCAGAACCAATCAGAAACGATTGACGATTTGCGACGGCGATACGCCGAGTTGGCCGCACTGGCGGGTGAACTTGCACATGAAATCAAGAACCCGCTTTCTGTGATTCGGATGAATATGGAGTTGCTGCACGAAGACTTTGAAGAGATCAATCTTCCTCTGGCGCGGCGAGCTGTTGAACGAATCGACACCGTCAATCGGCAGTGCCAACGGCTCGACACCTATCTGAAAGATTTCCTGCAATTCACTCGATTCAACAGTCTTGAGCTCAAGGCTGGCAATTTGAACGATCAGGTCGAGCAAGTGCTGGACTTTTTTGCCAGACAAGCGGAAGAACAAAACGTGAAAGTGGATCGGCAGCTCGACATGGCCTTGCCCAGTATCAAACTGGATTCACAGACACTTCAGCAAGCACTAACCAACCTGATCAAGAACGCGTTTGAAGCAATGCCCAATGGCGGCCAGCTACTTGTTCGCACTTTTCTGGTTCGCAATGGTGTCGCTCTGGATGTGATGGATACCGGATGCGGCATGGAATCCAATACGCTGCTCAATATGTTCAAAGAGTTCTACACTAACAAAGACGGCGGAACCGGACTTGGGCTTCCGACGGCGAAGAAAATCATCGAAGCTCACTCGGGCCGAATCAACGTTCAAAGTGAAGTGGGAGTTGGAACGCGCTTCACCGTCGAATTCCCAACTCCCGCAAGGTTGCCGGAGTAGTTCGTAGCACGGTGGTCTCCACCGTGAACATCGCACACGGTGCAGACCACCGTCACAGACCATGAAACTGTATCACTCACTTGACGAATTCCCCGGTGCCGACCGCCGCAGTGCCCTGACGATTGGCAACTTTGACGGTGTGCATCGTGGCCACTGCGTTGTCATCGATGAACTCAAACGACTGGCCACTGCCAACGATGCCAAAGCCGTAGTCTTTACGTTCGCGCCGCATCCGGTGCGAATTCTGAAACCCGAAGCGGCTCCTCCTCCACTGACGTGGATCGATCGCAAAGCGGATCTGCTCGCGGAGCTGGGCGTTGACGCCGTGATTGCCTATCCGACCGACAAAAGTCTGTTGTCGCTGACGTATCAGGAGTTCTTCGATCAAATCATCATGCAAAAAGTAAACGCTTGTGCGATGGTTGAAGGCCCAAACTTCTATTTTGGGAAGGGCAGGGCGGGTACGCCAGAAAAGTTGACCGAGCTTTGTCAGCAAAACGATGTTGAACTCACGATTCTCGATCCATCCCTTGACGGTGGCGAATACATTTCCAGCAGTCGAATTCGCAATTTGGTTCGCGATGGCGACGTCGACCAGGCACGCGAAATGTTGACTCGACCCTATCGAATTCGCGGTATGGTGACCCATGGCGCCGCCCGTGGCAGAACGATCGGCTTCCCCACAGCCAACGTCGATGCGATTGACACTTTGGTACCTGCCAGAGGAGTTTACGCTGGACGGGCAGTCGTGGACCATAAGAGTCACTGGGCCGCGATCCACATCGGCCCCAATCCGACTTTTGGTGATCGTATTTCAAAAGTCGAAGTTCACATTCTGGATTTTGAAGAGTCGATTTACGGAATGCCGATCGAGGTTGATTTTATCAGTCGCCTGCGGGATATTTGTCAATTCGATTCACCGGACCAATTGAAAGCACAGCTAAAAGAAGACATCGCTGCTGCTCGAAAAACGCTCAGGGAAGTTGCCGGCTAAGGTGCACACCAGTAATCATAACTCGATGCGTTAGCGAAGGGCGGTCGATCCCTCACTGACGCGTCAGGCCATGATTGCTTTCACCAGCCAACCGCCCGACGAATCCAATTGTTAAATAGTAGCTCTGTTCCTCACCAATATCGGCGCATGTCGCCGACCGCTCAAGAAAGAAAATTATGCAAGTTGACTGGACTCGATTCTGCGAAGTCATTCACGCCTCCAACAATGTTGTGCTCACAAGTCACATTCGTCCTGACTGCGACGCCCTGGGGAGCTGCCTTGGCATGGCTGGTTTGCTGGAAAGCCTGGGTAAGAAAGTTCGCATCGTTTGCGGTCAGGAAGTTCCGGGAAATCTTGCTTTCATCGATCCTGAGAATCGTATCAAGTGCATCGGCAAAGATATCACTGCGGAAGAGTTCGCCGACGCCGACTTGCATATCATTCTCGACACCAGCGCCTGGATTCAGCTGGGCGACATGGCAGATGTTATCAAGAACTCAACTTACAAGAAAATCATTTTCGATCACCATGAAGGTGAAGACGACATCGATGCAGAACTTTTCAAAAACACGACAGCCGAAGCCGTCGGGCGGATGATCGTTGAAGCCGCAGAGCACCTGGGGGTTGAGATGACTCCAGAGATTGCTCAACCTGTTCTGGCTGCTCTGGCTACCGACACAGGATGGTTCCGTTTTGGCAGCGTAAATCCAGGAACGTTTCGAGCCACTGCCAGGTTACTCGAAGCAGGTGCCAAACCAAGTAAGCTCTATGGCGAATTGTACGAGCGAGAAACCGTTGGCCGAGTTCGACTTCGCGGTACTGTTTTGGCGCGAATCGAAACGGAGCTCGATGGTCGCATGGCGCACACGTTCATCATGCCTGACGACTACGAGAAGACAGGTGCTCATCCAACTGACACTGAAGATCTGATCAATCTTGCACTTGAAATTGAGGGCACTGTTTTTGCGGTCATCATGGTCGGGCAGGTCGATGGCGGATACAAAATGAGCTTCCGCAGTCGTTGTGATGTTGCGGCCAACGAAGTGGCGAAGAAGTTCGGCGGGGGCGGGCATCGAGCAGCCGCGGGCGCTTTTATTGACAGCAACGATTTCGAATCAGTGCAAAACCAGGTGCTTACCGAAGTCCGTTCCATGCTGGGATAGGCTGAACATTGTACCAACCGGCTTGTGCGGGAGGGCGAAGCTCCTGCTGAGCC
>CAYUNP010000096.1:0-19896 GCA_964446085.1 uncultured Pirellulaceae bacterium
GCGGAAAACTTGGCGGTGAAGTTGAAACGCTGCGCAGCGAACTCGAATCCATGCGCACCGAAGCCAAGGTTTCGAAATCTGACGCGGAAGAGTTACGTAAACAACTTGAGGAGACAGGTAGTAACAGTGGAAAACTCGGCGACGAAGTTGAAACACTCCGCAATGAGCTCGAATCCTCCCGCGTCGATGCCCAAAAATTCGAAGACGCGGCCAAGGCCTCCAGTGCCGATGCAGAAGAATTGCGTAAACAACTCGAAGAGACAGAAAACAACAGCGGAAAACTGGGTGACGAAGTCAAGACGCTTCGTGACGAAGTTGAATCCATACGTGCCGAAGCCAACGCTTCCAAATCCGATGCAGAAGATTTACGCAAACAACTCGAAGAAACAGAAAGCAACCGTGGACAACTTGGCGGCGAAATTGAAGACTTGAAAAAACAGGTCGAGAAATACAAGGTTGAAGCAAATGAGTCTCGCGGACGCGCAGAGAAACTTGAACAGGAATCGAGGTCGCAATCAGTTGCGGCGATGGGATCCAAACAGGATTCCGGCGATCTGGAAGTACGCTTCGAACGCATGTCGAAACACCTCGACGCCGCCAAGATGCATACGCGTGATCTGCAAGAGATGCTGGACGAAAAGGATTCAGTTCACGAATCGGAAATCGAAGAGCTGAAAAGCAGGCTCGGCAAAATCGAATCCGACTGGAATCAGGCCCAGCAAAGCGAACAATCGCTTAAGAGGCAGTTGGCTGATTCAGAATCGAAGATGGCCAATCAGGCGACTGAAGTCGAAGACATGCAGCGCAAAGCCGAAGAGGTTGATCAAATTCGTGCTGAACTGAACAGGAAGACAAGTGAGTTTGCCTCTCTATCGTCTTCCTTTGCTGCTGCCGAAACACGGTTGGCCGATTCGGAATCCAAAGTCGGTGAACTGTCAGGGCTAAAGTCACAGTTGCAGGACGCTCAAGCGGAAGCCCAAAAGCATGAACAATTTGCGGAGAACCTTAAACAGAAATCCGAAGCTGATGCCAATGAATTGAAACAACTGCGCGACGCGAAAGCCAAAGTCGAGACTCAAATAGAGCAGTCGCAAACCGTAAAAGCCGCTTTGGAATCGGAACTGGAATCTTCCAAAGGGGAGATCGCGGCGATGAAACTGGAAATGGATTCGACGAAGATGGAAGTGGAAGCAACGAAGGCAGAGTTAGAATCTGCCAAGGCAGAAGCAGAAACTGCCAAAGCAGAATCAGAATCTGCGATTGCGAAAATCGAATCTGAAAAGTCCGGTTCGGATAATCAACTCAAAGAACTTGAGTCGAGCCTGAAAACTGCCGCAGCTGAGAATTTAAAAGTTAAACAGCAGCTTGAAAAAGCTCGAACAGAAGCCGCCACAGCGCAGACAGTTCTCAAGGATTCCAAAGCAGAACTGGAGTCGCTCAAAAGCGCTTCAGCGAACACTGTTGATACGATTAAGTCTCTGGAAGGCGAACGTGATGCCGCCAAAGAGCAGGTGGAAAAAGCTCAACAGGAACTTGAAAAAGCTCGAACAGAAGCCGCCACAGCACAGACAGTTCTCAAGGATTCCAAAGCAGAACTGGAGTCGCTCAAAAGTGCTTCTGCGAACACTGTTGATGCGATTAAGTCCCTGGAAGGCGAACGTGATGCCGCCAAAGAACAGGTCGAAAAAGCTCAACAGGAACTTGAAAAATCTCGAACGGAAACTGCCACAGCACAGACAGTTCTCAAGGATTCCAAAGCAGAACTGGAGTCACTTAAAAGCGCTTCTGCGAAAGCTGCTGAGACGATTAAATTATTGGAAACCGAGCGTGATGCCGCCAAAGGCCAGATCGAAAAAGCTCAGCAAGAACTTGATTTTAATGTAAAAGCCAAAGCCGATCTCGAAGCTTCGGTTACCCGGTTGCAATCTGACACCAATTCAATGGATCAGCTTCAAGCCAGCTACGACACAGTTGTCGAAGAAAATGATGCGCTGTCTCTGAAACTTGAGAAAGCGGATTCCAAAACAGCGGAGCTACTGAAACAAAACCAGGAACTGGCGGGTCAACACGCGGCTGAACTGAAGTCGCTGCAATCGGAAGTTCAGTCTGTCAGGTCTGAAATGAAAGCTGAGTTACACGACGCGACCCAAAGGCTTGACAGCGCCAAGTCCGAATTGGCAGAAGCAAAGGAACAGCAGGCCAAATCTGCTCTTGAGCAAGAACAGGCCAAGGTTGCGTTTGATTCAATGAAGTCAGAAGTTGCCGGACTCAAAGACGAAATCCAGACGCACAAAAAACAGGCCGAGACCCAACGAGCCAACCTCGCCGCAGAAAGCAAATCCAATGCTTCGATGGCGGACAGTGCGAGCAAGCTTGAAAAGCAGGTCGCAAAACTCACCGATGACACTCAGCTGCAGAAAGAGCATCTGGTGAAACTGCGACTCAAGATTGAAGGGCTGGAGAAGGAATCCAAATCTTACGAGTCACAGCAAATCAAGTTACAGAAATCGATCGACGCCAAAGAGGCTTCACTTGCCAAATTGAAGGATGAGAAAAAGTCCAGCGATGCCGAACTCAAGTCGCTTCGCAGCGAATCACGCATGTTGACCCGGGAGCGAACGAAACTGGTGCGGCAGGCCGAGAAGGCATCTTCGGCTGCCGAATCCGCCAAAACGGAATTGGCCAAAATCAAGATTGAGTTGTCGGCGTTGAAGAAGCAGCGGACGACAGCGGCGAAATCAGTGACAACGAAAAAGGCGGCGGCGAAAGATCCGAGAAAGAAAGCTCCAGCGAAAAAGAAAGCTCCAGCGAAAAAGAAAGCCACCTCATCAGGTAAGAAGGCTGACAACCTGAAACGGATCGATGGAATTGGCCTCAAGATCGAGCAACTGCTACATGCAGCGGACATCACTTCGTTTCAGATACTGTCTGCGGCTTCCCAGCAGCAGCTCAAGTCGATTCTGGAAGCAGCTGGACCGCGGTTCAAAATGCACTCGCCCGCAACATGGCCTCAGCAAGCCGAACTGGCAGCCAATGGGCAGTGGGAGAAACTGGAGGCACTTCGGGATGAGCTCAAGAGCAGCAAGTGACACGCAGGTTTTTTTTGGAGCTGCACTATCCCGAAGCGATATCAGCAACTTCAAAACGCGTTGGCGCGACAGTGAGCGTTTTTCAGCCTTGTTACATTCGCGTGCTTGGTGCTTGTCTGGTTCATCCGATGGATGTCCATTAAAAAAGCCCGCGTGAAGCGGGCTGCGTTTTTCAGATTGCGAGTGATGATTACTCGCGAGGGCGGATGGCACCAGTCAAGCCAGTGTAATCGCAACGATCTTCGCCGTGCCAGAGAGGCATACCGTCAAGGACACGCTGACGAAGTGCTTCAATCTTTTCAGCACTGCCCGCTGGAGCATCGGTAGGAATAAACTGATTTCCTTCGTGCGGTACGAAATCCTCATCGTGACCGTACTCAAGAATTGCTTCGAAGACGTTATTGATTTGCTTACGCGAAGACATATATAGACCTTGAAAATTCTAAACTTAAAGGCTGTCTGGAGTGCTATGAAGAAGAGGGGATTGACGACGAGTCTGCCCCAAGAAAGCTTCTACTGATTCATACTTTGTGAGCAATCCAGTTTGCCCAAACCCATCCAAACTAAACGAGAAATCCAGAGTCCTTTCCGGTTCACGGCTGATCATCCTTAGCCGACTCGGAAGGCATTATTGACGACTCGAAGCCAATGTCAAGAAAATTTAATAAAGATTAAAGACCATTTTCGCCCCGTATTTTACGGCGTTACTTAACGTACACTTGGTCAAGAAATGAGGATTTCCTGCGACCTTGCAGGTCAGGTATTTGGCGCACACAACGTCTCTGCTCCGCGCACCTGTAAGCCGATTCAATGGCGTCATGATTCCCTAAAGTGAACCAACAGTATGAATTGGTTATGGGAGCCGTAAACCGAACAGGAACATCAGCCACAGGACACTGTTGGACATACTACAGAGTCGCAGGAAGGGTGGACATTTGGCTACTTCATCTGTTTCGTATTCGCAGCATTTCGCTTCTTGGGAACTTCGAAGAATCCAGCGAACGTGGCGTTTGCGGTCTGTTGTCGGATTGGCTGGCAAGCACTCTTGGAGCAGATTTGGCCACTGAACTGAACTTCTTGAGCCAGCTTCTGCAAGTCGACTCCCTGTCGAACCACGATCGAAGCAAAGAATTGAACCTGACCTTTGTGCTTCTCGATTCGTCTCCCGAAGTCAGGGTCTTTTTCGATCACCAATGGAGCTTTGTCGGAGGCGAACTTTGAGGAAACGCGGAGATCATTCGAGGGCAGCACGGCCAGTTTTGTTGGCGACGGTGAACCAGCCGGGTTCAAAGAGTAAACGTGGTAGCCTTCATCGAGATCCAACTGCACCACGAGGTACCCCGTATTGGTGCCTTTTTCGATGTGAATTCGGCTGGAAAGCTTCCATGGACGATCAGGCTGCTTTTTGGAGGCAGAACCTTGATTGGCTGTGGCTGGCTGGCGATTTTGAGAACCCTGAGTCGCGGGCTGCCGTGTTTGAGAACCCTGAGTTGCGGGCTGCCGTGTTTGAGAACCCTGAGTTCTCGGCGTTTGAGTTTGCGTACGGGACTGGCTCCCAGACTTGGCTTGGGAAGATTCACCGGGGCGAAACTGAGCCATGCTTGAGTTAACACATGGAAATGCCAGAATGGCAGCGACAACGATAGCGCGAAACAGAAGGTTTTTCATATGATCCCGTCCTTGGATTGGTCAATCAGGGCTTCCTTGCCCTGAGCACCATTTCGACGGCGACGTTAACAGGATCTTACTGATCAGCCAATGCAAATGTGTTGATTAGCTCACGCACTTGATAATGGGCATTCTCGGTACTTTTTCCCCTGTAAGTTGGCGACTTTCGCTAGCGAAGTAAGCTGTTTCACCAGCTATTGAGCAGCATGAACAGAAAGGGCGGATCTGACTCCCCAAGCGATACCTAGGGGTTGGGCAGATTAATTGGTGGCAAAATTGGCTTCAAATTGAGACAGAATTCTCATGAAGTACTGGACCCGCGGACTGGCATTGGTACGCTGGTGCCCAATGGATTTTCTTTCCAGCGGCGATTGGGTAATTCCAATGCAAAATGTCGGGGAAAGATGTCACCGTGATCATGCAACTTTGTTTGCTTCAGGATGAAGACCCACACATTCTTAAGACGTCCTTCGCGTCTTTCTGTGTACGCACTCCTGAGTGTTCAAGTTGCAATTTATCTTGTTGAACCACAGGAATCGTTATGCGTAATGCGTACCATCGCTGCCTCTTAACTTCGCTAATTTTTCTATTCGCTTTCAATCAAAATTCACATCTGCAGGCTCAGACCGTAGTCGAGTCGCCAGATCAAATCCTTGCCGCGGCAACCAAGGCGTCGCTCAAGGGAGACTACAAGTCAGCTCTGGCAAGTGCTCGTCGAGCAAAGAGTGCAGCCACCGGCGACCTGAATTTTAATGTCCGGTTCCTGTCGGCTGTTGTTGATATGGCGGATCTGTCGGACGAGCGACATCGCAACTCCCTGTTCAATGAAGCGCTCAAAGCCGCCAACGAACTGGAAGTTTCCAAAGCTGCAGACGGAACCGGGGACGCTGAGTTCGGATGGCACTACATGGTCGCCATCGGAAAGCTTGGCAATTCGCTGGCCGATACCAACACCAAGATTGCCAGTAAGATCTTCGCCGCACGTGCGAATGTTGCCTCGAGCCTGCGAACGAACCCGAATTATCCACAGGAGTCGCTACCTCTTCTGGCAGAGCCACTGATGAGTAAAGCCATTGCCAGTGCAATCAATAAAGACGCCGATGCAGTATTGGCGGCAATGAATGTTGCTTTTGAGGCTGGCTTCACCAGTTTCGACAACCTGCTTGAGAACAAATTCATCAAGGATCTCAAGAACGACAAAATCAATTCATTGATGATGAGCAAATTCGTCGGTTACAAGCGACAGCTCAAGAAATGGGCGCGTGAGTCAGTTGCCGGTTTCAAGTCATTCGATTTCAAGTTCGATGTCGCCGCGATCGATGCGGGGCGGATCCGCAATTCGGATTTCGAAGGTCGAATTCTCGTGCTCGATCTGTGGGCAACCTGGTGTCAACCTTGTCGCGAAGCGATCCCACACTTCGTCAAGCTCGACGAAAAGTTCCAGCGTGACAATGTTGATGTCGTTGGCGTGTCCATGGATAGCCCTGACAATCCACACAAATCGCTGAAGCTTGTTCGGAATTTCGTAGACGATAACGGCGTCGAGTACGCAGTCGCCATGGGTGACCGTTCGATGATGAATCAGTTGGCTCCTGGACAAAAGCTGCCAACTGTTTTGTTCATTAACTCCGAAGGCAAAGTTCGCTTCATCGCGGAAGGCCCGCACAACTTCTATCAGTTGGAAGCGATTACTAACGAACTGATTAAGCAGGAAAAGGAGTCTCCGACGAGCTTCTTTTCTGGTGCAGCGACCTTTTAGGCAGTCCAAACTGGCGGTGCAGGCTGCTGTCTGTGCCGCTTTTTGCCGTATTGGCTGACGTTTCCCCAATCGCCGCATTTTGCTACCGTCGCGCTTCTGATCCCTGGTTGCGAGCGACGTTGCTGTGCGGTTTTTTGTTGTCATCCTTCTTCTCCTTTCCGGTTGCCATGCCCTCCCTGCAACCAGAAGCCTGATTCCAGGAGCTTTGGAACTGCCCCAAAAGCGCAAAGTCGTCCGTGGGCAACTGGTGGTTCATTCTGACTTCCATCTTCCGCGCCGCCATCGATTGTTGGACGAACTGGAGAAGCGTCGACGCGACATTACGGATCTGCTGAATATTCCCGTCTCTGACGAACCGATCCACGTTTATCTTTTCCAGAACGAAGCCGCATTCACAGACTACATGCAGCGGAAGCATCCTCTGTTTCCCGATCGCCGCGCCTTCTTTGTCAAAAACGACACGTCGCTGATGGTGTTCGCATGGTGGGGCAGTCGCGTGGCCGAAGATCTGCGACACGAAGTAACACACGGATATGTACACAGTGCCGTCAACGATATTCCGTTGTGGCTTGATGAAGGGATCGCAGAATATTTTGAAACGCCAAGGATTAACAGCGGTTTCAATTCACCACACTATCATTTGCTGATCCAGAAATACGACTCCGGCCAATGGCATCCAGACCTCGTCCGGCTGGAAAAAATTCGCAAGGCAGGAGCACTGACGCAAATGGATTATGCCGAGTCGTGGCTGTGGGTACACTATCTGTTGCATCACGATGTACAATCAGCCTCCATGCTGCAGACTCACATCGAGAGCGTTCGCCTCAACCCGGCGACTGCAATACCATTGAGCGAGATGCTTACCGAGTCCGGTCGTGATGCGACGGAGTTACTAAGCCACCTCGAATTCCTTCGAAAGACTGTGAACCCATGATCCTGCTGATCAGCGAAGACCTGATGATGTCGTCAACTGTCTCGGCAGCCGTACGAGCCGAAGGTGGCACGTTTCGATTTGTCGGTTCCGTCGAACGGGCAAACGTAAAACTGGAAGGCAGCGACTGTGAGTTGTTACTGGTTGACCTGCAAACCGCGGGACTTGACTGGGACGCGCTGACCAAGCTGGTCGATGGTGTCGGGCGAGCCATTGGATACGCTCAGCACGTAAACGTCGATATTCTCAAACGCGGGCGAACGCTCTCATTTGAAAACGTGTTGACGCGAGGGCAGATGCACATGAGCGTTGGCGAAATCATTGCTGGCCAATAGGTGACACAGGCCTCCAACCTGTGGACATGTCACAGAGAATTTCATGGCGTGACGTGCTTGTATTGCAATTTGCCATGCCCGTTGGGTTACGCAACGTTTTTTGATGCGGCTGTAGTTTGATAAAATTGGTAAACTGATCAATTTGAAATGTCCAGCCGTTGTTGGGACTGTGGAAAGCAATCATGCAATCGATCGTGTCGCGAGACCTGGACGTAGATCCCTGATCATTTTGGGAGCGCTATTGCTCTCATTGTGGACAACAGCAATCGCCGTTGTCGCTGTTCCCGGTGAGTTTTGCAGCCACGGCCAGAATACCGGTTTCTGTGAGCATGGCTGGCCAGCAGTTTGGCTGGATCGAGGATTGATCGCGCCGAGAACGACGATTCCTGTAGGTAGGTCAACCAGCGAGTTCATCTCGGTCTCGCGTGATTCTTGCAGAGAAATTGTTGGTCCGGTGGTGGCCGCGGGGTCTACCGCAACGCTTCCACGGCCAAGTCGGACAAACATCTTGGCCTCGGATTCTTATTTTTTCGGGAACAATACGATCGCGACAACCGCCAAGATCAAAAGCAGTAACGAAGTCGCCATCGCTCTCCAGCGGTATTTGAAGACTTTTCCTTCTTTCAGTTCAGGCGACAAAACGAACTCTAAAAAGCCATATGGCGTTTCCCGCAAAAACTTACCTTCACCCTCCTAGTGGAGGACGGGTGGAATTGGTGGAACTCTAAGCGGCTTGGTTTTTAGTTCCTTTCCGCTCGCGTTTCAAAATTTTTGAAAATGGTGTGTCACTTTTTGTTCTCATTGCACGCATTCTACAACTGAAGTCGTCACGCGCGAAATCGCGCAGCGGCTGAACCCAATTACTGAAGTTTGCACCTGATTCGGAGCCGCAGAAATGCCAGCTACTCACCACTTACGTTATTTGAGAATTTTCTTTTGTTTGTCGATTTTTATGTGCCTCATGCAAGTTGCTGATGGACAAATCATAAACAATACCCCGGACACAATTGTCGCTCAGACCACCGACGATTTCCTTGCATACGCGATCAGCCAGAGAGAAGTCGATGTTGATATTATACCTGCGGGAACTGACTTTAGTGACTCCGAATTTGACTGGGAAGTAGAAGCTGGTCCCCAAGGGAGCGCAAATTTTGGAAGTGCTCGCACCAACGGTTCCTTGAGAAGCGGAGTTACCGTAGTAGGATTTTCGTGCTTCTCACGCATCTTTGCAGAAGCAACAGGCTCACAACGAATCATCTTTCCTCAGCGGCTAAACGGCGCAGGTAATGATTTCCCGCCCTATTTTTCTCCTACGATGGCCGAATACACCTACACGAACAATACGCAAGGGATAAGGTTCATGACGCTCAATGCTCAATTGTCCGGCGAAGCAAGTTATTCCGGCTCAGGTAACAGGCCTAGCGCGTCAGCGGACATAGATGTCGACTTCAGCAACATGTACCTGCCTCCTACAGGAGGCAATGTTTCTATCTCGAAAACCGACGCCGATGAAGATCTTTCCTGCTTGGAAACTCGTGCACTAATTTTGTTTCCAGGCGATTCTATTACAGTTACGATCACATCAGCGACAGAGGTATCGGCTGGAACTGGAACTGGTGGCTTTTCGAGGTCGTTTATTGTTGCCAGAGTCGATGCTACAGTCGATCCTTGATCACGCGGCAGTATTTCAATAGTTTACTTGGCAAAGAAACTTAAGCCCTTCTTGGTTACTTTCTGTAAAAAACCAGGGAGGGTTTTTGTGTCTACCGAAATAGCAGCTTCTCATCGTTCTGTGAGCCGCAAGTTTGACTTGATCAAGGACAGCTTGCTACAGCGAAACGTCCTTCCACAGACGTGAATTCTGTTTGCCCGAGCGATTAGCTGAGTGTAACGCTCGTGCCCTGTCCTGCTATGGTTGCGCATTGCGAAAGGACTGGTGCGATCGTTGTCTTATTCCAGTTAAAACTACCAACTGCAGGTCGACCGAAATAATATCCTTGCATCATATTCGCACCCGTTTGATTGACGATGCGCGCGTGCTCTTGTGTTTCAATCCCTTCGACAATCGTATCAAGCCCCATGTTCTGGACCAGCTTGAGCACTGATGCCAAAAGCAATGGGCTGTAATGAAGAATTGATTTGTCAATTTTGACTACGTCAATAGGAAGCTCACACAGTCGACTGCAATACCATTGAGCGAGATGCTTACCGAGTCCGGTCGTGATGCGACGGAGTTACTAAGCCACCTCGAATTCCTTCGAAAGACTGTGAACCCATGATCCTGCTGATCAGCGAAGACCTGATGATGTCGTCAACTGTCTCGGCAGCCGTACGAGCCGAAGGTGGCACGTTTCGATTTGTCGGTTCCGTCGAACGGGCAAACGTAAAACTGGAAGGCAGCGACTGTGAGTTGTTACTGGTTGACCTGCAAACCGCGGGACTTGACTGGGACGCGCTGACCAAGCTGGTCGATGGTGTCGGGCGAGCCATTGGATACGCTCAGCACGTAAACGTCGATATTCTCAAACGCGGGCGAACGCTCTCATTTGAAAACGTGTTGACGCGAGGGCAGATGCACATGAGCGTTGGCGAAATCATTGCTGGCCAATAGGTGACACAGGCCTCCAACCTGTGGACATGTCACAGAGAATTTCATGGCGTGACGTGCTTGTATTGCAATTTGCCATGCCCGTTGGGTTACGCAACGTTTTTTGATGCGGCTGTAGTTTGATAAAATTGGTAAACTGATCAATTTGAAATGTCCAGCCGTTGTTGGGACTGTGGAAAGCAATCATGCAATCGATCGTGTCGCGAGACCTGGACGTAGATCCCTGATCATTTTGGGAGCGCTATTGCTCTCATTGTGGACAACAGCAATCGCCGTTGTCGCTGTTCCCGGTGAGTTTTGCAGCCACGGCCAGAATACCGGTTTCTGTGAGCATGGCTGGCCAGCAGTTTGGCTGGATCGAGGATTGATCGCGCCGAGAACAACGATTCCTGTAGGTAGTCCCGGATGGCAAAAACTCGCCTCGTCTTCAAAGATTGAGTTTGAAGAAAATTGCGATGCCTTGCCAACATTCCGGTTTGCTGAAACTGAAGCAAATTTTTCCCCTCAGTACTTCCCTCCAACGGCCAACAGGTTTTGGTCGTTGCCTGTGGGATGGCCATTTGGGAATACTGGTAACACGCTTTATCGAATTCGTGTTTGGGGCTTGCTGTTTGATCTGGGGGTCTGGTTCTTTGGCGCTTGTGCGATCATTTTCTGTTTTCGGAAACTACTGCGGCGAGGAGTCCTCTGGTATCGGTTTTCGATGAAAACCTGGCTGATACTGTTTGTTGTTCTGAGCAGCGTTGGGGCAAGCTTTGCTTTTTATGATCAACAACGATCTCAACATCAGGCAGCAGTGGAAGCGATTGAGAAGAACGAGATCGTGGTTACTTTTGACTTTGCGAGCGCCGCGCCCCTGTGGCTTGATCGAGTCACTGACTATCGATTGCGTCCACTTTGGCTGTGTAACTCATTTCGCAGAGGCGTCGGGAAAGACGACGTTCAGTCGTTCGGGGTTTTTGACCGTGTGAAGGCAGTCAGGATTCGCCAGTGGCCACACGATAACCTGACTCCTCTTATTCAAAAACCTGGACCAACGGCACAGGCTCTCAACCAATTCAAACTGGAAGGCATCTGGATAAGTTGCTCGCACGATGAATCGGTCGATCACTTGTTGGCGCAGGTGAATTGTGGCGAAGTCGCCTTTGTCAGTTTTAGCAATGAATTCAGGTTCGATCCGGGTCGAACCAGAATTACGCACTTCTCGAACCTCGAATCGCTTTATGTTGAGAGTGCAGCGCCTGTCTCAAAAGGCTTTGTTGCATCATTTTCCAAACTCAAAAGTCTTACACTCAAAGCGGACTCGTACGACGACGAAGTGATCGACGAAATTTTGGCGCTGAAACAGTTGGAACAACTGGTGATGAGAAGTTCAGCCAAGGGTTGTCTCAGTCCGCTTCAGGAAAAACGACTGCAAGACGCTTCCCATTCATTCAAATTTTATCTGGATTGAGTTCCGTTCACTGGGGATGTGCAGATCACAATCTGAAAGCCTGTGCCGCGAGCAGAAACCAGGCACGGTTTGACAAAGCGATTTTTGCGATGATGCTGCACTTTGCCAGGCAGTACCTATGCTGCTCGCTTGGTCTCGCTGACAGGATCCAGCTTTCGAAGTTGGTCTTCCACATCGAGGAAGTTGAAAACTTCGTACTCATCGTTGGGAAAAAACAGCATCACCTGCGACGCCGCATGCAGCATGCGGGGCAGAAACTTCCACGCGTGGGCAAACTGTTCGTCACCGAAGGCATCGCCCTGTGCGTCGCATTGAATCACGACCAGATCCGTTCGCAGGTGCGAGTTGGCAATTCGCTGAACTGAAGAAGCGAAATCTCCAGGGACCAGTTGGGCTTTGGCACCCAGTCCATTCAACTGGCGATGGGTCTCAATCAGTTTCAGTTGAGTCTCATGCGACTCGCGTGCTTCGAATTGATCGATTCCTGTGTACCGAATCGTTGCCGAGTCGCTGTATTTTTGAGCAACGCGAATCATTCGTTCACAACGAATTCCATTGCCAAGTCCAATTTCAACCATCGAACGGTATTTGTTTTTTTTGATCGCCCGGAAGGCAATTCGATCGTTCGAAGGTTTGGAGAATTGGCTCCACGAGAGATACTGTAGCGTTGAGATGGGTTTCATGGCTCGGGCTTTGGAAAGAGCGTGTGCGAGACGGTACTTATGGAAAATCGGCCCAATCGCTACACAACAATCAGGGGAATCGGAGCAACCGGAACACATGACCGAAATAGCCAGAAGTTTCTGTTCCGGCCAAATTGCTCAATCGTTACAGCTTCCCAAATCATGATCCGCGATCTGGTGAAATTGCCCTGCTCAGCGTCGTGTCTAAACCAAAACCAAAGTGAAACGTATAGTTCGCGGCAGGCCTTCGAGAGGATTTCGAAGGATCCCCCAGCGAGATGCAAGTTTCGCAAATCCTGCTGCTCTCTGCGCCCAAAAGGACTCCGGCGTTTCCCTCCATGATGGTCTTCACGAGGAACGTGCGCGCACTCTCGTTGAAGCTAACCCCTGCGCGCGATGAGCAGCTCCCTATGTCCAGAAGCCGACAATCCAAAAACGAACGCCGACGCAGGTTCGAACAATTCGAGCAAAGGCTGGTCATGAGCGCGCAAGGAATCGGCGCTACGATCCCCGACTTGAGCCAACTGGTCGAAGAAATCGCACCGGCAACAGTTGATTCAGCACCCGTTGCTGCTGGACAATCTTCAACGAGCGTCGCGGCCGAATATGGCTTTGATGGCTCTGGCCAAACGATCGCCATCATCGATTCCGGTATCGCCTGGGATCACGCAGCGCTTGGCGGCGGTTTTGGTTACGGAAACAAAGTCGTCGGAGGCTATGACTTCGCCGAAAACGACGACAATCCATACGATGATGGCCCTGCAGGATTTCACGGTACTCATGTTGCCGGTATCGCAGCTGGAAACGGTGATGGTTTTCAGGGCGTTGCCCCCGGAGCTGACATCGTCGGTTTGCGGGTCTTCAATGATCAGGGAGTCGGAGAGATTGCGTGGGTCGAGTCGGCACTGCAATGGGTTCGCAACAATCTGGATTCGTTTGAAAATCCAATCACGACAGTCAACCTTTCTCTCGGTGCCGATCTGGCAACGGAATCGGCAAGCGACTGGGCAGTTCTTTCTGATGAACTGGCTGCACTTGAAAGCGAAGGCGTATTTATCAGCGTCGCTGCCGGAAACGACTTTCAGGACCTGTTTTCAAAAGACCTCAGCTACCCGGCGGCCGACCCAAGTGTTGTCGCCGTCGCCAGCCATGACGCCAACAATCAGCTGAGCGACTTCAGCCAACGTGCCGACCATGTTTTGGTTGCTCCGGGTGAAAACATTCGCAGTACCGTGCCCAACCACCTGTTTGGAAACCGTAGATCGGATCCACTGGTGGGCGCCAGCGGTACCAGCCAGGCGGCTCCCTATGTTGCTGGAGCCAGTGCCATTTTGCGTGAAGCCTACGCTCACATTGGCTACGGCGAAGTCGATCAGGATACGATCTACCAGACGTTTTTGGAGACGTCGAACAGGATTTACGACTCGATCACCAACACAACCTACAACCAGCTGGACCTTGATGCTGCGATCGAATCTATCGTTGGAAGTGCAACTGCTGAATCGGTGACGCAGGTCGGAGACCTCACCGGCGGCGAAATCATTCGTGGAACCGTTAGCGCGGCCAAACCTGTCAATCAGTTTCAGTTTTCAGCCCCTCAGAGCGGCCAGGTTGAGTTGACTTTTGAGGCGACAGATCAACTTGATCCGACGTTGGAAGTTACTGACAGTCGTGGACAGAGTGTGAATCTTCAGTTCGAAGGTGAGCGAGTCTACTTCAATGTAGCTGCGGGCGAATCGTACCAGTTGGACGTCTCCAGCGATTCAGGAACCGGCCACTTTCAAATTTCAACGCAGTTTCAACAAGCGTCATCGACGGACCTCGGTGTCGTTGATTCGATCGAAGTCACAGATTTCGTTTCCGGAGACCGGACTTATTCGTTGACGGCCAGCAATTCCGGACCATTGGCGTTGGGATTTGCGACCGATTCACCTTCCGGGTCGATCGAAGTTTACGACTCTGCAATGAACCGGATCACATCGCAGAACGTCGTCGATGGCCGAGTTGATTTTCAGTTTGATGTTACTGAAGGCGAATCGCTGTTGGTGCTGATTCAAGCCAACGGCGAGGTAGAGCTTACTGCAGACAACCTTGTCTCGATCGAAGACGGTACGCTTACAGTCGACGGCACCGAAAACGCGGACTCGTTCGTCGTCAATGATGGCGACACGCTGGATGTTGAAGTTAACGGGACGCGTTATCGTTTCCAACATGGCGAGGTTTCCTCTGTTGTGATCCGCGGCGATGCGACGATGGATCACCTGGAGCTTAATCTCAGTGATCGCTACGAACGAACTGTCCTGCGTCAGAATCGTGTCGATACTTTCGATGGAGCAAATACGCTTCGGGCGTTCGGCTTCCAGACGATTGACGTTACTGGCAGAGGATTCATTACTGTTTCCGGTTCCGACGCAAACGACACGATTCAGGGTAACTACGAACGTACATCGATTACATCTGGCTCATCCCGCGCGACAGGCCATGGTTTTGATATTGTCATCGCGGATGGCAAAGGTGGAGTCGATTCGATTGCATTCACAGCCGGGGCCGGCAATGACATTCTGTTTTCCAGAAATGATTACAGTGCGATACGTAGCAGCGATACCAGGTTGATCGCAATCAATTACGAAAACCTCTCCATCGATGGCGCGGGTGGACACGACATCACGAACCTCTTTGGATCCCAGACTGATGATCATCTGAATTTGGGCGCCGACCTGATCGAAGTCACCAACGATCGGGCTCGTCTTTCAATAACCGGTTTCGAAAGAGCGACCGCCTTCTCCGGAAACGGGAACGACACGCTTGTGTTTACCGATTCCGATGGCAATGACCGATTTCTGTTTAGCGACGGTACGTCTCAGCTGATTACAGACAGTACCCATTTGGTTGCACATCGGTTTTCAGACGTGACCGTGAATTCAACTGGCGGAAACGATGTCTCGCAGATCAGGGGCTCGTTGGGTAACGATCAGCTTGTTGCGTCGCGCGACCGTACGACGCTGCAATCCGGTGGCACGAATATCGAAATGAACGGCTTTGATCGAATCAATATTATCGCAAACTTTCAAGGTCTCGATTCGGCAACGATTCATGGCAGCGAGGGTAACGATCAGTTCCATGTGGACAGTACAAGCGCATCAGCTGTTTTTGACGGGGGCTCGATCGTTCGTACGGTCGGTTTTGGAGACGTGTCGTTCGAGGGAGCAGGTGGTTTTGACACCAGTTTCCTCCGCGGTTCCAGCAGTGCCGACGTGTTGGATCTTAACAATGATCAGGCCATTTTTCGAAACGGCAACATCAGAACAATCGCTCGCGAAGTTGAGTCGACTCATTTCGACGGTCAGGGTGGAGGCGATTCCGTCTACGTTGACGATGTGCAAACCCTGGACGTGGTCGCGTCGATGGGAGACAGGGCAATCGCTGTCCTGGAGCATCATCGACTGGAAGCAGAAGGATTTGATTTACTCGAAGTAACTGCTGTGGATGGCGTCATCGCCACGTACGATATGGAACGAGTTGACTTTCAGTCTGTACTAAGAGGCAATTGGGCGCAACGATGATTGATGACCTGAAAACTGAAACCCGGACTGGGGCACAGCAGAAATTGCATCTGAATGTTGCCTGTGTCAACTCCCTGGATGATCTTCGACCGTTTGGAGATCGGATCGATGCGCTGACTGAATTGCCCTTTCTGCAATCCACATGGATGTTTCCGTGGATTGAGACCCACTGTTCGCAGCAATGTAAACTGTACTTTCTGGTCGTTGAGAATACGGCCAATGAAGTCATCGGATTCGCGCCGCTGGTGCTGCGTGACTCGCTCAAAAGGGGACGCCATTTCGGATTTGTGGGAAGTGGAAAAACTTGCGCCGACTACATGACGTTTCCTGCAAAGTCAGGATTCGAAAACGATGTCAACGCGGCCATTGTGCAGTGGCTCCTGCAACACGATGAACTCTGGGATCGAATTGAACTCGACGGCGTTGAGGCATCCAATCAACGCCTGAGTGATTTCGTGACATTAATGAAGCGTGAACGTTGTCGGGTTGGTGTTATTGAAACGCTTCCTTCCTTTCGCATGAAATTGCCGACGAATTGGGACGAGTTGCTAGGATCACTTTCAAAGAACAATCGCAAGAAATATCGCCGCCAGGCAAGAGCCCTGGAAGGCAAAAGCCAGTTACACGAAGCAACGGATACTGAGTCGCTTGTTGCAGGAATGCGCATTCTTGAACAGCTGCACACGGCGCGCTGGAATTCACTTGGCCAAGGCGGCTGCTTTGCGACACCAGGGTTTGGCGAATTTCTCAACCGCATGGCGAAAGAAAAACTCGAAGCTGGCAATCTCAGTCTCATTTGGTTGACGTACCAGGGCAAACCGATCGCTGCCGACATTGGCTACTTTGGCGAAGGTGGACTGTTTACCTACCAGGGCGGTATCTCGCCCGATCACCTGGATTTGGATCCAGGTCGAGCGATTATTAAATGCCAAATGGAAACTGCGATGCGTCGCGGTGCAAACTTCATGGACTTTCTTCGTGGCGACGAGCCGTACAAGTCGCGTTTCGATACAAGGCGCATTGAGAACGTACGATTCGAAATTGTCGGTCGAAGCACACGTGCTCGCATCGTGCATTCGATGCTACAGATCGGTCGCGCCGTAAAGTCACTGCTGGGCTAGGATTCGGTGCTGCGAATCCGTGGCGAATTTCTCCAATATCTGCTTTTCGCTGACGAAAAGGGGGCGGAGGATATTCATGAAGATGCAGTTGTGCGGCCTTTCCAAAGGCCACGGTCAAAATAAAATTCTTGATTCCATCGATGCTCGACTGGAACCTGGCGAGCTGGTCTGTCTCGTTGGAGCCAACGGCGCAGGCAAGACGACGTTGATGAAGTTGATGGCAACGCTCTTTGCACCGAGCGAAGGAAAGATTCTGATTGATGACGAAGAACTCGATCGAAATCGTGAAGACCTGCGAGCCAAGCTACACTACCTTTCGGACTCACCTTTCTTTCTTGCGAAGAATCCAATCGGTCATATCTGTGAAGCTGCGGTACTTTACAACCGTTCGCTTTCGGAAGTGAAATCTCAAATCGTCGGGTGGCTTGAGCAGTTTGATTTGCTTGATAAAGCAGAGCATCGTATCTCAACCCTGTCGCGCGGACAAAAATACAAAGTCGCATTCATCGGACTGTTGGCCGCGAAGCCCGATCTTTGGTTGCTCGATGAACCGTTCGCGTCAGGTGTCGACCCGACCGGACTGTCTGCCATCAAGCGATGTATCAGCAAAGCCTGTGGAGCCGGGCACACGGTCATCTATTCAACGCAAATTGTGGAGATCGCGGAACAATTCGCTGACCGCGTTTGGGTTTTGCACGGCAGTGAACTCAAGATCGACACCAGGGCCGACGATCTTTCGTCCGATAAGGTGTCTTTTGGGCTCGCTGGCGTACTGGAACGATTGCGAGTCAGGAAATGATCCCACGTGTCGATCCCGCGCTACTGAAGGGTATCCGTAACGAGGTGCGCCGAGCGGCAGGAACAAAATTGAGCCTGCGGCAACGATTCAGTATTCGACTTGGCCTGGGTCCCAGTGCGACTCGCCTTGATTCAGCAGTCCACTTCTTTGCCCTGATTGTGTTGGCCTTCTTTCTTGTCGGTCTCTTCTGCATTGGAGTTGTCGCTGGGCTGGAAGGCTGGCGGAACTGGAATCCGGAGGCTCTGGATCACTCGTCGGCTATTTCAGCTGTCGCATTCCTTGGTTGTTCGGCAACTGGGCTCGCATTTATCTGCTTTGCCGGTCGGCCGAGTGAACGGCTTCATCGAATTTGCCTTCTCTATCCTCACCGCGACAGGACGATTGGCCGCTTCGTTTTACAGCGAACGATATTGGCTGCCGTCGTGTTGATGGTCGTCTCGTTTTATCATTTTGCAGTCGTCACAGAAAAATTCCAACTGTCGGAATTTGGTGCTACCGGTGCTCTTGCGTTCGTGCTGTTGCAAACATCGATTCAATTGGCGTTTGTGCTGTTGTTTGCAAAGCAATGGAAGCCAAACGTCGCCAGTTGCCACCTATGGTTGTTTGGCGGTGCTGCCATGCTGGTTGGCTTGACCATGTTTTCACTACCATTGTTCTGCGAAGAATCAACTTTGGTTTGGCATGGGGCAATATGGATGCGCGATTTTTCGCGTCTCTACCTGAGTCCACAAACCTGGGTGGCGAACCTTTGGTTTCTTTCCGATCGATTTGGCACTTTTGGAATGGCAGTTTTGGGGGCTCTTGTGACTTGGTGCCTCTTTGAAGGAGTGAGGAGTTTCCATGCGTTGAGAACGACGCGTACGACGAAATTTTTGGATGGCGACTTTGTTGGCTCGAAAGACCAGGAGCAATTGGCCTTCAATGAATTTATCGCGATGAATGCTGAGGGTCAGAAACCGTCGACTGCCGAATCCGTACTTGCTCAAGTCGATCATCTGCAACAGAGCCGCAACGCATCAGAAGGCCCAGTGGCTTTGTTGATATGTCTGTTCCGAAGTATAGCCGTCGCATTCAAACCCAAGGGGCCTACTACCAAATGGAGAAGATGTTTCAGGTTTGCTTTGTCTGCAATTGGGTTCACCGTGCCTGTCATCTTGATGACGTTGTGGATCGCAATCTGTTTTAATTCCTCAACCAGTTTTGAATGCCAGTTAATAGCCAAAATTACCAGTACCTGGATCCTGATGATCCCGCTATCGCGAACCATCATGAGTTATTCGCAACTGAATTTTGACGCACTCTATCCGATAAGTAACTCGACGATGCGCCGGATCGCCGCAAAAAGAGCGCTGAACGTCTTGCCGTTGGTTGTTCCAGTATTTGTAGTTTTGAACATTGTGTTTTGCTGTTTCTACGACATTTCAGCAGTTTCAAAGTTGCATCTTGTTGGTGAACCAGTGGTATCAGCATTGGCAGTGTGTGGGCTCGCCTTTATGAGTATTGGAAACATCTCGGATCTCAATTCAACAAAAAGGAAGCTGCTGTCTCTGGTCTACATCGTTTCATGTTCGCTCGTGGTATCGGGGATACTAATCGTTGTGCTGCCAACTGGAGTATTCATCCGTGAGATTTCGCCTCTGTTCGAAAGTCAAACTTACGAGACGCTTTTGATTGCCAATCGACTGAAGTCTCTGGTGATGTTGGTAATCACAGCGGCCATGGTCTTCGCATGGATTACGTTCAAAGATCATGTTCGATTGGATGTTGCGGAGCCACGAAATCTGTTTGATCCGAATTCCAACATGGGACGACAGGTTATTTCACCATGGGAGTCACAATGAATTTGGATGCTGCATATTGGAAGTAGAACCGCGTTGGGCAACTTGG
>CAYUNP010000097.1:0-11161 GCA_964446085.1 uncultured Pirellulaceae bacterium
ACGCTGCCAAACTTGCGGCTCAGCAGGAGCTTCGCCCTCCCGGTTCGGTCACGGGAAAGATCGATTGAATGCAGGCCAGGTACTGTTTGGAAAATGTGAGCTTCTTGCAACTCACAATTCATGCGGCAACATCGCAGAACCATGCCTAATAAGGTTGGATTTGCTCGCCGATTCGACCACCAATTTTTCCAGACAACTCTCGCAATTCATGCACCAGCGATTTCTGTGTCTGGTTGCCAGCATCGTGCGATTCAAACATGTTGGCCAGCCAATCTCCCTCGGAATCATTGACTTCGCCAGGCGTGTTCATGTCCATCACGATCAACCCCGAGATGCTCTTCACGAAGAACTCGGTCCACTCGGGGCAGTCGCTGTCAGCGCTGCCAATGGCTTGATTGACTTTGAAGAGGATTTCCGCCTCATTCAAATCGATTGTCCAGTCTTCGTTAACCTTGTCGGACAGGATTTTGACATCCGCTGCCGAGACTTTTTTGGTTGAAACGATTTGTCGTAAGACTTCGTTGGCAGTTAATTTGTCATCAGACATTCGTTATCCTAAATGCAAAGTTTCTGTTTTCTGTTTTGGCGTGCTGTCAGGCATGTCGAATGTTGCTGAACCAGAACCTGGTCGGCAACAGTGCAATGGCGGCAACCGCGAGGTGGAAGGCTCCAACCATCAGGATCCAGTATACGGTGTCGTCATTCGAGCCCGCGTAAGCGTGAAGCCCGACGCCCATGCTGTTAACGCCTTTCCAGCTCCACAACACAATGATGTTGCCAAGCACCGCGAGGATGGCGATGCCGCGTTCTTTCACCAGTCCGCCCCAACGAGCATGAAGCAAAAGAGCACTCCAGAGCACGATCATCAAGGCTCCATTCTCTTTTGGATCCCAGCCCCAGAATCGGCCCCAGGAATCGTCGCCCCACAGCCCTCCCAGTACGGTACCAAAGAAGCTGAAGAACAATGCAAAGCAAGTCACTCCATAAATTACGTTTGAAAACGTGCGTCGTGTGGCCTTGTCGATTGCGGGTGTAAACATGGAAGCCAGAATGTAGCCCAATGCAATGAACCCCGCGGCAAAGGTGACGGCGTAGCCGATCGTGATGCAAACGACATGTGTCGAAAGCCAGAATTGGGTGTCCAGCACGGCAACCAAAACCGAAAATGTGTCACCGTCGGCGATCGACATCGACCATGCCCACAGCAAGGCTGCAAACGCACCGATCGCACCTTTGGCGATTCCGACTCCCAGCTTGGTGATCCGTTCAACAATCAGCATCACGGCAACATAGACAGCCGAAACGGCCAACGCGGAGGAGTAAAGGTTCGTGATCGGTGGCCGACCCGAAATGCAGACTCTCATCCACAGGCCAGCAAGTTGTACAAGCAAGGCGACAACGACCAATGAGAATGCGATGCGTCGAAAAACTTTGCTCAATTCAACATCAAAGCTGACGAACCACGAAATTGCCACCGCTATAAAGCCAAAAAAGTAGAGCACCATGCTCATGTAAAACGGCGACCAACCGTTGTAGATTCGTTCAACGCCCATCTTGCCAAGAATGCCATTAACTTCGTCAGTTTCCCGAACGGCCAGCAGGTATTGGTCGGTCAATGAATTAAACGTTTCAGCGTCGCCGGCTCGGTAGGCGGTTCCCATTTCGCTGAAGAGTCTGGAAAGTTTCACATCCAGTGAGTTCGATGCTACGTCGATGTCGTTTTCTTCTCCGTTCATCTTCGTGAGAATGTCATTGATCACGCGATCGGATTCGCCGAACGCCATCATGCGGACCCGATTGGCGGCAGGTGAACCCAGAATTGCCTGGGTGACTTCTTCCGGAGTCCTGGCTCCATTCTTCTCAGCTTCGGCAATGCGTTCGCTACTGAAGAGCATTTTTCTGATGTCCAGTCCGTCCAAAACGGACCCTGTTTCCGCCTTGCGATATTCAATAACCGTTTCGTCCTTCTCGACCAGTTTCGAGAACAATGATATGACGGTGTCGGCATCGAGTTCTTCTGCCTTGTCCTGCAACCACCGATTGTTGTCGGCAGTCGAAAGCAACTTCCATTCACTGCCTTTGGGTACAAAGCGGGGCCAATGAGCCGGGTTCATGCTGACTGGAACGGGGCGATCACCCAGCTCAACCACAACACGGCCGCGCTGAATATCCATCCGCTCAGCTGCAGAAACCGAATCGCCAGGCAACACGGCAGCGATCGTCAGCACTCGCCGCACATGCGACAAGACTGTACCCATTCGCGATTGATACTGCGTCCACTTTGATTCTGGAGTATCCGGTGTTGGAAGAATTGCAAAGACTTTAGATGGAGAATCTTCCAGCTGTTTGAGGGAATATCGAAAACGGGCATCCTTGGGTTCATCGGGACCGGCTTCTGCAGGAAGGTCCAGGGCTCCGAGAACTTCCAGATCCTCGATTCTGAAAACGCGGTACTGGTCGTAGTCATCCGCTCGAAACATTGTGTCGGCCAACCAGCGTATCGCCGGTTGCTTGTTAAGTTCTTTGTCCAACACAAATTCGCGTTTGCTGAACTGCCGGGCCGTATTGCGAGCAAAGGAATCGAGAGGTTGAATGCGACCCTTGTTTGTGATCGGAATCTCGCCAAAACGATCCAGCCTCATGCCCAGTTCGTGTTCCACAGGCCGCATCGATTTCGAAATTCCGGACATCGCATACAGTGCGAACACTGCTGCAATGCCGGCCGGGATCAGGAAGCCTGGCGATTTCCACCGCGCGAACTTTACATTCGTTTCAACCAATTCAGCAACAGGCTCTTTGCCAGGAGGAATCTCTTTGGCCGGGCGACTTTGGCTCTTTTTCAGATGCGCAATCAACGAGCTGCCGAACTGCCCCACGAGACCAACGACCGTGAACATGCAGCAAATGTAGGGAATCATCCACGCCTGGTTTTTGACGACCTGTAGCGCCGATATCTCTTGCTCGCCATCACGAATGTAGTTGGCTTGATAGAACGTCTCGCCGTCGTAACGCAGCGGATTGTTCATGTAGATTTCATGCTCCGAAGTCGATTCGGAATCCAGGTCCGTCAGCTCGACTTGCGACGAAAACCACTTCGGCGTTTCTGTGCCGGTGTAATATTCGGCTTTCACATCGTTAAGCTTCAACGAGTAAGGTTTGTATTCTGTTTTGAAACGCAAACCAACCTGGTAGGACTTGTCGTCGACGACGATGGTGTCTGCAAAATCCTGGTCCCAGGTGATTTGGGAAACGAACCATTCTCCCAGTGACTCACCAGATTTCGAAGTCACTTCAATTCTGGCTGACGCAACGTCGACTTGGTCATCAATGCCAGGATCCAGTTTGACAGCTCCCCAGCGACGACCGATTCCCATGACGTTTTCGTCGGGTGCCGGGTGTCGTTGAAGTCGCGAGTTGTCGAGAAATTCAACACATTTGATCGTGAATGGAAGGCTCTCGTCGTCGATTGTTTCACCGGTTTTCAGAAGTTGTTCCGGCACGCTGACCATGGAGTCGAACTCAGGGTCTGATTGATCGATCACGACCAGTTCGGTTGCGCGAATGTCGATCGCCGTGTTGGTTGTCTCTCCTTCGACGAACTGGATTCTGGTTTCCTTGTTCGTGTAGGTCACGTAGAGTTCATTCACCATCAGTCCGACAACGCCGAAGTGCAACAGGACGATTCCTGCTTTGCGTTGAAACAACAAAACGCAAGCCCCCCAGGCGACGCAGGCGGCAACCGTTGACTGGCCAAGTTGCCAGAGGATTCGCATGCCAGAGTCACCAATGAAGGCATCTTTGCCCAGATACATCGTGATACAAAGTACCGATGCGGCCAGGAAGGCAAACACGAACAGGATTGCTTTCTCGATTCGTTTGCCAGTTTCGGTCAGAAACATCCCTGCGACGCAACCGAGCGCAAGGCCCAGCAGGATCACTTGCATGATCAACCACATTTGGGCATAGCTGACCGGTGGAGCTTTCTGAAAACCATCGGCTGCAAATGTGTTGAATGACATGGCCCACGTGACGACTGCAGCGACGACAGCAGTGACCAGGCCAATCCACAGCTTGACGCCCTTTGCCTTAATGCGGAACCGCAACACGTGAGCTGCAACCAGGTTCACGATCAGCGCATAGATGATTAGCTTGCCACTGGGGATCACGAAGCTGCCTTCAACGTTTTGGTAATTCGGGAACCAGCGTTCAATCAGCAGATCCTGAAACAGAATCCTGACGAACCAGTCGTTGTAGTGCATGTTCTTGACGGTCCACATGTCGGCCGACGCCTGTTGCAGCGTAGCGATAAAGACAACCGCGATGGCCGTGACCAACAGAAACACGGTAAGTTTGAGTGACGCCAGCGGAGCAATAATCGCAGTGGCGAATTCAGTGGCCGTGAGTTCTTTGCTGTGAGGCTTCGCGATGTCGGAGCCAGTTGGAAGCGTGTTGGTGGCCATGGTTTTCTGCTTTATGTTTTGAATCAGTTTACGGTAGTCAGTGTTGAGCAGGTGGCTCGGATGCAAACGCAGGCCAATGCCCTGCGCTACGCACGATGCTACGGAAACTTGAATGACTTGAGATACTCATCGAATTCCTTTTCGGTTGCCTCGACGGCAGGCTTCTTGCCTTTCAACTTGATGAACCAGGCAAGTTGCCCTTTTACCGCCATGGCGCCCACAATTGCTTCGGTGTCGTCTTCGTCCTTGAAGAGACGCACTTTCTGCGAAGGCTTTCCATCGACTTCGACTTCCGAGGTCAACTCTTCAATCTGACCAGGCGAAAGCTGCATGCCGATCTGCCCGACCCAGCGCTCGACGTTTGAGTTCCACTTGTTGGACGCTGGCAAAGACATGACGCTCAGGATGACTTCGTTATTGTCAATCACTTTTGAAAACTTGTCACTGGGGAACATCGGGTTGGATTTTTGACGCGTCCAGCCTTCAGGAGTTGGCATGCTCGACGCAGATGCAGGCGAACCTGATGCTGCCTGTTCCAGCGGTCGGATGCCATCAAGTCCCGATTGGGATTTTGGAATACGATGCGT
The DNA here is from genome assembly GCA_964446085.1 of uncultured Pirellulaceae bacterium. Lineage (GTDB taxonomy): Bacteria > Planctomycetota > Planctomycetia > Pirellulales > Pirellulaceae > Mariniblastus. The sequence goes on from CAYUNP010000097.1 coordinate 5,048, forward strand.
CACAATCTGGGGTGGCTCATTGCAGCCGACAAGTAAAACCAGAATGGCAACACCGCTGGCTACGATGATCTTCACGTTCGAAGAAATTGATTTTTTGTTAATAGGGAAAAGCACAATCAAAAGGAGGCTGGAGTGTCGGTGGAAATCAGAGTGAATTATAGGCGGTACTGAATTCTGTCCTATCGGGCAAATGACAACTGCGACTTGGGATACGCACTTTTCCTGTATTTATCGAGCCAAATTAACGGCAAGACATAATGTCGCAATGATTTCGTTTTGAAAACTGCTTCTGCTTCCATAACGTCTGCCAGATCATAATTTCTTCAAACTTTTGTGAAGGAAGATCGATCCGGCAAACGTTTACCTGTAGATGCCCTGATTTGAGCGGAACCAATGAAACAGATGGAGAGCCTGTATCGAGAACACCGTCAGGGATTGTTCACGTATGCGCTTTCGATTCTCGGTTGCTCACAGGCTGCAGAAGATGCGATTCAGAATGCGTTTGCCAATCTGCATGCCGGTTCGGCTTCTGTCGTCGAAATGGGACAGGAAAAAATGGTTCCTTATGTTTTTCGATGCGTTCGGAACTGTGCTATCGATTTGCAAAGGAAGCGACAACATCAAAAGCGGTTGGGCGAAGGCCTGTTTGAGAACTTTCAACAGCTCGATAGCAGTCCCTCTCCCGCCGAATCGCTGTTGACACAGGAGCGAGCAGATTTGTTGCGGACAGCGATCGATGGCTTGGCTGATGCTGAGCGGGAGGTCGTTGTTTTGAAAGTGTTCGCCGGCCTGACGTTTGAACAGGCGGGCGAGATGGCTCAAGCTTCGCCCAAAACGATGGCGACTCGATACCGACGAGCGCTACTAAAACTGGAAAATCAATTGGAAGGTAAACTATGAGTCCCGATGAATCTGGAACCCAATCTCCCGATGGCAGTGCGCCCGATGTTGAATCATTACTGAAGCAGATGAATTTGCGCGGCCCGTCCGATCAGTTGGATGTTGCCATTGGGAGTCTGACTGTAGCCAATGAGTTGGATGATCGCCGTCTTGCAAATGGAGTTCGGTTTGGGTGGACCGCAATTTTGGCAACTGCAGCCGCCGCCATGTTGGCCGGTGTTTGGTTGGTGTATTCTCTTGCGCCCACTGGTGGCAAGTTACCGGAGTCAAATTTGATAGCCGGTGATTCGTCTGACACTCGGCAGCGGACTCTGGTTTCATTTAACGAACGAGCATTCAATTTGTTGCATGGTCATTCTCAGCGTGCGGAATTTGAAAACTGCAGTCAATGTCATCAACCATCAGTTACTAAAGGCTCGAAGTTGACCAAGATTTTTCAGGGCTGGTTTTATGGGGATGAGCATTTCTTTGAAGCCCATCCCCATGGCCTGGATGATTGTTCGAAATGTCACGTGGTGGCAACCGACAAAGGGGATGAGTTTGGGAAAGGTCTGACTCACAGTTTTTTTGCCAAGCACGTTGATTGCTCGAGTTGCCATAAAGTCGACGCGGACGAAGGGAGTGAGTTTGGGAAAGGTCTGCCCCACAGTTTTTTTGCCAAGCACATTGATTGCTCGAGTTGTCATAAAGTCGACGCGGATGGATTCGATGGCTTCAAGAAAGACTGGCTCTCGGCGACAAGCTACGAGGGTTGAAGTCAGGCTACAAAAAAAGCGACCAGCAGAAATTGCTGATCGCTTTGTTGATTTGAGTCAAACCACGCGTTTAGTTTTTCATGCCGAGTGTTTCGATCACGAAGTTGAGGAATCCGCTGGAAACGACTGAGTCGTCAGCAATCCAAAGGTTGCGGCAAGTATCAAAAGCCAGCATTGCTCCAAGGAACAGGATCAGCGAAGCCAACCCCAGCGCAAAAACGTTGAGATAGGAATACTCGGCTTCTGGTGGACCCATTGGGCCGGTGTGGACCATGCCACCGTCCATCGCCATTCCGGGGATCATCGCCCCGCCAACAGCACCTGCCCCAATAAAACCGGCTTCCGCCATGCCCATGCCTTCATCAACCATGGCAGGTTCGCCAAAGCCCGAGTCCTCGCCAAGAATGGTTGCTTCTGATTCGTCGGCATAAATTTCCGAGTCTTCCAGTGCGATGACTTGTGAAGACGAACCGCTTGAATCTTCTCCGTCGAGCGATTGTTCAAGAGGGGTCAGATTAAAGTCATCTTCCTGCATCATGGTGGCCATCTCTGGATCGGCCGCATCTTCCAGAACGATCATGTCGTCCTCAGGAAGCTCCAACTCATCGATGTCCGAACCACCAAGTTCAAGTGGCTCGTCGCCGAGCGAAATTCCGCTCTCGTTTGGACTGAGTGAAATGCCGGACTGATTGGCTTCCAGAGCAAGTTCTGAACTGGAATCACTGTCGTCAAGGATCAGATCGCTTTCGTCAAAGTCGCTTCCCAGATCTGAGCTATCTTCGAAAGAAGCACTGTCCTGCAAGACCAGGTCGTCTTCGAACAGGTCGTCTTCGGCCAGCAGCAGATCATCGCCGCCGCCCTCACCAAGCATTTTTCCTGTGTCTGATGGACTTCCAGTTGACGCGGTTTCTCCGTCAAGAACATCAGAACCAGTGTCGCCGTCCTGAATTTTCTTGCTGCTACCCGATGCAAGGCTGATGTCGCTGGTTCCGAATGAGAGCTGATCGTCATCGCCGAGAACTTCTGAGCCAGTGCCCAGTTCCAGGACGCCACTTTCACCCAGTTTCAATGAGTCGTCATCCTGAAGTTTCAGGCTGCCACTTTCGCCCAGGTCAATTTCGCCGCTGTTGCCGAGGTCCAGATTGTTATCTTTCTTGTCGAGATCCTTGGACGTTCCTGATGGCAAAAGTCCGCTGTCTTCGAGTGTCACACCGTCTTCTTCGAGGTCACTGAAGATGTCAGAAGCCTTGCCGCTCTGCATGAGTTCGACTGAAGAATCTTCGATATCGAGTTCCAAAGAATCACTCGACGAATCGTCATCCAGCAGAAGTTCCTCGGAATCACCGAAATCGAGGTCGTCAAAGCTGTCAGCGACATCCTTGACTTTGTCTTTTGCTCCGCTGATCGCACCTGCGACATCTGCGACGCCGCCAATGTTGATGCCAAGATTGTCGGCAACACGTTCAAGTTCAGTCATCTTGAACTTCCAGGTGCCGCCATCCTTGTAGCCAAAGATCTCCTGATTGCTACGAAGCTCGTTGATTTGATCTACTGACATGCCCAACATGGTTGCGGCTTGTTCCATCGGAATCAGTTTTGACATTCTTATAGGCTCCGTGTGTCTTCTCAATCGCGAATGCGATTCTGGTGCGTTGTTCTCAAGTTGTGGTCGTCGTTCGGTTAGACGTTATTGGACCCCGAACGCTCATACAATGGTTGCCTAGACAGTATAACTTGCCAACGTTGAAATCCGACAGATTTTGGGTCGAAATCCGATTGGATGCACAAATTTAAGTCTTTGGTGGTTTCTCGAGCGTGTCCTGCCAGCGCAGTTTCTGGAATTACACAGCTCTTATTCCAGTTTCGACGGTTCAGCTTTCAAAGTTCATCGTTCCCTATAGGCCCACTACAGCCTGAACAGGCGTGCCGAAGATTCGTCCGAATATTGGTCACAACCCGAATTTCACGACTCGGCGATACCACCGTCGCCCTTTTCGATTGTTTGCGAGCACTGTCCTGGTCCTTTAAATTGGAACTTGAAATCAATCAAAGTTTGACCGGGGATGCAACACGATGAGTCGTTTCAAGCCGCTACTTTTTATCGGTGTCCTTTTCTTCCAATTGCTGTTGGGAACTGGTTTGCCCGTCGCAGCGGATGAGCCTTCCGCGATTCAGATAGAGAAACTGACCGCATTCGCGAGGGCTTACGGCTACGCAAGATTCTTCCATCCCAGCGATCAGGCCAGTTTGCTGGATTGGAATCAAATGGCGGTTTTCGGAGCAAACGAAGTTCTCAATTCTCCAGATGACGAATCAACTGAGCAAGTTTTACGAAGGTTGTTCTCGCCGATCATCGTTGATGTGGAGTTTTATAAAGGTGAGCAGAAGCCGAAGCCCGAAACCAGGAAGGTGCCCGACAAAGAAATACTTGCGTGGCAACATTTTGGCGTCGGGTTAGGCGATCGAAACGATCGGGGCATGTACAGAAGCGCTCGCACGAATCGAATCGTCACCGAACCTGTCGAGGCAGCGCCCTTTGCAAACGTGCTCCAGGCGATGGATGCCAATGGGCTTCGCGGCAAGGAGATTCGGTTTCGTTTTCAGGCGAAAGTCGACCAAAAGCCGTGTCGATTACAGGGTTGGTACCGAGTCGATCGCGAATCGGAGAAGCGAGGCCTGTTCGACGATATGGGCGATCGTCCGATTACGAAAACGGAATGGGCCGAGTACGAACTTTCGGGCACTGTCGATGACGACGCCGAGTTGATCACGTTTGGTGTGATGATGATCGGCAAAGGCAGCGGACTGGTGGACGATGCCAAACTCGAATTCAAAGATGGCGAAGAGTGGACTGAAATTGAAATCAAAAACGCCAACTTTGAAGAAGGCGCCTCCGCACCTTCGGGATGGTTCGGCACAGCGAAGGGATATGACTACGTCTCGGAAACCAAAGATGTGGCTCAGGGCGATCAGGCGATGCGGATGGCTGGCCAGACCAAAACAAGCGCTGCCAAAACTGGCTTCATCGAATTGTTTCCGGAACTGGGCGAAGTCGTCGACGCCGAAGTATGTAAAGGGTTGCGAGTTCGTATGCCCTTGGCCATGGCAGCAGATGCTCGCTATGCCGCAGGCGACGATGGGGAAATTGACAGCTTTATCGAAAAAGTGGCAGATTTCTCTTCGCAGGAACACCGTGTCATTGCGACAGCAAACATTGCCATCACGTGGGGCGTCTTTCAGCATTTCTATGCTTACTTTGATCAGGTTGAAGTCGACTGGGATGACGTATTGGTTTCCAGCATGAAATCGGCAAGCGTTGTTGAAAATCGTCAGGCCGCGACTGACAGTCTCAAGTGGCTCGTCGCGCAACTTCATGATGGGCATGGAAATGTAATCGACCCGCATCAATTCAGAAATGCGAAATTCCTGCCCGTTGCCTTCCACTGGATTGAAGATCAGTTGGTTGTCGCTGCGAGCAATGATGATTCAGTGAAAGTTGGCGACATTGTTACACAATTCGATGGCGTTGCTCCGGCGGATCGCCTTGAAAAAGATGAAATGCTGATTTCAGGTTCGCCACAGTGGAAACGTATTCGCTCCGTGGCAGGATTGAGTCAGGTTTTGGACGGTCGCGAACAGGTCATGTTGACGCTCCGTCGCGACGACAAGGAAATGGAACTCAAACTGGAATCGAGCAAGGATCGTCCAGCGAGGCCTGAAAAGCTTGCTGTCGTCGATACGATTGAGGAAGGTAAAGAAGATGGCACGGGAGCCGTTTACTATGTTGATCTTGGTCGAGCCGAACCTCAGGATGTCGATCCAATGATTGAGAAGTTCGCCAACGCCAGGGGCATCGTGTTTGACATGCGAGGTTATCCCCGCGGGACCCAATACCTTTTCCAACATATGACGGACAGGCATATGCAGTCGGCTCAGTGGTTGGTTTCCAAACAGGTTCATCCGGATCGTATCGACATGGCCAGTTTTGACAAGCTGGGGCGTTGGGAGATGCCGCCGCGTGAACCGCAATTCCAGGGCAAGATGGTTTTCATCACCAATGGGTCGGCGATCAGTTATGCCGAAAGCTGCATGGCCATCGTCGCCAACTACAAACTTGCAGAGATTATTGGCTCTCCAACGGCGGGCGCCAACGGAAACATCAACCCGTTTGGATTACCTGGGGGTTATCGAGTCGTCTATACCGGAATGCGTGTCATCAACCACGACGATTCGCAACATCACGTTAATGGAGTGAAACCAACGATGCCGATGAAGCCCACGATTGCTGGTATTCGATCTGGCAGAGATGAATTGCTGGAGAAGGCGATCGAAGTTATCGGCCAGGCTTCTGAGAAGGCTAAATAGAAAACGGAAGCGGTGGCTGGGGCGTCTCGCCACAGCAATTTACCATGCAAAACTGCGGCGAGACGCCGCAGCCACAACATGCAGAACTGCGGCG
>CAYUNP010000097.1:11261-19330 GCA_964446085.1 uncultured Pirellulaceae bacterium
TTGGCAACCGTCATCAAGATTTCTGGTTCGCGATCCCAGAGCCACGTCGCGATTGTTGGCAGCGCAAGCCGGTAAATGAACCAGCTCACAACGAGTTGAACTATCGAAAGTAAAACGTAGAGCCAGGCGAATGATCCGTCAAAGTACATTCCAGCAATGTTCAGAAGCTCAGAGATAAACATCGCTGGAAAAATCGCCAGCCCTGGACCAGCGAAAACACCAACGTAGATCGCTACTGCAGGAATGATCTTCAGATTGACCGGTTGCATCGAACCACGTTTGAATCCGATCGGTGCGAAAATCGAAACGACATGCCCAAATAAACAGAGCAGCAAAAAGCTGGCTGGAACCTGAATCACCGCTCCAAGGAACCACATCAGATTCACAGGCAGGAATATTTGCAGTATCAACAGGATCACCCAGCCGCCGATAATCGTCGGAATACCGATCGCCAGATTCTTGCCGTGTAAAATCGTCTCTCGCGGTAACGGCGAAAGCACGTAGGCACGGAATCCATCGCGGTCGTAACTGAAGGTGCTAAACAGAAATGCCGGAAAGCCGATCAGTGTCAGAAAGACCACCACAAGAGGCAGACGGTCCTGAATGAAGGGCGAAACGGGAAAACCTTCCATTCCAATCAGGTAGGGTGCACCTAACAAAATCGCTGCACCAATTGGAAGGAGCGCGGCCAACATTTCGGGGGCACGACGAAGGCTCGTGAGGCCCGCAATTGCTACGGCTGTCTCCTGTTTTGAAGTCCAGGGAAGCTTGTTGAATTGTCTGCTTTGTTCCCAGTTGGCAGACGCTTGCTTGTCGCTGTTTCGCGTTGTCACGTCGGCGCCAGTGTACTTTTTCATCGCCTTGCGATACGCCAGGTACAGGCTGGCCGATCCGATAGCAACCATGCATAGTGATCCAATAATTCCCGGCAGGAGATTTCCGTTCCGGTTGGCGTCATCGACTCCGGAACTGAGAAATCCGATTGGAATTTCGTTGACGAACATCCTGATGGTGCTGGATTCGGCAATCTCTGCCATCGTGGTAATCAAGCCTATGAGTGCCAAGGGGATGACAATCATTATCCAGCCCTTGATCCGCTTGTTCTTTGCCAGTTCGGCAAACCAGCCACGCAGTTGATACATCAACGCGGTCACAACAAACAGAAACGACAGTGACAGTGGAATTGCGACGACTGCTGGCCAGCCTTTGGCGATTGGCATCGCAAGTGACAAACCAGCGATGGTTGGTGCAAGCATCAGCATGTTGACGCTGAAAAGAGAACTCACGTAATTGAGTAAAAACGCGCTGCCGAAAGTCATTGGAAGATGCAGCAGGCGGTCAATCTCAACGGCGTCATTTTGTTGTACACGATTTGCAAACTCAAAAATTGAGCTGCCAATGAAAACCAGTGTGGCGATGTTCCATACCAGAATGATTTGGCTTGGGCTCAATTCACGGAGCAAAAACGCACCACCCAGGGCCGTGCCGATAAACGAACTGACCGCAAAGAAGATGAGGAAAATGAAGGCAACGGTAATCAGCGCTTCATTGATGGAACCACCTTTCGCTATTTGGTTCCGGGTCAGACGATACCTAAGCCGGATCAGTCCTGTGAGTTGTTTCCAGTTCACTCGACGGCCTCTGTTTCGCTGACGGATTCTGTGCCTTTGAGTTCGATTGAGTTGCCACCATCAAGCCAGTCCAGGTTTGGTTTTTCATCGGCATCCGAACCAACCAGTTCAATGAATCGATTCTCGAGACTGTTTCGCGAGTTGAGTTCCGCAAGCGAGCACTGTTCGACGAGTTTGCCGTTAGCGATGATGCCAACATGGGTGCAGATTCGTTCAACGATTTCCATTACGTGAGTCGTAACAAAGACAGTTGATCCCTTGGCCACGTAGTTGAGCAGTAGATCGCGGATGACTTTTGCGGTTACGACATCGACACCCTCAAAGGGCTCGTCCAGAAACAGCAGTTTCGGATTGGGCAACAGAGCTGCAGCAAGTGCGAGCTTCTTTTTCATGCCGTGTGAATACTCAACGGTAAGCTTTTTCTCGACTCCTTCGAGTTTTAGTAACGCCAGTAGTTCCTCGCCGCGTTTCACAATCACGCTTTTATCCAGCGAGTGCATTTGTCCGACGAAAGTCAGGTATTCCCGAGCAGTCAGGTTGTCGAACAATGCCAGATCCTCGGGGACAACGCCTGTTTGTTGCTTGATCCTGATTGCCTCGGACTGATTCCAGGGATTGCCGCCGAGCAATTGCACTGAACCTGAAGTTGGTTTGAGGATCCCGGTCAACATCTTGATCGACGTCGACTTGCCAGCGCCGTTTGGCCCCAGGAATCCGTAGAGGCATCCTTTCTCGACGGCGAGATTGACGGAGTCAACTGCCTGGAAGTCACCGTAAAATTTCGTGAGAGAGCTGGTCTCAATCGCAAGGTTGGTGTTCATGGTCTTTGGTACTCCAGCTGACGACATCAAGTTTCATCAATCATCCAATCGAATGCTCTGGATCCAGTCGGACCTGACGCTACGAACTGGCACTTCGGTAGCTTCGCAGCGCCGTTTTGAAAACCCAGCGGCTGAACATCAAGGAAGCTCCCGCCGCAAAGATCGCGTAAAGCGATTGCCAGTCATACCAGCCCCGTTCCATCGGCTGTGCCAGAATCCGCGCAGGAACATTTGAGACCACCAGAATCGGAATCACGAAAGTAAACGTGCCCCACAGCGCCAAACCAATCCCGGACTTTTGATAGATCTCCATTGGGTAGCGATAGAAATTCGTAATGTAAAACCAGAACGTGTGCAGGTTCTGGTTTCGCCCCAGCCAGATGCTTGTCGAGGCAAGAACGATCATCACGCTATACATCACCAGTACGCCGCAGCCGATATAGAACCCATACAGCAGCCACTCAAACGGGCCGACGGAAATTTCTTTTCCGGGCTCGTTCCCCAGTTCGAACAACGAATAGATGACCAACGCCAGGCCAAGTACACCGTTTGGGATCTGTGCCCAGTTAACTCGTGGAAACGAGATCAAGAACTGCGTGTCGATCGGTTTGAGCAGAGCAAAGTCCAGGCTGCCCGTGCGGATCATCTCGGAGAACTCTTCTGCGTTAGTCATAAAGAAAGTTTGGATCACAGAGTTGATGATCCAGATCGTGCCCAGAAAGACAAAGAACTCGTTTTCATGCCAGCCAGTACCAACGCCGATCGAATCGGTGTGCTGGTAGACAATCTTGAACAGCAGAAAGTTCATCAGCGCCCATGACACCGACGAAAAGCAAGTCAGGATGAAGTTGACACGAAAGCTCATGTCACGCACCAGCGAGTTGCGAGCAAAGGTGAGGAACACTTTCAGGTAGGAAGGATTCATCGTTGCACGCCTGCTGCTTGTCGTACCGGCCGGAGTGATTCCGTTTGAATTCCGGCCGAAGCCGATATTTCAAACATTCTGTCGCAAAGAATGGGCGTCGCGTTGAGGAAATTCACAATCATCCTACCCTCCATATCCGCTGTAGCGCTTCACACCGCGGGACCACATGATCCTCGAGATGATGACAAAAAACAGAACCCAGGAAGCTTCGATCGCCAGTCCACGATACATGTCGGCACCTTCGACTTTCCCGAGGAACACCGCCGCGGGGAAATAAGCCAAATACTTGAACGGCAGGAACTCAACAAAGCCACGAATGTTGACTGGCGAATCCGGCAATAGCTCCAGCGGAAACATGTGGCCCGACAACAGAAAGTTCATCAACATGTAGATGAACGTCAATGAAGTAACTTCCAGAAACCAGAAGCTGATCATTCCGATCGCGGACTCCATGAAGAATCCCAGCAAAAACGCGAGGATCAGCGATGCGAAAAAGACAATCGTCACGTCCATTGGCGGCCAGCCATCGATGAAAAATTCACGACACAGGAAAAACACCAACGCGAACGGCAACGTTGCGATCAAATAGTAAACCAGCTTGTGAGCGACACGTTGAACCAGCAAGCAACCCTGCATGTCGATTGGCTGAATCAGAAACTTTTTGACTTCGCCGTTGCGAACCTGATTCGCAATTCCGCTGGTCAATCCTGGCATACTGGAAAAGGCTCGACCAATTGTCACCATCAAATAATAGGCAACCATGTCGCCATATCGATAACTGGCGATGGTGTCCGAACCTGATTGGGCGACAACATCGTAGATTGCCCACCACAGAAAGATTTGAGTCAGCGTCGGCAGGAATCGCATCAGCGTGCCGATCATGAAGTCGCCACGATAAACGAGACGCTCGTTGATGGCGACCTGGAAAAAAGTCCACCAAATACTGGCTCGTTGACCGATCGAAAGTGGTTGCTCGGCGACAGAAGCGGCTTGGCTCATGAGCTTGCCTCGACCGTTTCCTGTTGCGTTTTCTGTCGCTCAGCTGCATCCGAGAAAGCGTTCGAGATGACTTCTTCCAGTGGTGGGTCTTCGACCACGATATCGTCGACATCGTGCAAGCCAAGAATTTCGGCCAGCGTTTGTCCGACGTCTTCCCGATCGACACGAAACTTGATCTTGGGCGCCTCGACAGAGATCACGTTCGGCAAGTTTTGCAGTCCTTCGAGCGACCGGTCGTTGGCCATTTGAAGCGTCACGATCTTGTGGCTGCTGAAACGGTCGACGATTTCCTCAAGCGAACCATCATGATAAATCTCGCCGCCAGCAATGATCACCACGCGTTTACAAAGCGCCGAAATGTCTTTCATGTAATGGCTGGTCAGCAGGATCGTGTTGTTCTGTTGTTCCTGGTAGTGTTTGAGAAACTGTTGGATCTTGTGTTGAGCGATCACGTCCAGACCGATCGTGGGCTCATCCAGAAACAGCACGTCAGGCTTGTGAAGCAAAGCCGCGATCAGTTCCATCTTCATTCGTTCGCCCAGCGACAGTTCACGCACGGGTTGTGAAAGCAAGCGCGTCACGTCCAGCATGTCCGTCAGTTCGTCACGCGTTCGATTGAACTCTTCGGCGGAGATTCCATAAATGTGTTGGTTGAGCCGAAATGATTCTGCGGCCGGCAAGTCCCACCAAAGTTGATTCTTTTGTCCCATCACCAGTGCGAAACGGCGTCGATACTCGTTCTTTCGCTCCCACGGAACGTGCCCCAGGACTGAGCAGGATCCCGATGTTGGATTGATGACGCCTGAAAGCAGTTTTAGCGTCGTCGTTTTTCCGGCGCCATTGGGACCGAGAAAGGCGACGAATTCCCCCTCGTCGACTTGCAGATTGATATCGCGAACCGCATGAACTTCCTTGTACTCGCGCCGAAAGAGCCCCTTTAACGATGCCATGACGCCTTCCCGTTTTTGATAAACGCGATAGGACTTGGAGAGGTTTTTGATCTCGATGACTGGCATGATTGCTTGCGATGACGACGACGTTACTGCGAGGGGGCTGATTATAGGCCGCGCAACATCCAGCGACAGGCCTGGCAATCGGCCTACGTAGAATGGGTTCCGCGTCATACAATGGATCCTGGCTCTGAATTGCGTTGGTGGTTTTGCGGCCCACAAAGCAGATGTAATGACGGCTTTCAGTTGTCGCAATTGGTGGCCCTGGCGGCGGGAAACCATCACGAACCCGCAGGCACATCCTTTACTTCGAAAGAAACATGCAACACCGAATCGGAATTGGACACGACACGCACCGCCTGGAAGCTGGCGGCCCGTTGAAAATCGGTGGCGTTGTGATCGAGTTCGATTTTCACCTTGCTGGCCATAGTGACGCAGACGTGCTGCTGCATGCGATCACTGATGCCCTGCTGGGGGCGGCGGCACTGGGAGATATCGGGGAACTTTTTCCTGACAATGCCGAAGAAAACAAAGGTCGTGATTCAGCTGAGATGTTGAGCCTTGCCTGGCAAAAAGTTTTTGAGGCTGGTTGGGCCATCGCCAACCTCGATTGCATTCTGTTTGCCCAGAAACCAAAACTTTCACCTTACAAGCAAGCCATCGCTGTTCGTATTGCCCAAATTCTGCAGCTGTCACCAGATTGCGTCGGTGTGAAAGCCAAAACCGGAGAGGGCGTCGGCGCTGTGGGAACTGGACAAATTATGCAGGCTCAATGTGTCGCTCTTTTGACTCGAAACGAAAGCTAACAGGCGAGACGCATCATGGAAGGCAAAACAAGAATTCTCGGCATCGATCCCGGACTCAATATCACCGGATACAGTGTGCTTGATACCGACGGTAACCAATTCCAAATCGTGGAAGGCGGCATCGTTCGCAGTAAACGCAAAGATTCCCTCGGCGACCGACTCAAGGAAATTCACGAAGGTTTGACGGAAGTTATCCAGCGACTCAAACCGGATTGTGCCGGACTGGAAGAACTCTACAGTCACTACGCCAATCCCACGACAGCGATCATCATGGGGCATGCTCGAGGTGTGATTTGTCTCGCTTGTGCTGAAAACGAGGTGCCCGTCGAGTCCTATGCAGCGACCCAGGTCAAGAAAGTCATGACAGGAAATGGTCGGGCCCCCAAGTCACAAGTTCAGTTTGCGGTTGCGGCGCAGCTAAATCTTGATTCAATTCCCGAACCCGCAGACGTGGCTGACGCAGCCGCGATCGCGATCTGTCACCACTTTATGGCTTCACGGCCAACTTCCATTCTATGATTCGAAAAATTACCGGGCTGTTGTCCGAACTGCCCGACGACTGTGCCGTGATCGAAGTGCCTCCGTTTGAGTACGAAGTGTTGGTGCCGGAATTTACTCGGCGGCAAATTCAGATGAAGTTGGGCGAACAGATCTGTTTGCACACGATTCAGTACATTGATGGCAACGTGCAAAAAGGCGGCCGCATGACGCCGCGATTGATCGGCTTCAACAGTATGGCCGAAAAGCAGTTCTTCGAAGTGTTTTGCTCAGTCGATGGACTGGGGGTGAAAAAAGCACTCAAGGCAATGGTTCGGCCGGTTCCCGATGTGGCTCGTTCGATCGAACAACAGGACGTGAAGACGTTGACGACTTTGCCCGGAATCGGTGGAGCTACGGCAGAGCGGATCGTGGCCAAACTGCGTCGCAAGATGGCTCGGTTTGCGCTGTTGATTCCAGCAGCCGAAGGCGATACCGCCAGTGCGACTTCACCTTCGATCGCCGAAGAAGTCTTTCAGATTTTGGTCAGCTTCGGGCATCCGGAACCGGAAGCACGCAAGATGGTCGATGACGTGCTGGTTGAAAAGAAGAAATTCAAGGACGTCGATTCGTTTCTGCACGCGGTCTATGAAAAGCGAAACGAATCATAGAAGGACGTCCCGTTCGCGGGTTATTGTCCTGCGGTGATTGAAACGAAGTCAAAACAAAAAAAACGCCCTGAGAGATCAGGGCGTTTTGTGCTTCAAAAGAAGCTTGTTCGTTAGCGGTTGGATGAGTCCGCTTCTGATTAAAATACGTCGAGGATAAAGTGGTGTCCCCAATGGTAGCGTCGTGGCGACGGGTAATAGTTGTGCCACTGCTTGTTGTAGACAGGGATTCGCATCTCTGCTGGGTAGCGATGGTACAGACTGTCCGCACTGCGGAAGTACTCATTGCCCCAATAGTTGTGTGGGTAGGTGACGTACGGATAGTGATAGAAGCGGCTAAGGTTTTGAGAAGTTTGCCGGTTACCCCAACTTGCTCCATAACCTTTTTCTTGTGCCTGGCTGGTCTGACTTGAGACCAACGTGAGTGCGATAGCGCAAACGGCAACAACGCAAATTCGTCGAAACATGGAGAATTTCCTCCGTTGGAGACGGCACGGCCGCCTGAACTGGGTCCTGACATGGGAACGATATCGGGCACGTTCCACTCAGGTTTTTTCTTCGGCCAGTCTGTACATTTGCATTTAACAGAATATGCATCATTGGCAGCACAATCTGAAGAACGATTGAAACCGGGACGATTATCGAGCCGAGTGTTTGGGCTGGTTAAACTTTGCGGGAGCAAATGCTGGCATGTTCGAAAGTGCTGGCGGAACAGGTTAGGTGGAAGGCTGCTCAAACATGGACTTGTGGATTTTCAAGTCTGGAAATTCAGATCGCAGTTTTTCGATTTGT
>CAYUNP010000098.1:0-18843 GCA_964446085.1 uncultured Pirellulaceae bacterium
GGGTTATGATTGCCGGCCTGTTTTTGAAGCTATAGCTTCTTGACCTTCCAGATTTCGTCAGCGTATTGCTGAATCGTGCGGTCGCTTGAGAACCAGCCGCTGTTGGCGACGTTGATGATACTCATGCGGCTCCAGAGATCGCGATTCTGGTAGGTATTGCCGGCTTCGCGCTGCACGTCGATGTAGCTGCGGAAGTCAGCCATTGTGACCCATTGATCTTGAGGGTTTCGAAGTCCGGTGGTCAGGATGTCAAACAATCCAGGTTCGGACTGATTGAAGTGCCCACCTTCGAGCAATTCCATCACCCGACGAATCTCTTCATCAGCTGCAATGATTTCATTGGGCCGATAGTCCTTGCGAGTCTCCACAACCTGAGCCGCATCGAGGCCGAACAGGAAGAAGTTCTCGTTTCCGGCTTTCTCGCGAATCTCAATATTGGCACCGTCGAGCGTTCCGATCGTAAGCGCTCCGTTCATCATGAACTTCATGTTGCCGGTGCCTGAGGCTTCTTTTCCTGCTGTCGAAATCTGTTCCGACAAATCTGTTCCTGGACAAATCACTTCCATCGCCGAAACGCGATAGTTCGGGAAGAAGACCATTCGCAGCAGGTCTTTTGTATCCGGATCGGAATTTACAACCGAAGCAATGTTGTTGATCAGTTTGACGATCAGTTTGGCCAGATGATAACCAGGAGCCGCTTTGCCGCCGATCAGAACGCAGCGCGGAACCATGCCTTCGGTTTCTCCGCGTTTGATCCGATCGTAGAGATGAATGCAGTGCAGAGCGTTGAGCAACTGACGCTTGTACTCGTGAATTCGCTTGACCTGAACATCAAACATGAACGACGAATCGAACTCCACGCCGGTTGTGTCCGCGACATACCTGGCCAGAGCTTTCTTGTTGTCCTGTTTAACCGCCATCCAACGGTCTCGGAAGGCCGAGTCATCAAAGAATCCTTCAACCCGTTTGATGTGCTGCAGATCCTTTTGCCACTCTTCGCCGATTGATTCATTCAGCAATTCGCGAAGGCCCGGATTACAATGAGCCAACCAGCGACGTTGGGTGACGCCATTTGTTTTGTTGTTAAAACGGTCTGGCCAGATGCGTTGGAAGTCAGCAAACAGTCCTGCTTTGAGCAAGTCCGTATGCAGTTGGGCAACGCCGTTGACGGAGTAACTGCCGACGATCGAAAGGTACGCCATTCGAATGTGCGGGTCGTGCCCTTCTTCAATGAGCGAAACGCGATGCAATAAGTCCGTTTCTCCAGGGAACTTCTCTGAGACCATTGCGAGGAATCGCTGATTGATCTCGTAAATGATTTCCAATAGCCGTGGCAACAGATTTCCGTAAAGTCGAACCGACCATCGTTCCAGCGCCTCGGGCAGCAGCGTATGATTTGTGTACGCCATGCACTTCGTCGTGATTGCCCAGGCTTCATCCCACGACTGACCGTGTTCGTCCATCAGCAGACGCATCAATTCAGGAACTGCACAGGCTGGATGCGTATCGTTCAACTGGAAGCAGTTCTTTTCGCCAAACTGCGAGAAGTTTTTGCCGTGCTTCCAGGTCCAGGCGGCAAGAACATCCTGCAAGCTGGCCGAGACAAGGAAGTACTGCTGTTTGAGACGCAGTTCCTTGCCGTTTTCGCTTGAGTCGTTCGGATAAAGCACCATCGTGATCTGCTCGGCGCCGTTCTTGGCGGCAACGGCTTCGGAATAACTTCCGGCGTTGAACTCGTCCAAATCAAACTCCGACGTCGCGGTGGATTTCCACAAACGAAGCGTATTAACGGTTCCGTTTTTGTAACCCGGAATCGGCATGTCAAACGGGATCGCCAAAACGTCATGAGTATTCACCCACTCGACGCCCATCGAGCCATCGTCCTTGATGATTTGCGATGTTTGGCCATAGAAACGGATTCGCCGTTCGTCTTCAGGTCGTTCAATTTCCCACGGGTTGCCATCTCGCAACCAATGATCGGGATCTTCAACCTGACGTCCGTTCTCAATGTGTTGGTGGAACATGCCGTACTCGTAGCGGATACCATATCCGACCACGGGTAGCTCAAGATTGGCGCAGCTGTCGAGGAAACAGGCAGCCAGACGTCCAAGGCCTCCGTTACCCAGACCTGCATCGTGTTCACTTTCGGCGAGTTCTTCCAATCCGATGCCGTACTGATGGGCCGCTTTGCGAGCCAGGTCTCCCAGGTCCAGGTTCTGGATCGCGTTGCAGAGCGATCGGCCAATCAGAAACTCCAAAGACAGATAATAGACCCGTCGATCGCTGGACTCATCCATCCTGGCTTTGGTTTCAGACCAGTGTTCGACCAAACGATCCCGAACTGCAATTGCCAATGCTCGATACAGATAGTTCGAGTCAATGTTTTCGTTCAGACAACCAAGCGTGTAATTGAGATGGCGGAGTACCTCTCGGTCTAAAGGAGATAAAGCAAAATTCACGGATGTGTTCTCTCTGGAAAGTTGTTTCTCTAAAACAGTCATCAGCAGCCCTGCCTTATGTTTCGACAACAGCCACTCGGCTGCACCAGAAAAGTAATAATCGTACGGGCCACGACGGTCCGATCGTGGGCCTTTTGAATGTCAGTCAATCAGTGAAACGTGCGTACAATGCGGAAAGGTAGGCTTATTGTTCCATCTTGTCCAACCCGACACTTTGCAAGAATCCACTTGGCAGCATCCGCGTCCATTAGACCGATTTTCAGGCGTTAACGCTTCCCGAATTGACCAAACGAAAAAACTGCTGGCGTTGCTGGCAGTATATTTGAGCATTCGTTAATAGCGTTACATAGCCTCAGGTTTCACTGCTAACCCAGTCTCTGCCGCCTTAAAGATGGCTTCAAGGATCAGCAAGTCCTGCAAGCCTTCCTCGCCTGGGATTATCAATTCCGTTCTTTCGGTGATGCACTGAGCGAAATGATCGAGTTCGGCAGCGAAATGGTCAGTCTGCTCAAATTCAATCGGACCATCGGAAGAAGTACCTTTGATGCCGCTGTAACCGTACGCCGGATTCAATCCGAAGTTACCGTTGTCGCAGTAGGCATGAAAGTTATTCACTCCGTTGAAAGCATAGCTGGTGTTGCAGCTGCACGTTACGTTGCCCATCTTCATGGTCCAGGCCAGCGTTTCTTCGACTTCGGCGAATTTGACCGGATCCGTTTTGGTTTCGGTTGCCGTGATCAGCTCGGGTTCGAGTCCGGTCAAATAGCGGCAGGCCTGTAGCGCATAGATGCCAACGTCCATCAGTGGACCTCCGCCAGCGAGCTTCCTGTTCAGTCGCCACTGTTTTGGGTCGCCGATTTTGAACCCAAAGCCAGCGATGATCTCTTTGATTTCGCCAAACTTTTTCGACTTCGCCAACTCCATGCACTTGAGATGGTGCGGCTCGAATTGGCAGCGGTAGGCAATGCCCAAAAGTCGCTCTGCTTTTTTGCAGGCGTCGATCATTTGACGGCATTCAACTGAAGAGATCGCCATTGGCTTTTCGCAGAACACGTGCTTGCCAGCCTTGGCCGCGCGAACCGTGTACTCGCAATGCATTCCGTTAGGCAGGACCACGTAGACAATGTCGATCGAATCGTCATCAGCGATCCTGTCATAGGATTCGTAGTCGTAAATATGTTCGGGAGCAAGATCGTATTGCTTGGCCCATTTCTCCTGCTTGGCAGGCGTCCCGGAAACGATAGCCGCAAGTTTACATCGCTTTGTTTTCTGCAGCGCCGGTGCGATCTGGTTCGTCGACAGTGAACCGAGTCCTACAAGTGCGACGCCAAGTTTCTCGTCGTCTGGTAAGGCGGGTTGGTTGGCATAAAGTTCAGGCATTCCAAAAACTCCAGTTGCTGCAGCGGCGGTGGAAAGCGCCGCGGATTGCTGGAGGAAGGTGCGGCGATTTTTGTCCGTGAGATTCATGGTCTGCCTCCATCGTGTTGGTTAGTGTTACGTGGTAGCGATTATTGTAAACGACTTTCGCGCTGCACGTGGACTGCCGCGTTGTGTCTGAATTGGGGACGGCTACAATATTTTCAAATGAGCGATTCCACGACAAATTCCGGTTCCAGTTTACCCATCGTTTCCTGCGAAGGTTGCGGTGTGTGTTGCTTTCATATGGGCTATCCGGCGTTTGTTTTGCCGCGTGAACCGATGACTGAACAGCAGATTGACTCTGACGCAGAGTTGGCGAAGCTGCCCAGTGATTCGCTTCGGCGATCCGAGTTGTTGGCTGGCCATCCGGGTGAATCCTGGTGGCACAAACTGCCCGAAAATCTAAAGCAACCGTTGATCGAGCACATGGATCAGTACGTAAAACCGGACTACGACGGAACGCTGAAATCGTTTGACGGGCCTTGCATTTGGTTGGATATGGAGACCCGAATGTGCAAGCATCATTTGCATCGCCCCAACGTCTGCCGTGATTTTGAAACAGGATGCGGTGACTGTTTGCAGTGGAGAAAAGAGTACGCGGACAAGATTCAATAGGTGGCGTCGGCGTCCATTGGCGATTCAAAATCTGACCGCCTGCCTTCAAGAGTTTATCGTTCCAGAAACGATTTAAGTTGACCATTGATCAAATAGTCCCAGCCAGCGACTCCGCTTTCGCGTTTGAATTCGGGGATGTCCTGCGGGAAGTCTTCGACCGCGGTTGCCGTCACACGGACGTTGTTTGATTCGCCGTCAGGAAAGACCTCGAACATCACGTTTGCAATTCCGTCGTATCCGCCGTAAGTCCAGTTCACGACAAGCTTCTCATGCGGTACGACCTGGGTGACTTTCCAGACGTGTGGAAAGATTCGTTCTCCTGCGTTGACTTCAAACGAAGTCTCAAACCCGGGCTCGGCCTTGAAGTCTGGCATGTTGTCAAAGAACCACTCGCGCATTTGGTCTGGCTCCGTCAACGCAGACCATATCCTGGCGATACTCGTCGTGACGGAAAGCTCAACGACGATCGGTGGTTCTGATTTCAACATGGATCAGGAATCGTCCTCCACAGCCTTCTTCGTGGGCTTCTTGGTCGTCGTCTTTTTCTTGGCAGCTTTCTTTTTCTTCGTAGCCTTCTTTTTAGTTGCCTTCTTCCTGGCTTTCTTTTTCTTCTTTACAGGAGCTTCATCACCCTCATCGGCTTTCTTCTTGGCCTTCTTCTTTTTCGGGGGCGCGAACTCGAATCCGAGCTTTCCAGTTTCTCGATTTAGTGTCAGATGAGCCGCGAATTTGCGGCCTTTTTTGGATAAAAAGCCCGGCATCAAGTCCGTTTTTCCTTCCAGGAACAGCTTCATGCCCTGATCGGTTGGGATCTCCTTTTTAAGAATCGTTTTGCTGATCCGGACTCCACGATCGTTCTTTTTCTTGGCCATGTCTGGAGCCAGAAACGCTCGATCATTCTCGTAAACTTTCACCAATTCGGTCGAGTCATCAAGGATCGGACATTCGCAAATGATCTGTTCGTCGGTCAACTTTTCGATTTCGCTTTCGCGTTCTTCGTCGCCTTCGAAAACGAAATTCAGTTTCCAAACCTTCTTCGGTTTCTCAAGAACAAGTTCGGCCGAAAACGGTTGTCCAAATCGATTTTTAAAATCTTCAATGGGGCCGACCTTGCCTTCGTTGAGAAGAACTTTGGCTTCGGCTTCGGTCAGCGCGTGACTGGCGATGTGCTTCTTGATTTTGAAAATGCACTCGGGATCTTTGCAGCTGAACAAGCCATCTGTTTGATGGTGCTCCATCTTGCCGCATTCAGGACACTTGGCGTGCAAATCCGGGAACACGCGGTTCACGATTTCTTCGGTAAACGCCTTTGTTTGTTCAACGATCGTGTTGGTCACCTGTCGGATCTCGTTCATGAACGTTTCACGACCCAACCTGCCCTGCTCCATCTCCTTGAGCTTGAATTCCCATTCGCCGGTCATCTCGGGTGACGCGAGAACTTCGATGTCCATCTGCTTCAAAAGATCGAACAGTGCAAGTGCCTTGTTACTGGCCACCAACTCGCTTTTGCGAATCTCATTTCGAAAGAGATATTTCTGCCGGATCAGGTTTTCAATAATCGCGGCACGAGTCGCCGGAGTACCAAGGCCCCGCTCGCTCATGGCGTCACGAAGTTCGTCATCTTCGACACGTTTTCCGGCCGACTCCATCGCAGAAAGCAACGTCGCGTCGGTGTATCGAGCAGGAGGACGCGTTTCCTTTTCGGTGACTTCAACTTCGGCAGTCTGGGCTGATTCGCCGTCTTCAGCGGCAACCAGTTCGTCGGCCTCAGCGGCAACTCCGGCTTTGCGACCGTAGACTTCCAGATAGCCCGGAACGATCAGTACTTTACCGTCGGTTTTGAACGAATCTTCGCCGACTCGCGTGATCCGTTTGGTGATTTCGTACTCGGCATGCGGATAGAAAATCGCCAGAAAACGCCGCATCACAAGGTTGTAAATCTTGGCCGCACCTTCATCCAGCGACGCCGGTGGAACCTTGCCAGTTGGAATGATGGCAAAGTGATCCGAGACCTTCGCCGAGTTGAAAATTCGCTTCGATGGACCGACTCGATCGTTCTTCAGAATCCACTTTGCGCAGCGTTGAATGTTGGCATCGATCGGCGCGTTGGGTTTTCCGCTACCGAGTTTGGCGATCGTTTCTTTGACCGTGTCGATATAATCTTCGGGAAGGTATTTCGAATCGGTACGCGGGTAAGTCAGGATCTTGTATCGGTCGTAACAGGCCTGAGCCAATTGCAAGGTTCGACGTGCAGGAAAGCCGTGTTTCGAGTTGCCTTCACGTTGCAAGGATGTCAAATCATAGAGCAGTGGCGGAGCGGACTTGGATGGCTTTTTGGATTCCTCAACAATACCTTCTTTTCCAAGGCAACGAGTCTTGATGGCTTCGGCGTCGGCCAGATCCCAAATGCGTTCTGCTTTCTTGTGCTCGTCGTCTTCGTCTTTCTTGAAATTTTCACGGAACCAACGACCGCGATACTGTCCGGCTTTGACATCGAAATCGCCATGAACTTCCCAATAGGTTCGCGGTACGAAGCTGCGAATTTCGAGCTCGCGTTCCGAGATGATTGAGAGTGTTGGCGTTTGAACGCGGCCTGCGGTCGTCACGTTGAATCCGCCGTTTCGCGAATTGAAAGCCGTTAGGGCGCGTGTTCCATTGAGTCCGATCAACCAGTCACTTTCGGAGCGACACATGGCTGCATCGGCAAGGTTGGACATCTCTTCTTCGCCACGCAGATTCGCCCAGGCGTCTTTGATGGAGTCGTCGGTCATCGACTGCATCCACATTCGCTTGATCTCGAATTCTTTTTTGAGATCGGCAAGCTTCAACACGTAGCGGAAGATCAACTCTCCCTCACGCCCGGCATCGCAAGCATTGACGACGAGTGTGACGTCTTTCTTTTTGATCAGGCGAACCAAAAGTTTGTAGCGAGATTCACTTCGCTCGATCGGTTGCAAATCGAATTCGGTCGGAAGGACCGGAAGGTGTTTGATGCCCCAGGGAAGCTTTTTACCTTCGGGTGTCAGTGGCATCTTCAGTTCGACGAGGTGTCCGATCGCTGAAGAAATGTAGGCGTTTTCGTTTTCGAAGTAGTCTTTCTTTTTCTCGAACTTGCCAAACTCGGGCATCTTGCCCAGTACGCGTGCGAGGTCGGTCGCAACGCTGGGTTTCTCGGCAATAATGAGTATCTTCGACATCGTTTCTCCGTGAGCCGGCGTCTATCCATTGGAGGCAAAATGTTGCCGCTAGCGGGGCGTAAGGTCGCCACCAGCGATGCAAAAGGTTGCCGTTATTAATAATGTGTACTTCAAATGTCATTTGTCGTGGAGGACACGATTAATTGCTGACCGGGGATGCTGTCAACCCCTTGCTTTGAAAATGAGTCTACCCGCAGACTTGATTTGGGAAGGCTACGCACGGTTTTTCTCGACTTAAATTTAGTCCAACCATTGCTTGAGGGTATAGTTAGTACGAAAAAGGTTGAAAACTGGTTGATCTCGCCTGATTTTTCGGCTGAGCCATTGAAAAAACGTCGAATATTGGCTAACATCCGCCCCTCAACCAACTAACAACATTCAACAAACGCTTGAAAAATGGCTGTTCCAAAGCGCAAACACTCTAATTCACGTACCGGAAAGCGTCGCTCTCATCATCGAATGAAGGCGAAAAATCTTACCGTCTGCCCCAAGTGCAGTACGCGGGTTCCAACGCACGTCTTGTGCCCGACTTGTGGGTTTTACATGGGACGCGTCGTCGACAACAAGAGCGACGAAACCGCAGCACTGTAGTAGTTTCTACACTGTTTAAGACATTCGAAAGCGAGGGCCTGCAGGTCGCTCGCTTTTTTCGTTTGAAAGTTGCAGTAATCTGCCCAAGATTTTCGAATTTGGGTCGAATCCCGTTTCGATGAAGGAAAATTTAGACGATCATCCAGAAATGGGTAGCGATCACGACGAGCTTGTTGCATCGATTGAAGAAGATCCAATTGCGCAGTCATTGGAATCGAGAGCAACTTTTATCCCACTGCGGCATCCCGATTTGGTGCTGGATCTGATCGAGAGGTTTCGGATTCACGGCGATGAGAGCGTCTTCTTTTCGGCGATGTCTGCCAGGCTTCAGCGAATCTTTCACGCCGAACATCTGACACAGCTTTTGCAGCTGGAGGAAATCTACGGGCGGCTTGATCCGGATTCGCAGGCGGTGGAACTTGAGAAACTTGATGACGAAGTTCGGAATCAGCTAACCGAGAAACTGTTCGATCGCGTTTCGGGCCTGCTGTTCAGTGCTCACTACAAGCGTTTGGAACGGAAAGATATTGAACGTGCCGTCGACATCGGTTCTCAATGGGGAGTCCGCTTGCAGGTGAACTTTGATCTGTATGACCGGCTCGAAATTTTCGCTCGTGGATACCATGTGGTCGAAGTCCAGCGCCGCCGCTGGCAGAACTTCTTTCGCACCGAGACGATTGAGCTGCCCGAATTTGAACGCCTGATCATGGCGTTTCGTCTCAAGCCTGAAGCGGTGGCAGCTGATCCTGAAGAAATAAAGTGCGAGTCGCCGGCGAAGCGAAGTCGACGCAAGGAGTTGGCGAACAAAATTTCCAGGCTGCTGGCTGGTAACGATGAAAACGCGATGGACGCGGATCACGTTTATCTCAAGACCTTCAAGAACATTCCGGAAACGGACCTTGAGATTCTGCTGCCGGGAAGCAAAGTGCGACTGTCGATGTTGGATCGGGGAAAGATTCTTTTGCCGACGGCGATGGCGCTGTACAAGGTGTCGAGGTTGGTTGTTGTTCTCATGGCAGTATTGGTCGCTGCAACCTACGACAACGTTCTGGCGCTTTTGATCCTGTTTGGAGCCATCATTGGATACGGATTCAAATCAGTGCTGAGCTATTTTCGAACGAAGCAAAAATACCAGTTCGGGTTGACGAAAAGTCTCTACCTGAAAAATCTCGGGAACAATTCCGGTGTGCTCTATCGAATCCTCAATGAGGCTGAAGAGCAGGAACTTCTGGAAACGATTTTGGGATACACGATCCTCTGGCAGGAGCAGAAAAAAGCTGAATCCTCTGGTAAATCGTTTGAAGGTATGACCGGCACAGAAATGGATAACGAAGTCGAAGCTTATCTTTCAGATTTGACCAAGATGGATATCGACTTTGAAATCTTTGATTCACTTGGAAAACTGGCGCGGCTTGGGCTGGCAAATGTTGACGCAAAAGGACGCTGGACGGCGATCCCGATTGAACAAGCGGAACAGTGTCTCGACGATAGCTGGTCTCGACTGTTCAAAGTCCGCGGCATGCGCGTCGAATTTGATGAATCCAGGAGCGATGGCTTGTTTATGAACTGATTCCGACGCCAGTGCTACAAATAACGATGCGACAACGTGGCATCTACGAAGGGCGCCGCGCCCGAGTTACAATGTCGCTTTGTTGCAGTCCGTCTGAATTCAGCTTGATCCTTTTATGTCACCCCAGCGCTACCCAACCACCCGCCTGCGACGCGTCCGTCAGTTTGACTGGTCGCGGAGGCTCGTTGCTGAAAATCGATTGGCCGTAGATGATCTGATTTGGCCCGTGTTTGTCACTGAGGGTTCT
The DNA here is from genome assembly GCA_964446085.1 of uncultured Pirellulaceae bacterium. Lineage (GTDB taxonomy): Bacteria > Planctomycetota > Planctomycetia > Pirellulales > Pirellulaceae > Mariniblastus. Next base: position 10,099 of record CAYUNP010000098.1, read on the forward strand.
GCTCAATCAGTGGACGTAGCATCGATGCCCGGCGTGCAGCGACATTCGATCGATCGACTGGTGGCACAAGTGAAACAGGCTGCAGACCTTGGCATTCCAGCGATCGCAATCTTCCCCGAAACGGATCCGGGACTGAAAACCGAGGGAGCCGAAGAAGCCTGGAACCCGGACAATCTCGTTTGCCGAACCGTAGCTGCGATCAAAGCAGCGGTTCCCGGAATTGGAATCATTTGTGATGTGGCTCTCGATCCTTACACGTCGCATGGACAGGACGGATTGGTCAGGAATGGCGTTGTCGTCAACGACGAATCGGTTGCCGCACTTTGTGATCAGGCTGTCGTTCAGGCGAAAGCGGGTTGCGATATTATCGCCCCTTCAGACATGATGGATGGACGTATCGGGGAGATTCGCATGGCGTTGGATCAGGAAGGATTCGAGAACGTCATGATCATGTCCTACGCTGCGAAATATGCCTCCGCGTTTTACGGTCCGTTTCGAGATGCGATTGGATCGAAGTCGAATCTCTCAGGTGGCAATGTTGATGGCGGAGGAAAGAAGACGTATCAAATGAATCCGGCCAACACCGACGTCGCGATGAAGGAAGTTGCTCTCGACATTCAGGAGGGCGCTGACATGGTCATGGTGAAGCCGGGCATGCCGTATCTGGACATCGTGCGACGCGTGAAAGATCAATTTTCCGTGCCAACGTTCGCTTACCAGGTCAGCGGTGAATATGCGATGCTCAATGCGGCAGCGCAGAATGGCTGGCTGGATCGTGAAGCCGTGATGATGGAGAGTCTGGTCGGTTTCAAGCGAGCTGGCTGTGACGGGATACTCACCTATTTCGCTGTCGATGCCGCGAAGTTGCTGGTGGAATAGGCTTCCAGCACTTCCAGCCAGTGCGTTGTATTGGAATCGCAGGCCAGATCCATGCACCTCTGTTTTACGCCGCTTTGTTGAATCCCACCGGTTTCGTGCCACCAAGTTCGTACAACGGCTGATGGCCTTCGTCGTCGTAGCCGAGCGTACTGCCTTCGATTCTGGCCAAGGGCTGGTGAGAGACAAAACACTGCAGTTGCTCGCATCGATGCTGCGCTTTGCCGTTCTCGTCGGCTTGCCAGAAAGCTAACCATTGTCCCTGGTTCGGTTTCAGCTTTGCAAACAATTCTTCTGGAATCGAAAACGAGCCGATGCCTTCATCATCAAAGTTGGCTTTTACGGAAAATGTGTCGACGTGTTTTGATTCCCCGCCGCGGGCGACGGCAACCAGCAACGATTCAATGCGGCTTGGACTTTGGAAACGAATGACGGGTGCTGTCGTGACTCGAGCGACGTGTTCCGGTGAGATGACTTTCATTGCGAGATCAAAATCGCCATCAAAGAAGTCTGAATTGTCCTGAACCACCTTGCTCACAAATGGAAGATTGTCCCGCGGACTCATTGGCTCGTTGATTCGGCATTCGTTGCATAGCGATGGCAAGTCGTCACAGTACATTGCGCGGCGAAGGTCCTGTGCTTCGATGCCATTCCAGATTTCATCAAAGGACTGATCGTTCAGATTGCCCAATGAAAGCTGTCCTTGAGTCGCGTAGCAGCATGGCGCGACGTTTCCGTCGGCTTCGATACGAATCTTGTTCATCACGTTGCGGCAAAATCCAGGGAAATGCAAACGCATTCGCCAGTCGAAATGATTTTCATCGCGCTTGCGTGGATCCAGTGCTGCTGGCTCTTCACGGAAGTCAAAGATTTCCATCTGGCCGACGTTCCAGATCATCCGCATTTTCTTTTCTTTGCAAACGGCAATACAATCCTGTTTGACCCATTCAAGAAATTCGTCAGACAGGTGAGCCAGTGGATCGTGGAAGTTGCTGTTGCTGTTGATGTCAATCATCTGCATCAGGTTGACGTCGTCGTAACCCATCTCCGCGAAGTAGCGCAGCGAATCGGGCATGAAAGGCAGGTTCTCCATCATCAGGACGACATTGACGACGCATTCCAGATTGGCGTCGCGACACCGCTGTGCCGTTTCGGAGAAGTTTTTGAACACCTTTGTCGAGTTCGAACGCAGACGGATTTTCTCGAAGATCTCGGGGACGTGAGTGTCGATCGAGAGACAGAGCGTTTGAGTGATGTCTTTTAATTCATTGAATTTCTCTTCATCGAGAAATTGCACATTGGTTGTGATCTTCAGGAGCACGCCGTACTTTTTCGCCAGGTCGCGAGTCTCTTCCCATGTGAGAATCAGCGGTTCGCTACCGTCGTAAGGCTGGATCAAAGACAGGTGCGGCCCCAGTTGCTCTGAAACTTTGCTGACCAGTTCTTCTGTCAGTTTTTGAGTTTTGGGGTTGTTTCCGTTCCAGCACATCACGCAGGACATATTGCAGAAGTTGCTGAACTGAATGTGAGCCTCATGCGGACGTGACTCGAACGCGGTTTGCTGCCCATTGAGTTCATTTTCAAGAATCTCACGGTTGCGGACTTCTATTTCCTGCTTGTGCGCGTGTGTGAACATTTGGGATGGGTTTCTGGTTAGGTTGGCTGTTTCCTGCATCGTGTTTCCGCTTCTGTTCGTCATTGTTATTTTGACGTGCCAAACTGGATGCCAAACTCTTCAAACAGAATTCGGTTGGAGTCTTCGTAGAACTCATTCAAGCGTGGTAACACTTCCTGAACGGTTTTGTCGTTAGCGTTGTAGATGCCTGTGTAGGGCTTGGTAAGTTCCAATGGCCCTGCCTGGTCGATGCCAAGAAAGTCAAAGGTCCTGGCCATCGTTTCGTTCTGGCGTTCCTTGAAATCTTCAAGAGTCAGCAACAGGATTTGGCTGGCGTCGAACTTGCGGAACCACCTTCTCAGAAAGTAGGGATACAATCCGTAAAACATAAGATGGAACGGGCCCTTCAGGGTTTTACTGTCCTGATACAGAAAGCTCTCGAGGTTTGAGGCGTTTTCCGCGATCAATTTTTTCAGCGGCTGTAAATTGAAAAACTGATCGATGGGACGTTTGATCGTTCCGTGCCGAACACCGTGGAAATAATGTGAAACGGCACGTTTTGCCGGGTCTCGCATCAGGCAAATCAGTTTTGCATTGGGAACCGATGTGGCGATTCGATCGTGCACGTTGCGGCAAAAATAGTTGGGGGTGGCTTCTCCCGTGATCGCGTTTGAACCCGCGGGCAGTCGCGGAAAATGAGCCATGTACCAATCCCTGGGTATGTTTGGCTCAGAAAAGTAACCGACTTCTTTTCGCAACGCCCGATAGATCTGTGGATGTTCGCACAGCGTGTGATAGAAACCTGTCGTGCCACTTTTCATCGTTCCAATGACGAGAAAGCTCGGTTCTGCCGGCTCGCCCTGGTGCAGTTTTCTTCCTTTCCACTCCTGCTCATCTCGTGCCAGGCCAAGGTGTATCGCTGAATTCTCAAAGTCGCCATTGAGTTTGTAGATGTTGGAAATGGCGAGATTCAATCGACCTGCGTAGTGTCCGTCTATTTTGGCGGCAACCTTTGCCCGTTCCACGCCCGCGAGCAACAGTTGACGCTCGCGTTCGGTTTGAATGCTGCAGATCATCGACAGCACATTGGGATAGTTTCCTGATTCCAGGCACCGCAACATCGATTCAATCGCTGAATCAACATCGCCCAGAATCCGCTGGAGCCTGGAAATTCGATAGTATGTTTCCGAAGGATCCTGATGTACCTGCTTCAATCCCGAGTCGCAATGTAGCTGTAGCAGCTCAAGGGCCATGGAATGTTCACGTACTTCCTCGAGCTCAGAGCTCCATTTGAATGCAGTTTCCTGATCAATTTCAGCAATGCCTCCACGTCGAAGCCAGTTGCATGCGGCCTCGTGTTGACCAAGGTCGAACAAAAACCGAGCCGCCTGCGATTTGAGTTCGCTGCTGTTCTGGAATACTTCGTTCGAGACGTTGAGGAACCTGAGCGCCTCGTCGCGAAGTCCCTTGTCGATCAGAATTTTGGCTCGATCGAGTGCGTAGTCATCACCACGCATCTTCAAAAGCCAGTTGGCGATTCGTCGCCGGGATTTTGGTTTTGTTGCCTGTGTCATTGTGTTGTGAAATTTAGCCCTGGTTCTTGAGTTGCTTGGCCTTGTCGGCACCAAGGTTGACGAGTGCGTAGTGCCCTTCGTCGTCGTAGCCCAGATTGCTTCCTTCTACTCGGGCAATGGGCTGATGCCGGATCACACACGGCATTTTGTCGACTCGAATGATCGATTCGCCGTCATCGGAAAGCTGCCACGCAGCCCACCAATAACCGATGTTCGTGCGAAGTTGTTTCCACGCTTTTTTGGGCAGCACAAATCGTGCGACGCCATCTTTGACCTTGGCCCTGACCTTCACGGTCACAATGTGCTTCGTTTCGCCGCCGGCTGCCAAAGAGACAAGGAGCTTGCGAGATTTGTAGGGTGTTTCCAGTTGCATCAACGGAGCCATGTCGAGTCGCATCGCATGTTCCGGGCCGACGACTTTCATCGAAGCGTCGTTGACGACTTTCTGACGAAAGAACTTTTTCCAGGCAGGGTCTTTCTGGACCGTGTCGATGAATGGCATGTTCGGTCGCGGGTCAGGAACTGTGCGAACGTTGCAGTTCACGCAAAGACTTGGAACGTCTCCGGTATACATGCCTCGGCGAAGATCCTGGGATTGAACTCCGTTCCAGACCTCGTCGTAGAAATTCTCGTCACCGAGATTGCCAAGTCGCAGTTGTCCTTCGGTGGCATAACAACATGGCGATACGTTACCATCGACTTCGATCCGCATACGATTGTAAGCCTGGCGACAAAAGCCAGGATGCATGTATCGCATCCGCCAGCTCCAGTGGTCGTTCTGAACTTTTCGCTCGTTGGTTGGCACGCCATCGACACGGAAGTCAAACGTTTGCGGATAGCCAACGTTCCAGATCAAACGCATCTTGCGCTCGCGACAAACTTCGATCGTTTGTTCTTTGACGTGGTTCACGTACTCTGTCGAGCAATGAGCGAGCGCGTCGTAGAAGTGACTTTGGTGATTCACGTCCATCATCTGAATCACATTGACCGATTCAATGCCAAGATCGTTGAACCAGGCAGTTGATTCGGCAATAAACGGAGCGTTGTAGGTCATCAGGACGATGTTGACCGTGCATTCGAGGCCGTGTTGCCTGGCCATTTTGATAGCCGGCCCAATGTTACGAAACACATCGTCCGTCTTCGCACGGAGTCGAATTTTCTCGTAGATGTAGGGGATGTGCGAATCGATCGAGAGGTACAGCGTCTCGGTGAAGTCTTTCAGTTCGTTGAATCGTTCTTCGTTGAGGAACTGTGCGTTGGTTGTCATCAGCAACAGCACGCCATACTGTTTCGCGATGCGTAGCGTTTCTTTCCAGGTGAGTGCCAACGGTTCGCTACCGCTGTAGGGCTCGATGACGGAAACTTCCGGGCCAAGTTCGATAGCCAGTTTTTCGACCAGTTCCGGCGTCAGCTTTTTGGTTCGTGGATTGGCTCCATTCCAGCACATGATGCAGGACATGTTGCAAAAGTTGCTGAACTGAACGTGAGCCAGATAGGGCCGCGGTGTGAATTCGAGCTTCTGATCCCAGAGTTCATTCTCGAGAATCTCCTTGTTTCGCTTTTCAATCGCATGCTTCTGCTCCATGGAAATATCCACGGGAATGCTGTCCGCGAAATTTGGTTCCGGATCGCCAGGCGGTTTCGACTGCTGTGGCTTGGGAGGCAGAGTTTTCTGTGTGGGCGCACCTATTTGGAACAGCCGTTTAGGCTGCGACGTTGGCGAGGCGACATTGTCCATGGGAGTCCCGATTCCGTTCGAGAAAAATGGTTGAGTCGAATTGGATTGTGGTGCGACGCAGTTTTACGCAGCACGATTCGGTAGGTATTTCGGTGTAACAGAACCTTCCAGGTCCTGAGTCAACTTGTCGAGATCGATGCCTTCGTCGCGCGATGCATTGAGCAATCGCTCTCTTAACTGAAGGTTAGCGACCGAAAGGTACGCTGTTTCGTAAACACCATCGATATCCAGTTCAAAGGCACCCTGCGGAATTTCGACACAGTGTATGTCGGTCCAGTACAGGTTGCCAAAAGCGTGTTGATCGCAAGCGTAAGCTGCTGCCAGGATCGTGTCGTTTCGGTAGAGAATGGCCATTAACATGATTACTCCTCCAAAAATTCGTTTGGGGGAGTCTATCAAGGTGTCAACGCAAAACTAAGATGAATGCTGGCGCTGTCGTTGAGTGCTAGCTGGCTACTTCTTGTCCGACCCGCGAGCGATGAAAGTTGCGATGGCTCCGACAATGACCAGGATGACCAGAAGCAGAGGAATCGTGATCAAAAAAAATGCAGATGAAAACGGAACAAGCATCACTTGGCCTTTCTTGCAGTGGGGATGTTGGGTGTCAATTTTTTGGGCGTCGGACCACGAGAAACACGACGACTCCGACGATTAGCAGGAGTGCCGGAATTGCAGCAAGGATCAGTAGCTCAAAAAAGCCGATTCCGCCCATCTTTCTTCCCTTCCCTATGTTTCGTTTGCGTGCAAAGCGATGTGGCATTGGTTAAAATGCATGCACCGGGATTCACAATATCTACCACAGCGAGCCGTTGATGTCCAAGAAAACAAGTTCTGATCGCCGTCAATTCATGATTCGAACCGGAGGAGTTTCAGCTGTTGCCGCCTTGGCTGTTTCACTCGGCGAACGATTGCAGGCCCAGGATGCCGCATCAGGTGGAGTCACGATTAACCATTCGGTTTGTAAGTGGTGTTATGGAAGCGTGCCACTGAAAGACCTGTGCGTTGCTGGAAAAGAGTTTGGTCTTCGGTCGATTGAACTACTGCACCCTAAAGATATCAAAGTTGTTCAGGAGCATGGAATGACCTGTGCTTTGGTTGCCCAGCCAGTTACCACGACCGCAGAGGGCGTCAGGGTTGGCGGAATCTCGAAAGCATGGAATCGAACCGAGCATCACAAGGCGTTGCTGGAAGCTTACGAAAAACGGATTGCTGCAACGAAAGATCTGGGGCTCGATAACGTCATCTGCTTTTCCGGGAACCGGGATGGCATGGACGATGAGCAAGGCATGAAAAATTGTGCGGAGGGTCTGAAGAAGTTGATGCCGATCGCTGAAAAGCATGGTGTGACCGTTACGATGGAATTGCTTAACAGCAAAGTCAATCACAAGGACTACATGTGCGACCATACAGAATGGGGCGTGGGGCTTTGCGAGATGGTCGGATCGGAGCGGTTCAAGTTACTCTACGACATCTATCACATGCAGATCATGGAAGGTGACGTGATCGCCACGATCAACAAGCACCAAAAATATATCAGTCACTATCACACTGGTGGCGTGCCTGGTCGCAACGAGATCGATGACTCGCAGGAGCTTTACTACCCGGCGATCATGAAGGCGATTCAGAAGACTGGATTCAAGGGCTTTGTTGCTCAGGAGTTCATTCCAAAACGTGAAGACAAAATAGCGTCATTGAAGCAAGGTGTCGAAATCTGCACCGTATAGGAGTTTCTCATGCCCGGATCCGAAGATCGTACGATTGATTGGTCTCCCTGGAAGCATCCGAAAGCCAGGCGTTGGTTTGAAGAACTTCTTGAAGAGACTCATCTGCCGTTGATGATGGAACATGCCGTCGACGAAGCGGATGATGTATTGGTCGAAGGTGAGACGCGTTTGATGGTGGCACTGGCGATTTTGCTTGGTCGCGACGGAATTTGGCCGGCCGCGAGAGATTCGATTCTGAGAACGATCGTTCGCAAGGGAGGTGTGGTCTCAAATCGTACCGCCTCGAACAGTAACGGGCCGCTTTCGCTGGCGGAGCACCAGGAGCAGGCCAGGCAACATGATCACCTCGTTGATGAAGTTGAGATGTTGCGTCGCAGGATCGGCATGTCGAATCGGAAGCAGGCACTTAAGCCGCCAGAATGGGACAGGTTTTGGTCATGAAAATCAGGAAACCGTGGGACGACGCACATGCAATTCGCTGGATCGAAGCATCCGATTCGATGCGACAGATGTGCCGCCTGATCGAAGGGACGCTGCGACTGGAAGTTGACTCGCGACCCCACGAGATTCGTGCTGCGGCGAGCATGGTGATTATGCTTGCTCGCCAGGGTCTGTGGTCGACGGCGTCTCGCAGTGAGGAAAATGTCATTCAGGAGCTGGATCAACTGGTTGGTTTGGCGGCGCGACAAATGAGTGCCGTGAAGCAATTGTTTGAGAAGAACATGCGAGCCAATCCGGACCTTCAAAACGATCCTTCCTACAAAAAATTCATGGAGTCAGTGACGCAGGAGATCCGCATTCTGGAATCGCGGATGACTGATTCGCCTTCGAAGTTACCTGAAAAGCCACCATGCACATGGGGCGATTTCTGGTAGTCAAATCAGTGCGGACTTTCACCTTTTCGAAGAGGCGACATGACGACTGAATCAGATGATGATGGTGCGGTGCGGTTTCAAATGCGCACTCTTTTTCTTGCCACTATGTTCGTTGCCGTTGCCACCAGTTTCGCCAAACATTTCTACCCTGAGCTTCGTGCACTTCCTTCGCCGATCATCATTGCAGCGGTCGGTGGATTGTTTACCGCAGGATTCGTATTGGTGATCGTTGGAGCCGGCACGCTGTTGAAAGAACCAGGGTCGGCTTGGGCTCGACGGATCGTCAACGGAGGTGGGATCCTGATGGCATGCTCATTCCCGTTAGCAGTTGGCGCCGTAATCT
>CAYUNP010000099.1:0-18785 GCA_964446085.1 uncultured Pirellulaceae bacterium
AGGTTGTGAGTTTTACGCACTGTTTGTTTGTCGCCGTCGAACAACAGGCATTGACTGCGATGCCAAAAACATCTCTCAGATCCTGACCCCAAATCCCCAAAAGCCTCCTTTTGCCTCGCCGACCAAGCCCTTCCCATGGACAAACGATTCTTTTGTATTCGCGGCTATATGAAGTCGGGAACTAATTGGCTGGCTAGTTTGCTCAGCAGTCACATGGAGATCGATTGCGTTGGCGAGTTCCACTGGCACAACTATGTCTCTCCTGTCAATCGCGCCATCAACACACTCCCGATTTACCAAGGAGATCCGGACGCTGGAAAACTGCTGCGTAGTGAGTTTGAGGCGTTAACCAAACGCCTTTTGGTTGCCAAGGCGGATCCGAATGCCAAACTGATCGGCGATCGAACACCTCATACGATCGAACCAGTTGTCCTTCGCGGAGTTCCTCACATTTGCATCGTCCGGGACGGCCGTGACGTTTTGGTCAGTCGCACTTTTCACCTTTTCAATCGCCCCGAATCGCACCGGCTTTTTGAGCGGATTCCTGAACTCAATGCCGTTTACGAGAAGTTTCGCGAAGATGCCTGGTATTTCAAAAATCATCCTGACCAATTGTTGAGTAACGAGGCCATGGTGCGGGAGTCAGTTCGCTGGTGGCGAGAGCATGTTGAATCCGACCGCATGACTTCGGAGAAATTTCCCAGGTTGCCGGTGTACTTCATCAAATATGAAGATCTACACAAGGATGTGGAAGGCCAACGGGATAAACTGTTCAAATTCCTCAAAGTCAAGCCGCGTTTGGCTGCAAAGATTGAAGGCCATCTGAAACCAGGCTTTTCTGAGGAACGGCCCGGCGAATTTCTTCGCAAAGGTGCTGTTGGTGACTGGGAAAACTATTTCACCGACGACGCCAAAACCTGGTTCAAAGAAGAAGCAGGTTCCGAACTGATCCAGCAGGGATACGTTGACAGTGACGACTGGTAGAACGATTTACCAACCTTGCGAAATGGCTGTATTTACTTAAATTTTGGCACATGGCTGTACTCATACAAATACGCAAAGCACATAAATCGTTCGGCGATCAAGTGTTGCTCGACAACGCAGAGGCGACGATCACCGACGATCGCAAAGTTGGTTTTATCGGTCGCAACGGTGCCGGCAAATCGACTTTGCTGAAGATTCTGCTGGGCGACGAAGCTCTCGATACTGGCGAAGTTATTCACCATCCAAAGTTGTCCGTCGGATACCTGCGGCAGCATGACCCATTCGCGGAAGGAGAATCGGCGCTCGATTTTCTGATGCGAGATAGCGGTCAGCCGGAATGGCGCTGCGGTCAGGTGGCTGGCGATTTTGAACTCAAAGGCGAGAAGCTTACCGGTCCCGTGAAGGCTTTGTCTGGCGGTTGGCAAACGCGTGTCAAGCTGGCGGCGTTGTTGCTGCACGATCCGCAACTGTTGCTGCTTGATGAGCCGACGAACTTTTTGGATTTGAGAACCCAAATCCTGTTGGAGAACTTTCTGCGAAGTTATCGAGGCGCCTGCCTGATCGTATCGCACGATCGTGCTTTTCTTTCCGCGACTTGCGAGCATACGCTTTCCCTTGGCGGTGGCAAGCTGACGATGTATCCAGGAAAGATTGAACCGTTTTTGGAATATCAAAAAGAGCAGCACGAACATGACTTGCGCGTGAATGCTTCCACGATGGCCAAGCAAAAGCAACTGGAAAAGTTCATCAACAAGAATCGCGCCAACGCTAGTACGGCGTCACAGGCGCGTTCCAAGCAAAAGCAGTTGGAGCGTTTGAATCTGATCGAAATCGATTCTGCTGAGCGAACCGCCTACATTCAGGCTCCAATCGTGCAGCCACGACAGGGCGCTGCGGTTCGCAGTACCGATCTGGTCATTGGCTATCCTGGTGTCGATGTTGCTGGTGATATCACGCTGGAGATCGATCACGGTCAGCGAGTGGGTATCGTTGGCGATAACGGTCAAGGAAAAACTACGCTACTGAGAACGCTTGTTGGCTCGCTGGAAACCAGGGGTGGTGAACTCAAATGGAGTCAGCATTGTCGTATCGGCACCTATGCTCAGCATGTTTACACCACGATCCCTGAGGACGACACCGTTCTGGAGTACCTCGAAGGTCAGGCAATCGCTGGAACGACGGATCAGCAGGTTCTGGCTGTAGCCGGGGCGCTGTTGTTTCGTGATTCCCATGTGAAAAAGAAAGTCAAAGTCCTTTCCGGCGGTGAACGTGCTCGGCTTTGTTTGGCAGGATTGTTGCTTTCGGATTACAACATTCTTGTGCTCGACGAGCCTGGAAACCATCTGGACGTTGAGACGGTCGAAGCATTGGCCCAGGCTTTGGAAGCGTTCAAGGGCACGGTGATTTTCACTTCTCACGATCGGCACTTCATGAAGCGTGTGGCGACGTCAGTGATCGAGGTTCGTGAAGGTACTGCGAAAAATTATCTGGGAGACTACGACGCTTACGTTTATTCGATCAACCAGCAGATCAACGAAGGGCGTCGTGACACCGGTCCAAAAGGCGGTAAATCAGGCGGATCCCGGGCTGAGAAGGCCGGTAAGGGAAAGAAAACCTTCAATCGCGGACGTCAGGCTCAGAAAGAAATTCGCAATATCGAGAAATTGGTGACAAAACTTGACCAGGAAAAGAAGAGTCTCAACGAACAACTACTATCGTGCACCGATGCGGCGGAAGCGTTAGTTTTGCACGACGATTTTTCGAAAGTCTCCCAACAGCTTGAAGAGGCCGAAACGAAATGGCTGGAGTTGACCGAAGACGCTGACGGCGACTGAAAAAATCGCTAAACTGATTGAAAGAGTTTAAAAACCCAAACCAATAAGACGATCCATGAAAGAAAAAGTCGATTCTGATCTTGAAACTGTCTCTGGCGAACAGATTCTTTACGAAGCACATCCTTCAATGTTTCGCAATCATCCGCTTTGGTATGTCGGACTGATTTTGGTTTGCCTGTTTGGCTTTTTGCTGCCATTTTTGCCAATTGAGACGCCGATTGGTGTGAAGGCGTTGGAGATCCTGATCCCGATGGTGATTGGCGGGATCCTGTTCTTCTTTTGGTGGCTCAAGTGCAAGGGCACCACATTGACCGTGACGTCGGAGCGAACAAGTTGCCGTCGCGGAATTCTCTCCAAGTCGATCACTGAAGTGTGGCACCAGGACATTCGCAACGTGCAGTTGAACCAGACTTTGTTGCAACGAATTCTTGATGTCGGAACCATTGGAATCTCAAGTGCCGGTCAGAGTGGACTTGAGATCAGCGTTTCTGGCGTTCCAGACCCTGACAGTATCAAGCAGTTGATCGACCAGCACCGTCGTCGTGAAGGCTAAGAATCGTTGGGAGGACGAAGCTCGTTGGGAGGGCGAAGCTCCTGCTGAGCCACAGGGTCTCGCCGGGAGAGCGAAGCTGAGCCACAGGTTCGTTGATGTGGCTGCGGTGTCTCGCGGGAGACGCCGCAGTACGATACATCATTTTCTAGTTTTCCGTATTCGGGAAACCCAGTGAGCTGGCTGTCAGGTCACCACCAAACACAATCAGTTCGTGAATCGCAGTGTCAAGGTGTGCATCGTTGATTTCAACCTGCGCTTCAGATGATGTGCCGCCTGCCTGTTCGTCGATTGCGACAAGAATGGCTCGCTTGCACAGTTCTTCGATGAACGCGGGACACGCTCCATCAGTACGCGATGTCCAGGCAGAAAAGTCAAAACCTGTTTTCACTTTGTCCAAAAACAGTCGCAACAGCGCCTCACGAGCTGATGGATCTGGAAGTGGAAATTCAATCGCCTGAGAAACTCGTCCGGGGCGGGATGCCAGAGCGGGTTCGAGAACTTCGGGTCGGTTCGTCGACATCACGATGATTGTTTCCGACGCCGGCGCGAGTCCGTCCAGCTGGTTCATCAGTTCCTGAAGTCCATCAACGCTACGAGAAGATTCACGATGCTGGGCCAGCAAGTCAACGTCTTCCAACACCATGATCGATGGTTGCAAATACTGCGCCAGCCGAAATGCTTCTCGAAGGGTCTCCACGGCCATGTCCGTTGGTGCGATGACGGTGTGCTGCTTGCAGTTTGCGATCAGGTGTCGGATGAATAGCGTTTTTCCTGTCCCTGGTGGCCCGTGGAAGAGGAGGCCGATTTTCGAATTGTGCCCGTATTTTTCCAGTCGCTCCCGGTGATTAAGGCGGGAACGAATAAGCCGATCAACCAGCTGGGAAATCCTCTCTGGAATAATGATCCGTTGGCTCGACTGCTCCGGCCGATGGGTGATGCGAATCGTCTGTCCCGTGCTTCCATCTTGCGGTGATGCCACAAGCAACATCTTTTCACGATAAACTGAGTGCTCGCTGGTTTGCGACTTCAGCCACTGCAGGACCACGTTGGCTTGTTCGAGGTTGTGGGCGCACAACTGCAACTCACTGCCCTTCCCTGTTGTCACTACGCCTTCATGCTCATAGTCGAAACCAACTTTGGCACTTCCGATATGTGCCACGAATGGGGAGCCATTACAGTTAAGCAGATAAACGGCATTCTCTGGAACGTTTACGACCTTGCCATCTTCTGCTTCAACTGAATTCCACGTGATTGATCCTCGTTGGATGTTGGAGTGCTTCAATGTGTTCAGGTTGACTTTGAGTTCCATACCCATAGGGTTAGCCTGTTGCTTCTTCGCAATAGATTCGAGAACCCGCGCGTAGTCGACTCGGCGGCTTTCGCCAATTTCTTTTGAAATGAACGTCGTGGAGGAGACCTTTTTCTTCATGTGCTTTGCCACCTTGCGGCGCAAGCCCCAAATCCAATCCACGGCAGCCGAGACAGCCCAGATTGACAGGCAATAACCGATTAGAACCGGTGCACCAACTGATGTCCCATAAATCGCCCAGGAAACGATCGTCGTGATGGCGCCGCCGAGTATTAGAATTAGCCAAACAACAATTAGCATTTTGAATCAGATACGTTTGAAGTTGAGAAACGCGTAACCGGTGGCCAACTGATTTGGCATAAAGAGCTGCACTGGCAAGTGACAACGCCAGTTATCATAACCGGAAGGACTGCGAAAGTTTAGAAAGGTGCCCACGGATTCCGTCTGAAGGCGCATTGCGACAATAACTTCAATACCTTCGCAGTTCATCCCAGGCCGAAGCAACGGCGTCCATGTCAAAGAGCATCCAGGTTGCTGTCGCGATGGCAAGCCCCAGCGCCATAATCAGCAGTGGGAATGCAGCCAGATTTGGCCCCGAGGAATAGTCCTTGAGTCGCTCAGACAGCTTTGATTCAAGCACCCGCCAACCGTCAAAACTCTGCTCATTTCCGCCGGAGGTGAGCTGCACATTCTTGAGCCAGTTACTGGCATCAATGTACAAGTGAACGTTGTGGCTGGGGATTAGCAAACTGTTGCCGGCCCAACGACTCTTGGGGTCGAGTTCCATCGCGACGCTGGTCAACACGGGGCGCAGCTGCTCTGTGGTGACGTTGTAAATCACGATTCGAGGTCGCATCATCAGGACGAACATCGAAACAAAAAGGCCATAAAACGCAAGCAGCATTAGCCAAACCCAGTTGCCGAACTGACTGGCAGCGCTTTCCGGAAAAAACAGAATCATGGGGCCGGCAGCCACCAGGCCGGCAAGCCCAATTCCAAGCGCGGCGGTATCTCTTGCTCCTGTCGTGACGAACGGTCGCCCTCCAAGGTTCAGGTAACCGATCATCAGGAGGTAGACCGCCAGTGGGACGATCGCGATGCAAAAATGTAGAGGATCCATGATGTCGATCTTAAAAACGAATGTCGTGAGAGTCCGGTTTACTTCCGCGTAACGTAAACGTAGTAAGCACCGATTCGTTCTCCGTCAGCTGATTCAAAACAGGCTGTAATTGTATTCTCACCTGTGGTCAGCGTTGCGTCAAAGCTAACCTCCTTGCTACCGGCTGCGAATTCAACCGTTTGGACATCGTTTCCAATTTTCAATTCAGCTTTTACTGGCTCAATCGTCACGCCAACATTTTGCCGGTACGCTTTTTTTCCCGGAACAGGATCGCCTTTGGCCAGGCCCGCATCGATGGCAAGATCGGTTTCGACTGGCCAACGCCTGAGCGTGAACGAATAGTCGCCAGCAGCGAGGACTTTGACGCTCCAGTATCCAGGTTTACGAGGCTGGCCCTTGCGGATGTGAGCCTGATTCCAGGGTGGATTTTTCTGCAATCCCAGCCAGTCATGTGCCGTCAGGCAGGTGGTTTTCTCGTTGGGTGATCCGATATGAATTCTTGCGAACCGGGCAAATCCCGGTTCGATGTCTGCCCACCAGGAATCGTAGGCCTGGGTCAACCTGGAAACCACTTCAGGATGGTCGGCTGCAAGGTCCGTTTTCTGGCTTGGGTCTGCATCGATGTCGTAGAGCTCCTTGCCGTTGACCAATCTCCATTGCGAAGTCATGACCGCGCTCTGTCTCCACTTGATCGGATCAAGAACCCGCTGCGAATCGGTGACGATGACCCGCTGATTCCATTTTTCGTCAACACTCGTCGGCTTATTCAACAAAGGCACGATACTTTGTCCGTCGAGTTTCACGTTGTCTGAAAGTTTTGCACCACAGAGTTCCACAAGCGTAGGCAACAAGTCAACGTGCGCCGTCAAAGGATCGATGTCCACGCCACCAGTGTACTTTCCTGGCCAGTGAATGAAGCACGGCACTCGGTGACCTCCGTCATAGGGACTGCCTTTTCTGCCACGCATTTTACTGTTGAAAATATTCGCCCCGCCAGCGGTCCCATTGTCCGTTGTGAAAATGAAAATCGTGTTGTCAGCAATACCCAGTTCATGGATTACCTTTCGCAACTCGCCAACGTTGGAGTCGATGTTGGCAATCATTCCCAGAAAGTCAGCAACGTTTCCCTGGTCTTTATATGGGGCACTCCATTTTTCGGGGCAATGTAACGGCCCATGGGGAGCATTCGTCGAAATCCAGGCAAAGAATGGTCTCTTCTGCCCGGCTTGCTCCTTGATGAAATTCGTGGCGTGTTTGAAAAACACATCGGTGCAAAACCCTTCTGCTGGCTCATACTTGCCGTTATGCAGATAGTGCCCATCAAAATAGGCGTTGTCCCAATAGTCAGGAGTTTGCCCAACCCCACCACCGCCGTGACGATAGACTTCAGTAAAACCACGGTCTTCGGCGCGGAACGGAGCGTTGTCACCGAGATGCCATTTTCCGAACATGCCGGTGGCGTAGCCAGTGTCACGTAACAGTTCAGCGATCGTGATTTCATTTTCACGCAGCAGCGAGCGACCCATGATGGTATGCCAAACACCGGTGCGATTTGAACATCGACCAGTCATAAAGGCTGCTCGCGATGGCGAACAGGTTGGTGAGACATGAAAGTCAGTCAGGCGAATGGAATCGGCGGCCAGTTCATCCAGGTTCGGAGTTTTCAGGACTGGATTGCCATGGCAGGAAAGATCACCATGCCCCTGATCGTCGGTGATGACGATAACCACGTTTGGATGAGCATCTTCACTTGCGACAGAGGTGCTGCAAACGGCTACGAGTACCAACAAGCATTGTAGGAAGACAGAATGTTTCATCTCTACTTGCCCAATTCATCACTGAGAAGATCTCTAAGTTCACTTTCTTCGAATACGTCGTTATCACCAACGCCAAGTCGGTCATCCAGGTCAAGCAACATGACACCGAGCTGTTCTGCCTTCTCATCAGAGATGGCGACATCGGCCGCAATTTGATCCTGTTCAATCCGCACCAACATGGCTTCGATCGCTGCAATCGGTTTGTCATATTTTTCGACAATCCCGTCCATGCCTTTCAAATCTGCAACGTATCGCTTCAGGTTCTGGACGGCATACTTTGTATCCGCATCATTGAGGTCACTGTCAGCGGTAACGCCTTTGGATTTGAGCAGTTCAACCGTCTCGGACTTTCTGTCCTGTAACAACTGTTTTCTGCGAATGACTTTGTCGCGGTCGAGACGAAGTTCCGCCAGCTTGTCTCTAAATTCCTGTTCCGTTTTCAGGAAGCCAGTTTTGCTGACTTCAGGTTTCTGTTGACCACCTTGAAAAGAAAGGTCACCCATGAAATAGAGATAGACCCCTGCAACAACGGTGCAGAAAAGCAGAACGGTCAATGCGTTTTGGATGGATTTCATGATTTCCCGTATCGCCAAAGCAAAAGCATGTGACACAAAATCGCGCCACATGCCACCAATCTTTGGTTAACTCTTACTGATCGTCGCCGATCTCTTTGCCAATCTCCGCCAGGAAGTCTGCTTCAGCGTTGTCAGAGCCACTGAAGATTTCGTCATCCAACGATCCATCTTCCTCGATGCCAGCAAGTCGTTCATCAACATTCTCCGACTCGACGTCGGCTTTGGCGCGAACTTCAATGAGCAGTTCGTTCACGCTTTTGTCCAGTTTGTCGAACTGATCGCTAATGGAAGCACCGTCACCGAGCACAACTTCGGTTTGTCTCATCGTGTCCAATCGGGTCTTTTCAGCTTTGATCTGTTCGATCTTGCTTTCCAGATTTTCAAGTTGAGCCTTGGTGGCTTTTTCATTTTTAGTATGAATCGCAAAGCTTTTCTCATAGGTCTTGATGAGAGGGTTGATGCGTCCTTCGAGTTCCGTCTTCTTTGATTTGCGTAGCTTTAGCCGTACTTTGCCTGCAACCATCAACGATTCTTTCGATGTCATTTTTCCGTGAAATTCGAACTCATTTTGCGAGCCAGCTCCTTCAATGCCTGCTTTGATTTCCGCCAATTCTTCACCAGCCTTTACGATCACCTTCTCTGCCTTTTCCTTTTCGGCACGCAAGCCCTCAAGCTTGCTTTTGGCTATGTATTTGGCTTCCTTGATTCCGTCGACTGAATTCGACAATTTGTCGTACTCATTGGTGATATCTTTAAGCTTGATATCAAGCTTTCCGATCCAGCCATCGATTTTGTCGAGGACTTTTTGACCTGCAACTTGTGCCCGTGGTCCGCAACCGACATAGGCGCCAACAACGATGGCTACAACTAGCAGGCCGGTAAACAGGTATCGAAACATTTTCTTCTCCGCGCTGATTCAGCAGCATTGGTTTCAGGGGTATGGCAAATCCGTTTTTGAACGCGGTTCCTCACCGACGCGCAGATTAGAGCGAATTTGGAGTGGTATTTCAAACGGTATGCTACGGCAGCGCCTGCCTTTTTCAAGAAATTCGTTACAGCCCGCAAAACAGGCAATCTACTTCAGAACTAACCTGCTTGTTCAACTTATCTTATCCGGTCATCGCGCAACGTATCCAACAATAGGTAGACACCTAAATTCCCTCCTCCAATCATTGGACTCACGTCATCACCCATGGCATCAAGTTCAAAAACCAAAACACCGACCTTCCTGCCTCACAGTGAATCGAAAAAGATCGAAGATCGACCATCTTTGGTGAGAGATTCAATCGCCGCAGGTGTGATCTTTGCGCTCGTCATGACAGTCGGGCAGCGAGCTATTGGATTCGTGCGCGGCCTTCTGTTTTGCCGCTACATGACCGAGCAGCAGCTGGGGCAATGGTCATTGACATTCAGTTTTTTAATGATGCTCGTCCCACTGGCAATGCTGGGGCTTCCAGGATGTTTCGGACGATTCTCGGAACACTATCGAAGCCGTGGGCAGCTTGGATATTTCGTGTCCCGAATTGCCGCGACCAGTATTTTCTTGACATTGCTGGCCTCGGTCTCAATGTTCATCTTTCCTGGGTGGTTTGCAAACATGCTGTTTTGCGATGCGGGTCAAACCGGTGTCATCTATGCGATGGCGTTCTGTGTCTTGATGGTATCGGTATCCAACTTCCTGACTTCGCTGATGGAATCGCTTCGCCTTGTCAGAGTGGTCACAATGATGCGATTCGTGACCGGTACGCTGTTCGCAACCTTGGGCCTCGGGCTTGTCCTGTTGACCAATGATGCAGCCGTGGGTGCAACGATTGGCTTTGGACTGAGCTGCTTCCTTGGAGCAATCCCTGCCATGTGGATTCTGTTCCGGCATCCGGAAGAGTTGAAAAACACAGGAGAGCATCTGCCTCATTCCGATATGTGGCGTCGCCTGGCTCCGTTTGCGCTTTGGATGTGGGCTTCGAACTTTTTCAACAACTGCTTCGAGTTGAGCGATCGATATATGTTGGTTTGGTGCTCACCGGTCACCGTCGAGCAGGCTCAGGGCCTCGTTGGGCAGTACCATTCCGGACGACAGATTCCTCTGTTGTTGGTGAGCCTCTCGTTCATGCTGGGCGGAGTACTGATTCCCTATATGTCGACGCACTGGGAAAAGGGCAACAAAGATGCGGCTCACAAACTGTTAACGTGGTCGCTCAAGCTGATGAGCCTGGCGTTCACAATGGTGGGAGTTGGAGTTCTTGTTGTTGCTCCTTTCATTTTCGAAACGATTCTCGAAGGACGATACACCGAAGGCCTGGAAGTGCTGCCTCTGGCGATGGCCTATTGCATCTGGTTCGGGCTTACTTGCGTTGGACAGAACTATCTGTGGGTGGCCGAAAAAGGAAAATGGATTGCTTTGTCGGTCGGAATCGGTTTGTTGAGCAATCTGGTGCTCAATGCATTGCTGATTCCGCAGTACGGTGTCTGGGGAGCTGTTTCGGCAACGGCAACGTCAAATGCGTTGCTGCTGGCCACGATCTACGTGTTGAATCATCTCTTTGGATGCAAAACCAACGCAAGTATCTGGTATTGCTCGGCCATTCCGCTTTTGTTGCTGCTGCCGACTCCGCTGGCGGCTGCTCTGGGATTGGTTGTCGCTTTTCTCGGGTGGCAAACCAACCTGTTTTTTCAAAGTGAAGAAAAAGCAGAGATCGGCGTTTTACTGCACAAGATGATGCAAAAAGTTGGAATCGGAAACGCTGGTTGAGAAAGCGACCTTTTTTAATCGGGCATCGAACGATAAAATCAGAGACTTGGTTTCTTCCACTTTAAAGCTTCCTAATTACCATGCGTCAAAATTCAGTTAATTTCGGTTTGGCTCTGCTCTGTTTTGGTCTGTTGGTTTCGTCCACTTTGGTTGTCGGCTGCTCGAAAGACGAGAAGAAGATGCCATCGAAAAAAGAAAAGCCTGTGGTAACGACAATGGATATAAAAACTGAAACCGATGGCGATTCAATCGCCACACCGCCCAAGAAAGACGCAGTCGAGTCGCTTCCATTCGAAACCGAAAAACAGGAATCAAGCGAAGAGGAATTGCCTATCCTGGGTGGCGGGGAATAACCTTCTCCCTGTCGGGATTGCTCGCGGGTGGAATTCACAAATTATCTTGTGAGAGTTTTCCGGTTGATCGGGTTTTGATTCCAAATTTTCAACTTGGGTAAACTGAGTTTCAGCGATGTTCCCGTCGTCGGGGTTGCGAGGTTCAGACCCGGTGTAATGACGTACCAGAAATGGCGATAACTTAAATGTCCCCTAACGGGATTGCCAGCTAGCAATCTGTTGGGCCGGTCAGCGAAACGTCGATTGCATTTTTGAATTGCGTTTCAGTACAATTCAGTCATTGATCCAACGGAATGGAGAGCAATGGCCTGTCAACGACAGGGTTGCATTGCGAGATCACGGATGCCAATTAAATCTCCCTTAAAATCTGTTTCATTGCGCACTCTCAACGGTGCGGTTGCAGTTTCATTTGCAACAGTCGCGTTTCTTGCGACTGGCTCGACCATTTCTTTTGCTCAGGAGAAATCACCGCAGGAAGAGTTGCATGAAGAAACAAAGCAAAAAGTGATCCATGAACCGGTTCATCGAGTTCCCAAGGTTGCTGACAGCACGAATTCAGTTCTGCATGACGCGGACAACAGTTCTGGTGATAACGTTCCGAAGAATATTCAACGCAATAGTGTGCCGGCTGTTCTGCCTGCGGCAGTGAAAACAGTGACTGAGCCTGCCCCAACGGCTGCCGCTCCGACTGTTGATCCGCCTGCCACGAAAAAGGTTCCAGCCATCAAGGCTTCAGCCACCAAGGCAGTCAAGCCCGCGCCACATCCTCTCGACGATGCGTTGGAAACAGCACGACGTGGGCTCGATGGAATTCGTGCCAACGTTCGCGATTATTCAGCGGTTCTGGTAAAGCGAGAGCGCGTTGACGGGAAGCTCGGCAAGCACGAATACATGAAGATCAAAGTTCGTTCCGAGGGCGTAAAGGAAGACGGCAGCCGAATTCCGTTCAGCGTCTACATGAAGTTTATCAAGCCCAAAGAATGTGCTGGTCGCGAATTGATCTGGGTCAAAGGGAAGAACGAGAACCAGATGTGCGTTCACGAAGGTTCCGGAATCATTGCACTAAAAACTTTCAATCTTGATCCTGATGGTTGGCTTGCGATGAAAGGTCAACGCTATCCTGTCTACGAAGCCGGAATGGAAAATCTGGTTGTGAAGCTGATTGAAAAAGCAGAGCGGGACAAAGCGGCTGGCAATTGCGAAGTTGTCTACCGGGACGGCGTGAAGATCCAGGGCCGCGAATGCAGTGTGATTGAAGTAACCCATGCCGAGGAACGAGCACCTTACGATTTCCACATCGCAAAAGTCTATATCGACACCGAACTGCAACTGCCAATTCGATATCAGGCTCACATCTGGCCGAAAGAAGGCAGCACCAAGCCACGATTGCTCGAAGAGTACACTTACTTGCACGTGAAGCTTAATCAGGGTTTTACAGACAAGGACTTCGATCCTGCCAACCCTGCCTACAACTATCCGGGGCACTAGAGTTTGCATTGAAACGATGTAATAGGGTTCCAGTCTGTGCTTCAGAATGCTGGCCAGGACTGGAACCTGTTGCTGACACCTGGATAAGCGATTTTCTGCTGAAAGATTTGCCTTGGGGGAATCTTTCGGAAACAATGCAGGGCTCGAAAATCGCTCTTCCGGATTCGCCATGAATACGAAACTCTCCAACGGCCTGCTGGGTTGTCTTTTTGCTCTGTTGATGTTGCCAACGGATGTCGTCGCTCAGGTGACGCAACAGCAGCGCGATCGTCGCCGCCAATTTGTTGGCGACTTGCTGAAAACGCTGATTGAATCGCAACAGAATCGCGATCCAGTCCCAACGCAACCCGGACGCCCAAATCTGCGGCCCTTTCCCGGTAACGACCACAAGCCCGGCAAACCGCTGACGCCGAACATGATTTCGGCACGCACGAAAATTAAAGGATGGGAACAGGAGTCCGATCGCTTTATTGATTTGCTTCGTCGTCAGGAGCAGACGATTCCTCGTGTCCGGCCGCTACTTGCTGATGCGCTCACGACGTCGGCCAGCATCAAGGCGCTGCGAATCAACATGGAACGCGTTCACACGTTGGACCCACTGACCGATTCATTTTGCCAAATTGATGCCCAGTGGCGGTTGCTTAATCACAAAGTTTCACAGCTCAATGGTCTCAACAGCGCCTGTGCTACCTCGTTGACCCGGATGGCGAAGTTCGACACTGAGCTATGTGCATTGTTTGATGTGCAGCCGCAACTGAATCGACGCGAGTTGGCCAGGCACTGCACTTTGATGGCTTCCGGATTCCAGCATCTGATCCAGGACCTGCGTTACGACATGGCTCGCGATCCACAGTACAAACGTGTCGTTTCCGACTGCCAGCGACTTTATGCTCGCCTTAGTGAATCCGGACGCTTGATTGAAAGAGGCAACTACGATTCGATCGTTTCAATTTACAAACAGAGCGTTGGCGACTGGCGGAAGCTCAAATACAAACTGGCTTCGAGCCCCCATGGGCGCATCCATCAGGACATTCACCGGATCGACGAGATTGGCGGACACATTGCAGAATTGCTCTGGTTGCCCGTGGATATCGATCGTCGCTATTTGGGGTTGGTCATCGAAAGCATGAACCGAGATGTAACATCAGCATTCAAGCAGGTTTCACTGCAGGACATTCTTGACTGTAAGAGTCCGGGTCTTGTGTTATCCAGTGCGAGAAGTTTTCAGAATCATTGTGGAACCTTTTCCAACAGGCTGAAGTCCGACGCGGATGTTGAATCACTGTTGTGGGATTACAAGCAGTTTTCAAATCAGTGGAGTGACTTGAACGCCCATTTGACAGGCTTTTCCTCTCCTTCAATGACGCAGGCCGTGAGTCAGGTTGATGAGGGGTTTGCGGTTTTGCAAACGGTATTCGGGGACGGTCCGTTGATTGACCGTGCCACGATGATTGAAATTTGTGCCGAGTTGGACCAGTTGTCTTACCGACTGCAGGATCTTGCCCTACAGAGAACCAGAAACGGATACGATCCAGAATTTCGAACGGAATTTTGTGACCAATCCAGATCGTTTCATAGCTCGATTCACGAGATGCATGAACATGCTTTGTCCAATCGACGACACGATGCTTCTGCGTCTGCCGATGTGGCGACGGCGCTCGCGGCCTGGACTCGATTGCGACCGATGATTAATCAGTGCAAGCCGGCGGATCGGAAGAACTTCCAACAACTGCGCGCGAAGATTGAGCCAATGATGGTGAAGTTGCAAGTGATTTTCACCAGCGCGAACTAACAAATCTGAAAGCGCCGTGGCAAATCGCAGTCTTCGTTGCTGCGCCCTCTGACCATTGTGTCGATTGGCATGCTTGGCCCAAATAAGCCAATTGAGTAGCCAGATTGCAGCGGCATGCTGTCACGGGCGCCAAATTCCGATCTTGATAGTGGGTCACCAGGCCCTTGTGCTGCAAGGATGCGCCAACAAACGTCGAACCGTTTTGGTTCGAATTCAACGATCACCTTCTCACGCGCAGATCCTATGTCTTCTGACCAACGCGTCATTCGCAATGACATCATTGCCGTCGGCTTGATGGCCCTGATAGTTTTCCTGTTGGCCGCAATCTTCACTTACGATGTTGCCGATCCGGTTGCCTCGCAAGGCGGTTGGCTAAACGGGTTCTTTCAGGCGGACCAAACGGTTTATCCGGAACACGCTTCCTGCCAAAATATGTGCGGAATTTTCGGTGCGTGGACAGCGGATATGTTGTTCAGCGTCCTTGGATTGGGCGTCTATTTCCTTGTTGCAGGCCTGGTTGCTCTCGAAGTCGCACTGTTCCAACGCAGCGAGGTCGCCAACCCGTGGGTCAAGATCTTTGGCTGGGGCATTGCCATGGTCAGTTTATGCTCACTCGCATCGACGCTGCTCCCATCGTACTTTGTGGGGCCGCTAATCGGATCCGGAGGATATCTCGGCGCGCTCGGAGGTGGACTTGTTGGTTCCAATATTGGAACGGCTGGAACATTGATCCTTTTCACTTCTGCCGGTATCGCTGGCATGATGATGTGGACAGAGTACCTGGTTTTTCGTGCCGGACGACTCGTGTTTGCTCCCGCAATTCTGGCAGCAACATCGGTTCTTCCGTTTGGATTGCTGTACGGATTCGTTCACTGGTTCAATGGTCAGGCTGACGACGAAGCGCTCGCTGAAGAATACGAAGACGAAGAAGCTGAAGAAGAATACGAAGACGAAGAAGGGCCTCACACGATTCGCTTCCGTCGCCGCGACATGGAAACCTCTGTCGAGGAAGAGGACGAAGAAGAACTTGAAGATGACGAGTCAGAAGAAGACGAATGGGAAGATGAAGAGTCCGCAGAAGGTGAACTCGATGATGAGTTTGAAGACGTAGAAGAGCCCGCTGCGGAACTCGACATCGGAGACAACCAGAAAACACCTGTGCCAGCGCTCGAGCCGGGAACTCATGTTGCGGCCAAGAAGTCAAGTTTGCTTCCTCGACCACATTTCCGTTTGCCAAAACGCAAGCAGGCAACTCCGCCGAAGAAACTGTCAGCCGAGGTCGATCAAACTGCTTCGACCGCGATCGCTCCCAAGCCAGAACCACCGGCCAAGCCGCCGAGTGAACGCGAACTGGTGATGAATCAACTTAACGCAGCCGCCGATGCAGAGAGCCATCGCGAATATCATTTGCCTCCGATCGAGATGTTGGAGCGTGGTGTTGCGATTCCACTGGAGAAGCAGCGGACAGAAGCCTTGCGACGTGCCCGAATCCTTGAGCAAACTTGTGAGCAGTTCGGCTACAAGATCAAAGTTGTTGAAATCGAAAGCGGTCCGGTGATTTCGCAGTATGAAATCGATCTGGAGCCCGGTCTGCGATTACAGAAAATCGTCAACCTCGCAGATGACCTTGCTGTCGCAATGCGTGTCTCAAGTGTTCGTATCGTCGCCCCAATCCCTGGCAAAAACAGTGTCGGTGTCGAAGTCCCGAATGAGACGCGCAAGACGGTCCACATGCGCGAAGTGATGGAGCAGTGCGCCAAACAGATCAAGAAGATGAAGGTGCCTCTGTTCCTTGGATCTGATGCCGTCGGAGCTCCGCTGATCGCTGACCTGGCCAAACTTCCTCACCTGTTGATCGCCGGTCGAACGGGTACG
This sequence comes from uncultured Pirellulaceae bacterium, assembly GCA_964446085.1. Lineage (GTDB taxonomy): Bacteria > Planctomycetota > Planctomycetia > Pirellulales > Pirellulaceae > Mariniblastus. The sequence continues at coordinate 16,451 of CAYUNP010000099.1, forward strand.
GGTAAGTCGGTTTGTCTCAATGCAATCATCTGTTCCATTTTGATGACGCGAACGCCAGACGAAGTTCGCATGTTGATGATCGACCCAAAAATGGTTGAAATGAGCGGTTACGGAAGCCTGCCTCACTTGATGCATCCGGTGGTTACGGACATGCGTAAAGCCGAAGCAATTCTTGCGTGGGCAGTCGACAAGATGGAAGAACGATACAAGCTTCTGGCCAGCGCCGGCGTTCGCCACGTGACGTCGTACAACGAACTCAGCGAGGAGGAACTGCACAAGCGTATCAAGCCAACGGAAGAAGAAAAGCACAACATCCCCCGAAACCTCCCCTTTATCGTCATCGTTGCTGACGAAATGGCGGACTTGATGATGACCGCTGGCAAGGAAGTGGAACAACACATCATTCGCCTGGCACAAAAGAGCCGTGCTGTTGGGATTCACCTGATTCTTGCGACGCAGAAGCCAACGGTCGACGTAATCACTGGCTTGATCAAATCCAACTTGCCGGCCCGTATTTCGTTTCAGGTTGCCAGCAAAACCGACAGTCGTGTTGTCCTTGATGCGATGGGCGCAGACAAACTGCTGGGGCTCGGCGACATGTTGTTCCTGTGGCCTGGAACCAGCAACCTTTTGCGTGGTCAGGGCACGTTCCTCAGCGATGGCGAGATTGACAAGATCACGGCTGCTGTCAGCACGGAAGAGCAAAATTTCGTTGACGAATTGATGAACATCAAAGTCAAGACTGAAGGTGAAGGCGAAGATGAAAGTGCGACTGGTTTCAATGGCAACAAGGATGAGTTGTACGAGAAAGCGATCGACGTGGTTGTCGAAACACAGCGTGGCAGCCTGTCCATGTTGCAGCGAGCACTGGGTATCGGATACGGCCGCGCTGCCAGATTGGTGGATTTCATGGCCGAAGACGGATATGTCGGACCATATAACGGCTCAAAGTCCCGCGAAGTGTTGCTGACATCGGCTGCCTGGGCAGCGATGAAATCCGGTGGTGGCGAAGTGGTTCAGGGAACTGCGACTCCGACGGAAAAGGCCGATGAGAAAACGAGTCTGGCAGATGGGATTCTGCAAGAAATTCTGGACGATGCGGATGCTGAGGAAGCCAAAGTTGCGCCCAAGCCACTGAAGCCGCTTGCTAAAGTAAGTTCACGCAGTGAGTCGCTGTCCGCATCGACCTCCCCTGCCCTGGCTGAGCCAGAAGAGGAGCTCGAGGAAGAGGAAGAAGAAGTTGAAGAGTACGAAGAAGATGTCGACGGCGAACTGGAAGGCTACATGGAGGAAGAGGGCGAAGAGTTTGACGAAGGTGACTATGAAGAGGTCGAAGGCGAAGAAGAACTTGAGGACGATGAAGAGTACGAAGAAGTGGACGAGGACGACGACGAATACGAATACGTTGATGAAGAGTATGACGAAGACGAATATGAAGACGTCGAATAAGGCGTGGCTTTTTGAACTGACTTCTGGTGCACATTAATTTTATTGCACGTCGTTTGTCGTCCCGTCGTTTGTCGTACCGTCGTTAGGCGTCTTTGGGCGGAATCACATCAGCCAGAACGATGCGTGATCGGCTCCGTACCAAAACCCGACGCATTGGCGAAGGAACGATCACTCGCTCACGCTTTGGAATATGATTGCCAATGAATCTGGCTCGGCACACATCGTGGGAAATGCGGGTTATGAATGCAAAGCTGACACTTGCCGTTTTGTCATTCACTGGAAATCTTTAGCGAGCCAATGAGGTTTGATCGTCGATGCCGTAGACGCCAGGCTCAAGTCGCAATTGACGTTTGACGATTTGTCTCTCGGCTTCGGAGCTGACAACGCCTCGCATGATCGCAACGCGATTGGTGACCGTGATGTTAATGCCCTGTCCCATCGATTGAACAACTGGCTGTCGAGCCATCCTTGATTGAAAGCGTCTTTCCGCCACACGTCCTGGTGTCGCAGGAGCTGCGAATGATGGCCGCAACCGTGAACGAAGACCTTGCCGCTGAACGACAAATCCATTTTCCTGTACCTGCACCCCACTTGCCGTGGCTGTTCGAACGCCCCGTCCAGCGTTGATTCCGCCACCATCGGAGCGACCTTCTTCGGCCAGGTTTGGACCGCCTTGAGAGGGTGTTCCGATGAATCCATTTTGACTGATGATCTCTGCAGTTGAACCGACGAAACCCTGGTTCCGCTCATCGATGATGTCAAAAGTGATTCGATCTGGTTCGATCGGCTCAATTTGACCATCGGCAGCACCCACTGCACCGCCGCCGCCAGCGCCGGCCGCTCCAGCCGCACCTGCAGCTGGCGCGGCAGCAGCAGCCGGCGCCGC
>CAYUNP010000100.1:0-18780 GCA_964446085.1 uncultured Pirellulaceae bacterium
ACCATGAATGGAAATTGAGCTACAAAACGTCAGCAAGACCTACGGCCGCGGAGCCAACTTGAAGGTCGCCGTTGACAACGTTTCGTGGAAGTCTGGCGGTGGCGAGATTTTCGGATTGCTTGGCCCCAATGGCGCTGGCAAAACCACGATGATTCGAATGATGCTGGACATCATCCGCCCAGACCAGGGACAGATCCTGCTTAACGGCGATCCGGCTGCCAACCGCACGATCGATTTCAAACGTCGCATTGGTTACTTGCCCGAAGAACGGGGACTCTATCAGAAGCGCAAAGTCATGGAAGTATTGCTGTACTTTGCCGCGCTCAAAGGTTTCGATCGGGCAGCGGCAAAAGTCAAAGCGATGGAGATGCTCGAGCGATTCGAATTGGCTGACTGTGCCAACAAGAAGATCCATGATCTGTCAAAAGGGATGGGTCAGAAGATTCAGATTGCCTCCTGTGTGTTACACGATCCCGATCTGGTTGTGCTCGACGAACCTTTCTCCGGGCTTGATCCGGTTAACACGCGTCTGATTCGCGAAACGATTTTGGATCTGCGTGCCGCGGGCAAGCTGGTTTTTCTTTCCACACACATGATGGCCGAAGTCGAAGCGCTCTGCGATCGAATCTTCATGATCAACAACGGACAACAAGTGCTCTATGGATCACTGGACGAAATACGAAAATCCTACACACGTTACGAAGTGCAGATGGACCACGACGCTGAGACGAACGGACTTGATTGTATTGACACCATCACCCAGTCGGCTCAGGGCCAATGCATTCATTTGAAGCAAGGACGCACGGCGCATGATTTGATGGCTGAACTGGCCGCTAAAAAGCGAACCTTTCGACGGTTCGAAGAAGCCCGCATGCCGATCGAAGACATCTTCGTCGAAGTTGTCGGCAAGTCACCTCAAATCGAAGCTTCAACCGAAGGAGCAGCATCATGATTCGCACTGTTGCCTGGCACGAATTCTGGTTCACGATCCGAAAAAAATCCTACTACCTCGTGACGCTCGGAATGCCGCTACTCGTATTGGGCTACTTCGGATTGATCATGTTGATCGTTCTGATGACCGTGCCAAGCGAGATCAGCCGAATGGGCAAACCGATCGGGCTCATCGACCGCACCGGCGTCCTGACTGCCGCAGGAGCCCCTTTGTCCGACGCGGTGCTCGGTGAAGAGTTTGAAGTTGAAACCGGCAGTTATGATGACGACATTCCGAAAGAGATAAAACAGTTTGCTGGTGACAGCAATATCCAAAGCCTGCGCAAAGAGAAGATTATATTGCTCGACAGCGTAGAGACAGCCCGCCCAAACCTTGAAGATGAAAGCTGGAAAGGGCTCGTCGTAATCCCCGAGGACTACATCGAAACGGGCAAAATTGAAGTCTACTCACGTCGCAGCGAACTTCTTGGAAAATCATTAAGCACGGGATGGATCTCGCGGCTGGTTCGCAATGAGATTCTCAAGAAGACAACGCTTACTGAAAACGAAGTGAATCGTATTCGCGATTCTGCATCTGCGACAAAATTTGAAATCAACAAGAACGGTGAATTCGAAGAAGTGAACCTTCTTTCGAAGGGCCTGTCGTTGGGAGTCCCGCTCGCCGTGGCGGGGCTTCTGGTGCTGGCCCTGATGATGAATGCCAGTGCCTTGCTGGCTTCGATCGCGGAAGAGAAAGAGAACAAGGTGATGGAAGTCATCGTGTCTTCGGTGTCCGCAGATCATTTACTATTTGGCAAAGTCCTTGGAATTGTCTGTGCGGGATTGTTACAGATCGCAATCTGGATGGCGATGGTCTCCGTGATCCCGATTATTTTGCAGACGGTAATGAATGACTATGTCGATTACGATTTCAACGTCGGGCAACTCATGATCAGCGGAGTTTTCATGGTGACGGGTTTCATGTTCTATGGAAGCCTGTTGGCTGGCATGGGATCATTGGGTTCGACGTACAAAGATTGTCAGCAGCTTTCGGCGGCCGTCATCATTTGCGCCTGTGTTCCAATGATGCTGATGCATGTTTTCATTTCGGATCCAAATGCGATCGTCCCCAAAGTCCTTTCCATGATCCCTTTCTTCTCCCCGGTTGGGATGACGCTGCGACTTGGGGCGGGAGACATCGCGATGTGGGAAGTTGGCCTGTCGCTGCTGCTCCTCATCATTTCGACATGGTTCGCCGTTAAAATCGCGGCACGACTTTTCCGTGCGGGCACGTTGATGCGTGGCAAACCCCCTGGCATTCGCGAGATCTGGAAAGTTCTAACCCAAGCCGCTTAACCGAAGATACAGGATTGAAAAATGGCTGCAAAACAGTGCTTTGTTATCGTGTCCGATTCCGGAGAATCATGGGCTCTAAATGGCGATGACGAAAACGACAAAGATGAAAGTCATGAGTTGCTTCCAAACTTGCTAAAAGGCGGCTGGAAGGTTGAAAGTGTAACGCCCGGATCCGGAGCCAAGGATGACACGTCCTACTGGATGGTCTTGCTGACAAAATAGTTCTGCCTTGATTTTTCGGCAAAGCTGTATCATGGCCTCAAATTTGCTTTCAGATTGTGGTCACTGCGGGATGGAGATTTTCCCGTTACAATTCGTGGATAGAAACCTGCCTTTACATCTTCCACGGACTTTAAAATGACCGAACCCCTCCTCGAATCTGGTCTGATCGGTATTAAACTTGGCAGCTATGGCGTGGGAGCTGCAACGTCGATTAAAGATCCAAAAGTCGTCCCTGCGGTACAAAATTACAAGCGACAAATCGCATCGCGGATGTTTCCGCTGGGCAGAAAAGACATCGATCGCAAAGTTGCTGATGCGGAGTACTTTGTTAGCCGGAAGATCGACGGGGAATTTACAGTCTGCGTCTATCGAGACGGTCAACTTTATAGTGTGAACCCCGGCGGTACGGTGCGAACCGGAATGCCCTGGCAGGAAGAAGCCCTTCAGATCCTGGACGCTGCGAACGTGCAATCAGCTCTGATCGCGGGAGAACTTCACATGATCGTTGATGACCGACGCTGCCGGATCCACGACGTAGTGAGCTCAGCGCGGCAGCCAAAGTCAGAAGATGATTTACAAAGACTGCATTTCGCCGTTTTTGATTTGATGTCGCTAGATGGTGAAGCAGTCGACCAGCCATACGAACAGACCTGGCATAAAATTGAAGAACTGTTCTCCGGCGGTCAAAAAATCAAACCCGTGGAATCGGTTAAAGTCAAAGGCCGCAAAGAAGTCGAGCGGAAGTTCGATGAGTGGGTCGAAGAGGAAAAGGCTGAAGGCATCGTTGTTCGCAGTGATGTTGCTGGCAATTTCAAAATCAAACCGCTTCATACGCTCGACGCTGTTGTACTGGGATTTACGGAATCAACTGATGACCGCGAAGGCATGATGCATGACCTTTTGCTGGGCATCATGCGTGAAGACGGCGCTGTTCAGGTGCTGTGTCGTGTCGGAGGTGGATTCTCGGACGAAGAGCGACGAGAAATGCTCAGCGACCTGAAAGACATGGTCGTCGAAAGCGAATACGCAGAAGTGAACTCCGACCATGTGGCCTACCAGATGGTCAGGCCAGAATGGGTCGTCGAAGTTAACTGTCTCGATATCATTTCGCAAAACACCCGAGGTGGACCAATCAATCGAATGGTCTTGAACTGGAATCGGGAAACAAACCAGTACGAAGTCGTCAGGAGACTTCCTCTGGTTAGTGTCATCTCGCCACAGTTTGTCAGGGTTCGAGACGACAAATCGTTCAACAAGGACGACATACGCGTCTCGCAGATCACCAACGTCGTGCCAGTTCAGAAAATCGATATCAATGCGACCGAATTGCGTCTGGCTACGTCAACGGTAATGAAACGTGAGGTCTTCACAAAGACTCTCAAAGGCAAGTTGATGGTGCGCAAGTTCCTGATGTGGAAAACCAACAAGGAAAATGAAGGATCTGAATATCCAGCCTATGTCGTACACTACACCGACTACAGTCCGGGACGGAAAGTTCCGATGGATCGCGAAGTTCGAATTTCCAATTCCGAGGATCAGATAAACGAGCTTTTCGAGCAACTGAAAAAGAACAACATCAAAAAGGGCTGGTCTGCCTACGAAGCGGATGCCTAAGCCACTGTTTACCAGGACAAGAATTCAATCAACTGGCCCGGTAAGAGAAGCCTCAAAATTCAAATCGCGTACCAACGAACAGGTTGTGTGCGCTATAGTTGCTGTTTTCCTGCGGCACGCCAAACTGAGATATTTCCAGATCCGTCGTTGAGAAGTATCGATACTCCACATAGACGTTAGCCTTGTCCGTCAGTTGAAGGGAAACACCGCCAATTGGTTGCCAGGCGAAACTGCCTGCGTTATCAACGATGACTCCGCTCTCGCGATTGAAGTCGGTATCGACGTTGGCGTAACCGATGCCGATTCCCACATACGGATTGGCGAAGCTCGATGGTGTCTCAATATCAATAATGAAGTTCTTCATGATTGACAGGACGCGGATGTCGCCCAACAACGGCGCGGGAGTTGCTATTGGGCTTCCGTCGGCGGTAGCTTCATTTGAACGATACGTAAATTCGAACTCGCTACGAAGACGTTCGTTGTGTCGGCGACCGTAAGCAAATCCCACTGCAAAGTCGTCATCAAACACGTTGTCTCCTTCAGCATCGGAGCCAAAGCCAACGATTCGGTTCCAGCCACCAAACAAACTGGCAGTCAGCTCAAAATCGGGACCGAACAGGCCGGCCAGTGGTCGTGTTTCATTGTATCGATAGGCGGCGGACCTGTTGAGTATTCCGTTGCCATCTCTTGTTGGCACGATGCTTCCGGCTCGCCCGCGAACACGTTGAGCAACTCGACGGACTGGTCCGGCTTGAGTTCCATTGACAGCCGATGAAATTGTTCCGTCGCCCAGAGAGTAGGTGACTTGGCTGTTGGCGTTAGAGCCAAGAACAGGTAGCAGAAAAACAGCGACAAGAATGAGGAGGGAGTTTGATTTCATGAGAGTCGACGCGACCAATTCAACAAGTAAGTTACGTATATTCACTAACTTCGTCGTGTTCCGAACTGGCCTGTGGATTAATCGTCTAAAGCCCCAGCGACATCGCAAGTTCGCTCAATTAACTTTTCGAACCATCTTCCCTGGTCATCATATCTTTCGTGGTCCCCAGCTGAACGCTATCAGGGACGTTAAAACAGGCAAGGAATGAGGATTTTTCCGATTATGCAGGTTTTTACGAAAGAGTAACGGCTACCGATTCCGATAACTTTTCTGACGCGACGAATGCGCTTTCGATGCGTGAACCAGTATCAGGACAGGATGATCCGATGTTTTCCCCCAAAACAAAAAGTACCCTTTTCATTTTGAGTTTCGCTGTAGCAAGTATGCTCGCAGCAGAGACGTTCGCTCAAAGCGGAACGTCTTCGGCTCAGTATCAGGCTCGATTGGCTGCCATGCGGCAAGCTCAGGCCAGAGGTCGGGCCCAAGTACAGGTAGAAGCTCAACCTGTTCATGTTGCAACCGCAGTCCCCCAGCAACACGTGCCTCAACAAATCATCACGCAAACAGTCGTGCCTGCCAGAACGGCCAGTCACGCGTACCAACCAGCACATACCCGGACTGCCCAGCTAATAACTGAGGGATCGATCATTGATGGCGGTGCTCCCATACTGGGAGAAACCGTTCTTTCACAGCCAGTCATTTCCGAACAGATTGTGGGCGGACAGGTTTTGGGTCAACCAGTTGTGACAGGTCCAGTTTTGGGTCAACCAGTTGTGACCGGGCCAATTTCATCTGAGATCGTTTACGGTAACGAAGTGGTTTCCAGTGGTTGCAGCACATGTGGAGATTCAGGAAGCTACTTTGCAGGCGATTGCCACAACTGCGGAGCCTGCGCGGGCAATGTTCCATGCTGGTTGGGTCCACTGGGAAGAGCCCTGCGAACGGGAAGTTATTCCTTTGGTACAACTGCGTTCCGACATCCGGCGTTTGCCAATCCTACAGGCTCTGGTGAACTTGTTGAGGACAGTAACTTTGGCGTCTATGGCGGGTTCAACCTGGGCATTCCGCTAAACCGTCTGTTCGGCGGCAGAATCTCCGGCCAGTTCGGTTTGCGAAGCGTGCAAACAAATTTCGGTAGCAGCGCGTTCTCGGATTCAAACCGTGATCAACTCTTCGTCACTGCTGGAGTTTATCGTCGCGTCGACTATGGCTTGCAGCTTGGATTGGTCATTGATGTGCTTGCCGAAGAGTTTTACACCGAAGCGGATGTTGCCCAACTTCGTGGAGAAGTTAGCTGGGCCTACCCCAGTGGTTCCTCGATCGGGTTTCGATTCACCAGCGGACAGGAAGATGACACCAGCAGCGGAGTTTTCGCAGGAACACCTTTCGAGGATCTGACCACGACAACAGACGATCACTATCGTTTCTTCCTGCGAAAAATTGTTCCTACAGGAGGCTGGGAAGAGATATTTGTCGGATGGACCACTGAGGAGCAATTCCAGATTGGTGCCGACTTCAATATTCCCCTCCAAAGTTACGTTGCCCTGGAAGCAGGAGCCGTTCTTTACCTGAGCGAACTCGAAGACGCTACCGGAGGTTTGGGTGGCACGAGGATCGACGATTCTTTCAACCTTTATGTCGGTTTTGCCTTCCGACCACAGGGAAGAGCATACTATCAATCGTATGATCGTCCTTTGCTACCTGTAGCAGACAACGGAACATTGTTGCTTCGCCGCCAGTAGAACTGGCACAGAAACAACAGCGATAGAGGCAAAAGAAAAAGGGCGTGTCCAATTTGGACACGCCCTTTGTTTATCAATAATCGTCTGATGAATTCACATCAGATTCGTACTTAGTTGCAACCGCAGCGTGAACGACGGCTACCGAGACGGCATCCGCTGAACAAGCGGCAACCGCCACCGAGACGTGAACCAAGGCCACATCCGCTTCCGCATCCACCACCAGCGTTTCCGCCGAAGATTCCGCCACCGCCACCAAGGCTTACGTAGCTTCCGCCACCAGAACCGAGAGAGACAGGAGCAGCAGCAACTGGAGCAGCAACAGCAGAGCCATCAAAAGATGAAGCTCCGTCGAAGATTGCGCCAGCACCACCATCGATGATTGTTCCACCATCGATTGGAGCAGACTGAAGGAATCCGCCATCAACAGGAGCGCCAATAACGCCACCATCGATACGAGTTCCAGAACCACCATCAACTGGAGCACCAATTACTGGAGAACCCAGAGCTGGAGCACCAATCACTGGAGAACCAACTGCCGGAGCAGCGAATGATGGAGCAGCAACTGCACCACAACCGCTGTTAACGATAACTGGAACTGAGATAGTTTTTGGAACGCGAGTACATACCTGGTAAGGAACTTGCTCAGTGTAAGTCTCAGGAACCTGTACTGTGAAAGTACGAGTACGAGTCTGTGGCTGAGAAGTCATTACTGTAACGGTACGAGTACGAGTAACAGGAACCTGTACTGTGTAAGGAACTTGCCGCTGGCGAGTTTCTGTACGTGATTTCTGAACAGCAACTGTACGAGACTTTGTTTCAGTCCGGTAAGTTGTGAACGGAACCGTACGAGTACGAGTTTCAAGACGAGTTTTAGTAACGTTGTACGTACGAGTACGAGTTTCCTGACGCTGCTTTTGAACAGCAACAGTACGCTGACGTGTCTCAGTACGAGTACGAGTAACAGGAACTGTACGAGTACGAGTTTCAGTGCGTGTGCGCTGAACAGGTACCTGACGAGTACGAGCTTCTGTTCTCATCTTTGTAACAGCAACAGTACGAGTGCGTGTCTCAAGACGAGTACGCTGAACTGGAACCTGACGAGTACGAGTTTCAGTTCGTGTCTTCTGAACTGCAACAGTACGCTGACGAGTTTCCAACTTCGTGCGAGTTACTGGAACCTGACGAGTACGAGTTTCAGTGCGAGTACGCTGAACTGGAACAGTACGAGTCTTGGTTTCAACGCGAGTACGCTGGACTGGAACCTGACGAGTACGAGTTTCAGTGCGAGTGCGCTGAACAGGTACCTGACGAGTGCGAGTTTCCATGCGAGTGCGAGTTACTGGAGTCGTACGAGTACGAGTTTCAGTCTTGCAACGCTGAACAGCAACCATACGTTGACGAGTCTCAGTACGGTAAGAAGTCTGGCTAATCATGCGAGTCTGAGTCTGAGGAACGTTAACAGTCACGTTGTACGTGTACTGCTGTGGAACCTGACGATTCAGAGTTACCTGATAAGGGACTTGCTGCTGAACGCGACGTGGAACGTAAACGCGAGTTGTAACAGTCTGGTAAGAAGGACCACAACCACAAGCAGATGAACCGCCAGCAATAGCACCACCACCGAGGATAGCACCGCCACCGCCACCGAGGATTCCGCCTCCAGCTGAACCGCAACCGCCAGCACATCCGCCGCCGCAAGAACCACAGCTGCTTGCGCAACCACAGCTAGAGCAACCACAGCTTGAACGAGCCATGCATCCGCCGCCACCAAGAAGGCCACATCCGCCGCCGCTAAGGATTCCGCCACCGCCGCCGAAGCCGCCGCCACCGATTCCAGCACCGCCAGAAACGAATCCGCCGCCACAGCCATTGCTGACTGGAACAACACGAGTCACGTTCTGGAATGAACCAGCATCAACGCACTGTGTGCGGTAACGAGTAACTGTGTAAGGTTGGCAAACCATACGAGTTGCAGTTCGCTGCTGAGTTGTTGGAACCATAACTGTGTAGTTCTGTGGGACCTGAGTCGTAACAGGAACTTGAACAGTGTAAGGCTGTGCAACTTGCTCAGTGTAAGGAACCTGAACTGTGTAGTTCGAAGTAACGTTTTCAGTGTAAGGAACCGCAACCTGGAAAGACTGAGTGATGTTCTCAGTGTAAGGCACCTGAACTGTGAAGTTCTGAGTGGTCATTTCCTGGTAAGGAACCGTAACCTGGTAAGTCTGAGTCGTGTTTTCAGTGTATGGCACCTGAACTGTGTAGTTCTGAGTGGTCATTTCCGTGTAAGGAACTGAAACCTGATAAGACTGTGTAACGTTCTCAGTGTATGGCACCTGAACTGTGAAGTTCTGAGTGGTCGTATCCTGATAAGGAACGCTAACCTGGTAGTTCTGAGAAACGTTCTCAGTGTAAGGAACCTGGACGTTGTAAGTCTGAGTAGTCATCTCAGTGTAAGGAACCGTAACCTGGAACGACTGAGTAGTGTTCTCAGTGTAAGGCACCTGAACTGTGTAGTTCTGAGTGACGTTCTCAGTGTAAGGAACCTGAACTGTGAAGTTCTGAGATACAGGCTCAGTGTAAGGAACGCTTACAGAGAAAGACTCTTCACGAGTCTGCTGTACTGGAACAGTAACGTTGTACTGCTGAGTAACATTCTCAGTGTAAGGCACCTGAACAGTGAAAGACTCAGTTCGTGTGCGTGGCTCAGACACCATTTCGGTGTAGTTCTGAGTTTGCTGAACTGGAACCTGAACGTTCACAGTGTAATTTTGTGTGCGAGTTTCAGTACGCATACGAGTACGCGTAACAGTTCGCATTTGAGTAGTCATTTGGCTTTGATAGATCGTACGGGTTTCGTAACGAACTGATTGACCACAGCAACCGCCAGAAGCAGCGCCCAAGACTTCTCCACCGCCGACGATAGCTCCACCGTTAACAACACCACCAGCAATGCCAGCACCACCGTCAACAGCAACTCCGCCGCCGTATGAAATGCCACCAGACATTCCATCGTATACAATTCCACCCGCGCTATACGGGTTAACTACGGAGCTTCCGTAGCAATCTCCACATGGTGCAACAACTTGGCCGCAACCGCATGGTGTGTCAGCGTTGGCTGCCGTGGACGCAAAAGCGAAAACACAAGCTACCAACATGCCGAAAAAACGCTTCGACATTAAAGGTCCTCCTCGAACGAGACTCGAACAAATAAAAGTGTCAGTGGATATCACCACGATGTGACATCATGATTCAAAACTTTGACAGCTCAGCGTTAACTGAACTGCGGTGATACGCATAAACAAGGTGATTGATCCTGGTTCTCTGCGCGGCAGATTCTATCTAGGCCTGAAGGCCTGTCAATCAGCCACGTTTGTGCATATCTCCTGTAGCTTGCGCACAAGCCCTTGTTGACTCAGAGCGCAAACCTCGCAATTTCAGCTATAACTTAACCTAGAGCTGGGGCATTACCACGATTTAGAAGTTCGTTTCCCAAAATATTCAGAATTTTCCGCGGGGATTGCGTACAGCCGATTTTTCCCGCTTTTTACCGGATCCGTTTAAGTTGACAGTTCCCAATGCCGACCCCAAGGCTTGGGTTGGGAGTTTCGATTAGCCTCCTTTTTCCGGATGCAACGGCCGTTACCCACGTCCTACACGGGTTTCCCAATCTATTCAGCCACAGAACCATCTCCTGTTCCAGTCATTTTCCGAGCTATCCCTGAATGAACCGCTGGTCAAGAAAACTGCATCGATGGGGAGCAATTCTCATCGCAATTCCGACCCTGTTGGTCATTTTGACCGGGCTCATTTTGCAACTAAAAAAAGAGGTCTCCTGGATTCAGCCGCCCACAGAGAATGGGGTTTCCTCTGGAGTTTCGGCGACCTGGGAAAACATCCTCGAAGCTGCCAGGAGTGTTGAACAGGCCGAAGTGAACTCATGGAACGACATCGATCGCCTGGACGTGAGACCGGCCAAAGGCGTCATCAAAGTTCGATGCAAAAATAACTGGGAAATCCAGTTGGACTCACAGGACACATCCGTATTGTCGTGCAATTATCGCCGAAGTGACTTTATCGAATCGCTTCACGACGGATCTTTCTTCTCCGACTACGCGAAGCTCTATATCTTCTTCGCCAACGGGCTAATTCTGCTTGGCCTGTGGCTTACCGGCATGTATTTGTGGTATTTGCCCCTCAAAGCCAAACGCAAAAAGCGACGAAGACTGGCAAACAAGCTCGCAGAACCACCGATTCCCGAAAACGAATAGATTAGCCCTGTTCCAGACTGGATTCATCCAAAGCTTTCTTCGCATAGCCTTGCGGATTGTTCTGATGCCAATTCCAGGCAGTTTCAATAATTGGGCGCGGCGATGTGTATTGCGGCTCCCACCCCAAAACTTCTTTCGCCTTTGAAGCGTCCGCCACCAACTCGGGCGGATCTCCAGGACGACGTTCACCATCAACACTGGCGATATCGATACCTGATACCTCGCGGCATGTCTCAATGATCTGCCGAACGCTGAATCCTTTCCCAGTACCAAGATTCACTTCAATTCCCTTTCCGGGCTTCAATCGCTCCATCGCGCGAAGGTGTGCATCGGCCAAATCGTCGACGTGGATATAGTCACGTACACAAGTCCCATCCGAAGTCGGCCAATCTGACCCGAACACGGTTACCTGTTCGCGTTGGCCCAAAGCAACTTGAAGCACAATCGGAATCAAATGTGATTCCGGCGAGTGATCTTCTCCGATGCCGCCAAGAGGCGAAGCGCCGGCCGCATTAAAGTATCGCAATGCCGCATAGCCGAAATTGTGTGCCTCGGAATAATCTCGAAGTGCTCTTTCGATAACCAGTTTCGTAAACCCATACGGATTGACGGGCTGCTGCGGCGTGGATTCGGAGATCGGAACCGTTGCAGGGATTCCATAGGTCGCACAGGTACTCGAAAAGACCAGCTTCCGAACATTGGCTTCCCGCATCGACTCAAGCAACAGCAAAGTATTGACCACATTGTTCTGGTAGTACTTGGCTGGATTCGAACAGGACTCGCCCACAAGGGCACACGCTGCAAAGTGCATCACCATGTCGATTTTGTTGTCACCGAGAATGCTCTTCACCAAAGCCGAGTCATTCATTTCGCCAACAACCAGCTCTCCGGCAGTTACCGCCTGCATGAATCCGGTCGAAAGGTTGTCCAGAACCCAAACTTTGTGCCCCGCTTTGTCCAGCAGGCGAACCATGTGCGATCCGATGTAACCAGCACCGCCAACAACGAGTACATTCATAAATTCACAACCAGCAGGAGGGCAGTCTTCAGGAAGTTAAACTAGGCAGCACGCTGAACCGCCGACGCACTGCCGACAAGAAAGTCGAGTGTTCGATACGGATCATGGGACCTCCACCAGACCTGCGAAAAGTCTTCGGCGGTTTGACGATAGTGCGCAAGATGCTCAACCATTTCAACAACAGAAGCCTCAATCGATTCCTCTGTATCGAATATCAAGCCGACACGTCCCAGGGGAATGTCTTGTGCGTCAGGAACACTGAACAGGTTAACAGACAAGTTACGAATTGTTGCCGTCGAATCATGAAAAGCATTTTCAAATTCGAAGCAAACTTCATTGCTACCGCTATGGAGTCGAAACATCGTCTTGCATTGTCCGGCAGAAAACCGGTGGCCAACAACCTGCGTCGACGACACCTTGCCACTACTGGCTCCGTTTTCGATACAGCGGATCCGGGCATCAACACCTTCCCCGTGCGGATGGTGCCAGTCGAAGCTCACGATCGCGATGTTTTCGTTTTCAGTTTTTTTGGCCGTCGCCCGAAACGGATGTCGGTGACGATCAAACGACACAAGACCACCACTCAGTGGCGCGTTATCGGGATCGAATTCAAATGCACCAAGTTCAAGGCTCCGCGAGAGTGGCAATTCCTTCGCCAGGGAATCGACATGCCTGAACTGCAAATCCTGAAGCTGATGTGCCAGCCAACAGCCAGCCGGCACAATCACCGGCTTTCCGGAAGCCAACAGTTCGCCAAGCACTCCGGCGCGTCGACTGTAGTAAGCCCGAGAGTCATAAAGCAGCAATCCAAAATCCGAACCGCGCACAAAATCGCAGTACTCGTTTTCTGAAAGAGGGTGCCGCAAGTAGTCCACAATGGGTTCGGAGCGGCCCGTCGGCACAGCACCGGGCAACTCAAGTCTGAGCTTTTCCCGGCGAAGCAGTTTTCGCCTGGGACGTTGCACGGCAACTTGCAGTCGGCCACATGAAAGATACTCATCCCAAAGCGAATCAATCACGCGTTGCAAATGAGCCGCACTTCCCTTTTCGCGCCGCAACTCACCAGGACAAACCATTCGAATCGGCGCATCCGGCTGAGCTATTTTCGCTGACTCCACCTGTGACGTTTGAAAGTCCGGCTCTGATGCTTCGCGATCCGAATGAACTGCAAGTTTGATAACCGGTTTCCGACTCTGTACTGAACTCCGGATTTTAGCAGGAGCAAATTTTGGATTGATTGGGTATGGCAACCGGTAAAAATCAGCCACATTCAAACGGCTGTACTGATCGACCAACTCGCTGGACGTGCAATAAAAATTCAGTTGATGGTCAGGAATTCTGGACATCGCAGCCAGAAAGCAACCACGCACCTTCCGTTGAACTTCTTTTTGAGTCTCAAACTCGGGAGTTCGCCCATCGAAAAGGTTGTAGTGAAACTGCAGGTGCCACGTCGCCAGACGCGAAGATGGAGCACTCGCCAGATAGATCGCCAGCCCCATCAGCTCAAGTTCGGAGACGGTCGTCAAAAACACGTGATCTTGCGGCATGAATTCCTTACGAGGCAACGCTTCAAAAAAACGTTGGCAGTCGTATGCAAACTGAGCAATCAAATCCCGTCGTCGTTTGCGAACCCGGGAATGTCGACGCCAACTGGAAAAGCGCTGCAACGCCGATAGTTTTTCACTTTGTGGTTTGTCAGTGACAACGCCGGCACGTTTCAGGTGACGCAAGCCCGCCAACCAGCTTTCTCGTTGATAGGTTGTATGACGAAAGCTGGGCACAACCGTTGCCACGGACTGCAACGAGTCATCGCACTCCAATGAATTTTCGCGACGGCATTTGAATTTTTTGTTCGTTGCGACAAAAGTTGGCAATTGTTCCTTGTTCGCGGCACGAGCGATACAGTTAACGTAGTCGAAGTGGTGACCACCTTTGCTGCAAAGAGATTGATCGATGATAAGTAAGCGTGCCACAGCATTTCCTGCTAGCGAGTTTGTCATCCTGACTGGCGCCATGTTATCGCCTGGCCGCGTTTAGAAGCAACCTCAACATTGCTTAAAGTAAAACGGCAATAGCATCGTGATATCAATCACATCGACCCAACAGGCGCAGCGCGATCTGAGGTTTCGCGTCAAGACAAAAATCGATCAACTCGATTGCCAGCAATCTCTTCAATTGAAATTGCGATTGACGCAAGATTGAGCATTTTCATAAATTGCGTCCGCAGGCTGGCTGAAGGAACCAAGGATGGTTCTGTGGTCGCAAACGGAATTCGCGCCTGCTTTTTTTCCAACGGTGCCATGACAAACACTCGCAAACACGTCGTCATTCTCCCTCACTTTTGCGACGAAGAAGTGGATCGCTATTTGCGGATTGCTAATCACCTCAAGTCGTGGCCCAAACCTCAGGTCGAGACAGATTTCCTGCTCGCAGCGAGTCCGAAACGGGAACCATCCCAACGACTTGTCGAAGCCTTCGCTTCCCTGGGAAAAACGATCCCATTTCAGTGCCCCACGCAGATTTTCGGCTATCCCGAGGGCCCCGGAGCCATGTTCTGGGACTGCATGGAGTTCATCGAAAAGAATTACAGTGGAAATGATGGCTTCAGTTTGTGGCTCGAATCGGACATGTGTCCTACGCAAGCCGACTGGGTCGATCGCCTGTCAGATCAATGGTACGCCAAAGGGCAGACGCCGCTGATGATGGGATGCTATGTCCCGGAAGTTTACAAATACCGAATCCTCAAACGTCCGAAACGCATCCTTGAACCGCACATCAACGGTGGAGCATGCTACGCGATGAATTTTGCATCGCAAATGCCAGCCGATGCACGCGAAGGCGTTTTCGACATGGCGGTCTATCAGTTTGCCAAAGAACGCGGCCTGGCTCGAGAATGCAGAGCAATTTCATTTTCGACGACGGACCGCGTGCGGCGTGACCTGCTGGACGATTCAAAAGTACTGCTGCATGGATTCATGCAG
Source organism: uncultured Pirellulaceae bacterium (assembly GCA_964446085.1). Lineage (GTDB taxonomy): Bacteria > Planctomycetota > Planctomycetia > Pirellulales > Pirellulaceae > Mariniblastus. The sequence continues at coordinate 15,012 of CAYUNP010000100.1, forward strand.
GAGAAAGATCAATTCATCGAAGATTGCATTCGCCCTTTGAGCGAAACTGAAATTCGCAACGCCAAATGGAGTGCGCTGCAGGAGCAAATTGAATCAACTCGCCGAAAGTTAAGAGTTTGGTTTGTGCGACGCGGTCGACAGGCGATGCTCGAAAACATGTTTTTGGCCAAACAGCGATACGAGCTTGAGAATCCGGTCGAGGAAGCATCACTTTCCACGATTCGAAAAGTAGCGTGACCGTCAGGACGCCCTTTATTCAGGAGTGAACACATGAAGGTTAGTCACTTCAACACGTTTCCTTACGGTGGCGCAGCGACAGCTGCACGAAGACTCAGTCGGCGATTGCAAAAATCCGGCATCAAAAGCACCTTCTACTACAGCCGCTCAGACCGTGACGATCTGTTTCAGATCGGTAGCAGCAAGTCTGAATCAATCGAACAGGTCCAGATTTTGCCAAAGCCCGAGCCAAGAGGCATGGCGATTTTCTCAAAGCGACGTGAAAAGAAACGACTCCGTGAAATCTGGCAATTGCACAACGACCACATCGCTACCAGGCCTGCCGGCGAAGAAACTTTTTCGATGGCCCGATTGCCAGACGAATCACGATTGAACTGGTTTCAGATCAATTCGGATGTCGTGCACCTGCACTGGATTTCATTCTTTGCTGACTATCCAACTTTCTTTCAATCGATTCCCGAACATGTTCCACTCGTTTGGACGCTGCATGACCAGAACGCGTTTACAGGCGGCTGTCATTACTCGGGTGGCTGCGCAAACTATGAATCGGGCTGTGGTTCATGTCCCCAGGTGACGGATTCGCACAATCGTGATGTCTCAGTTGATTCGTTCATGTCGAAACGACGCGCACTGGCTGGACGAAAAGTTCATGTCGTCGCGCCCAGCAAATGGATGCTTGACCTGGCCAGGAAAAGTCCCATCTGGCCAAAGACGGCCTCTTTCCATCACATTCGCCTGGGATTCAATCTCAAAAAGTTTTACCCAGTCGACAAACATCACGCGCGAAAGCAACTTGGGATCCGCTCTGATGCGTTTCTGATTGGATTCGGCGCCGACGACGTTCGCAACAAGCGAAAAGGAATTGGCTCCCTGATGGAAGCACTCAATCAACTTCCGACCAACGAAAATGTTGAAGGGCTCGTCTTCGGTGCTGGCGAAGTTCAATCAACCGGTCCCGTCAAAAAGATCCATCAACTCGGCTACATTGACTCAGTCGATCGTCAGAGACTGATTTACTCGGCAGCCGATGTGGTGGTTGTGCCATCAACAGAAGACAACCAACCTCAAGTCGGGCTCGAAGCGATGGCCTGCGGGACTCCGGTCGTTGGATTTGATACCTGTGGCATTCCTGAAATGGTTCATCACGGAAAAACTGGCTTGTTAGCCGAAGCAGGAAATCCTGCGAACCTCGCCAAGCAGATTTCATGGATCATTACCAATCCTTTGCCGCGCCAGCAGATGGGAATCGAAGCTCGCAAGATGATGGAGCTCAACCACGACTCTGAAATTCAGGCCGCTCGATACTTGCAGCTCTATGAAAACGCTTCGCAGTTCGATCGAAGCCTGAAAGCTGCCTAGCTCGAAAGGTGGCATTGGCTTCCAGCTTGTGAACAGACTGCTGACTGGCGAAACCCAACTCCTTCAGAAAATCCCACCTTCTGTCGAACCGCAAATTCGAACGCATGCGGCGCCTAAATGGAGCGGAGAGCACGCAAGCCACAAGTGACTACACGTACTCTCCAACCACCATTGACCACTTTGTGCGGTTGGCAATCGACCAACCGTGAATCATTGGGAAGAGTCCATGGTCAGAACTCTTCTCCTTTTTCCTTCGCTACAGGCTGTAGGCATGAATTCCATGCTCGCCAAGATCGAGTCCTTTTTGTTCTTCTTCGTGAGGTACTCGCAAGCCCATCGTGACTTTAAGAACCATCCCGAGAATGAAACAGAAGGCGACGGTAAAGACGCCAATCGCGATAATTCCAATCACCTGGGCCTTCAACTGGTCAGCACTGGCTGCAGCACCAAAGACTCCGACGGCAAGTGTGCCCCAGATTCCACAGACAAGGTGAACACTGATCGCCCCAACAGGATCGTCAATTTTCACAACGCCATCGATGAAGATCACTGCGATGTAGACAAGTACTCCTGCGATCAAACCGATATAGATCGATTCCAGAAGTGACATCTGGTCTGCTCCGGCGGTAATACCGACCAGGCCCGCAAGAATTCCATTCAAAGTCATTGAAAGGTCTGGCTTCTTTCCATGAATGGTTGAGATCAGGGCCGCTGCCAGACCACCTGCTGCTGCAGCCATGGAGGTGGTGCAAAGGACAAGCGATACAAGTCCAGGGTCCGCTGAAAGCACAGATCCACCATTGAATCCAAACCAACCGAACCACAGCAGGAATACACCAATCGTGGCTAATGGCATGTTGCTGGGCTGAATCGCCATCGCTTTCCCGTTAACGTATTTGCCCGCTCGAGGACCAAGCAACAATGCCATGACCAGCGCTCCCCATCCACCGACCGAGTGCACGAGTGTTGAACCTGCAAAATCGACGAAATCAATCCGATGCAACCAACCGAGCCCCCATTTCCAGGAGCCTGTGATTGGATAACTGACGGAAACGAAAAACAGACAGAAGATCAAAAACGTTCCCAGCTTGATTCGCCCGGCAACGGCTCCTGAAACGATGGTGCAACATGTGGCCGCAAACATCGCCTGAAAGAAGAAGTCTGTAAACAAGGTGTATGGAAATCCGTAGTCCGGAGTGCATTTCGGACCTGCGGCCGTTTTTGGACCATTCAACACAAAGCCTGGTCCTGCAAACGCAAAGTAGCCTTGCTTCTTCATGGAAGCATCTTCGCTTGTTTCCATGTAAGCCTGCTTGGCGGCATCATCTTCGAATTTTGCAAAGCCAGGATACATGATGTTGAACCCAACAACAGCATAGGTAACCAGTCCAAGACACACGATCGCTGTGTTCTTGAACAGAATGTTAACTGTGTTTTTTGATCGCGTTAAACCGCTCTCAAGCGTAGCGAACCCAAGGTGCATGATGAACACAAGCATGCCTGCGATCATGATCCACAGGTTGCTAACGACGAAGTCCGTCGTGATTGGAGCAAGGGCTTCTTTTTTCGCTTCGGGTTCGTCGGCAGCAGAAGTTTCATCTTCTTCAGCAGCAGGTGCTTCCGATTCATCTTCTTCAGGGGCGGCGGCGTCTTTAGATGGAATGTCTTCTTGAAGAGCAATTGTTGGTTCTGCCGCATGTGAAACAGCAGAAGGAAAGAGCGTTGCTGTCATCAGCGTCAAAGTTGTAACTAGAAAGAAGAGCAACGTGCCCTTCCATGAGATGGTGGTCATCAGTAGAGGTCTCCGGTAGTAAAATGGTGGTTACTACGCCTCTAAAGCATGCCCCGTACCAATCCGCGTCGACGCCAGCACTTTTTTGATCAAGCGGAATCAAAAGGCCTGTTTCATCGCGTTTCCATCCAAGAAACTTTTTTGCCTAGCTCACAAATAGCAGCGCTGCAGGCGAAAAATTGCCAGTTCATTAAGCAGCTCAAAACGCCGGTAAATTGCGTTTATTTTCGGTTTCCGACAGTTAATGGAAATTCAATACCCATAGAACAAAACGGGCGGGTTCCAAATTAACGGAAAGCAACCGCCCGAAAAACGGGCAACACAAGAACCGATCTCTTGGGCCAAAGAGGCGCATGTTTGTTTCGTTTAACGGCAAGCCGC
>CAYUNP010000101.1:0-18737 GCA_964446085.1 uncultured Pirellulaceae bacterium
GAACCACAGTCTTCTGCTGAGCAGGTTTCGTTGGCGCGGTCTTCTGAGCAGGTTTTGCTGGCGGTTTGGCAGCGGTTCGTTTGGCACTGGCTGGCTTAGCCACCATTGGATTAATCGGGGCAGGCTTGGTAGCAGATTTGGCTGCTGGAGCTTTTTTGGTTTTCGTTTGTTGCTCAGTCACCACCGGTTCGTTTGCAGGAGCTTCTGTGGAGGCGGTCTGCTTCCTCTTCCGCGTCGAAGCAGCTACCTGAGGGTTAGCTGATGCAGCAGATCGAGTCTTGCTGGTTTTTGTTTTCCTGGCAGTGGTCGTCTGTTCCTGCTCAGAATCTGCAGCCGGTTTGGCAGTTTTAACTTTCAGCTGAATCAATCCATGTGCATGCAGGAACACAAATCGTGCGTAGATCGTTAGCGCGACAAGCGAACCGACACAGCCCAACAGGATGCAGTTTCCGTAAGCCATATTGTGATCGATGGCGGAGAGGCTTTCAGGGAGCTGAACATTTCGCAACACAATGCAACCCACAAAGCCGCACCAAACCAACAGCACTGCTGTGAGTGTGACTTTTGAAGTTCGGACTTCAAACAGCATTCGAATCACGATGATCCCAAGCACAATCATCTCGATCGTCAACATGAGCCATGGCGTTTGTATGAGCGATCGATGTGTTGCCACTTCAAACAGTTTCGCAGCGATTGATCTCAAGTCGATCGCACAATCGATACTTGCCACGATGAACATCAGCGACATCACCAGCCACACACGATACATTCCGCCGTAGTCATCGCGTTTGTGCTGCCGCAGAAAAAAGAGCTGTGCACAGATTCCGGCACACAGAAACAGGCTGACACTACAGCACCAGTTCGCCAGCGTTCCGGGGCCGTGCAGCGCCGTCGATTGCATTCCTGATTGCCCGATGACTTCACCGACCGACGCCGCGTTGTAGGCCAGCATGTTAAGTCCGACAACGCAGGTGATGACCAGCAGAAAGAACAGACTCAGTGCGGTCGCACGTTTGGGAATCAGGTCCGTCGTCTTGGGCTGGTTGCGACGGTTGGCTCCGAAAGAATAGGCCTGCATTGGCTTTTTATGGCAGTCCACAGAGGTCTCGTCGGTGGGAACGAATTCCTCACTGAGCACACGTCTTCTTCGAGCGTCGGTACGACGTGCAACCATATTTATTTGGACCTGATGAAACCGAGACCTGCCTATACAGATAGACAGTCGGCAATCGCGGGCGCGAGAATTGAGCGATCCCTGGTTGTAGGACGAATGCCCTTTTCAATCCGCAAAGTCGCTCGCTAGCAGCCGACAATCGTGGTGCCAAGTGTCCCGATCCCTTCGATTTCGACTTCCAGTTGATCGCCGTCGCTCAGGAACACTGGCGGCTGGCGGCCCGCACCGACACCAGCGGGCGTGCCGGTGAAAATCAGATCGCCCGGTTCCAGCGTGACAAACTTTGACAGATGGGCAATCAGAAAGTCGATGGGGAAGATGAGGTGACTGGTGTTGGAGTGTTGCATGACGTCGCCATTGAGTCGCAATTCGATGTTCAGGCTATGCGGATCTGCGATTTCATCCGCAGTCACAATGTGCGGCCCAAGCGGTGCGAAGCCATCGAACGTTTTCCCCAAAAGCCATTGGCCGCCAGGTTTTTCTTTCTGCCAGTCTCGTGCTGAAATGTCGTTTCCGCAGCAGTAGCCAAACACGTGGCTCATTGCCTGGTCGCGATCGATGTTGCGACCCTGCTTTCCGATAACCACCACCAATTCGGCTTCGAAGTCGACTTTTTGGCTGATCGACGGAAGAAAGACTTTTGCGTCTGGTGCCGAAATCGCAGAATTGAACTTACTGAAGACGACAGGAATCGAAGGGGGTTCCGACCCCATCTCCTGAGCATGCTTGGCGTAATTCTTGCCGATGCAGATGATCTTTCCCGGATCGGTGATCGGTGCATTGACTTCGACTTCTGTTTTTGAAATTCGATCCGGATTCTGAATGTCGATTCGCGAACGAAGCTCACTCCAGTTCTGAATCAGCTGCCTCGTTGATGCTGGAAAGCCGGCTGCGGCGGTCATTGGCGCCAGTTCCGAGCCCAAATCCAGGGCACAGTGAGTCGAGCTACCATCGCTAATTGATACGATCTTCATAATCGATACATCCAATGAGGGAGTACTTGTGATGAACGGTTAGATTGTGAATTAATGAGGAATCAGGCCAGATTGAAGACCATCTGCCAATCGGCGACCTAGGTTTTGGCTCAATCTACTGCAGACTTCCTGACACGCGATATGTCGCCCAATACCGACAACAATACAAACCCACTGAGCCCTGAAGACACGACCAAAGTCCTGTTGCCATACTTGAATACCCTCTTTTGGTGTCTTCGGGAAGGTGTCGTCTTTGTCGATCGGGAGTATTGCGTTGGTGCGTGGAGTCACGCAGTCGAAGCGATTACTGGACGTTCAATTGCTGATGCAATCGGGCAGACGATTCGCCCATCTTTGCTGTGCCTTCATGATCCTGCTGGAGAGCCGATCCAGGGAGAACAATGTCCTGTTGCGGCTTGTCTCCAAAGCGGAAAAATTCAGTCAGGCGACTATCGAATCATCGGTCCCAGTGGACGTGAAGTAAACGTTGTCATTACGGCGACCCCGGTGATCGACGAAAGCAACGTTGTACTCGGAGCCGTTATTCTGATCTTCGACTCATCAGTTCAACTGGACCTGCAGCGACAGTTGAAAGACCTGTACGAATTTTCGGTGGTCGATCCACTGACTCAGGTCGCCAACCGCGGCGAGTTCGAAAGAGTACTTGCTGAGACCATTTCCAACAGCAAAAAGGCAGACGACTACAACACAAGTATTATCATCTGCGACATCGACTTCTTTAAGTCAATCAACGACAACTTCAACCATCACGTCGGTGACCAGGCACTCGTGGCATTTGCTGCCCAACTCAAAGAGTTTGTCCGGGCACAGGATTTGGTCAGTCGGTTTGGGGGTGAAGAGTTTGTGATCCTCTGTGGACAGTGTGATGTCGATGGTGCGATTGAACGAGCAGAAGAAATTCGACGATCGCTGGAAGTCACTGCCCAACCGATGCTCAATGGCAAATGTATTACGGCCAGCTTTGGTGTGACGCAATTGCGACCGTCTGATACAGCGACTGATTTCTTTGTGCGTGCCGATACCGCTTTGTTGCGAGCCAAAGAGATGGGTCGCAACCGGGTGGTCGCCGTGTCTGCTCCCGAAGGCGAACAGATGGACTCTGTTAAGACCGGTTCACTTTCAGGAATCACCTGGCGAACGGATACTCGACGTTCTCTACTTTCAGAAGAGTTTGTGACTCAAACTCCGATTTCAGTTTTGGTAGAGAAACTTCGCGGTTTCATCATGGAGTTCGAAGCCGAAATTCGACACGTTCAATCCGATTTTGCATCGATCGAAGTTGAGCTTGAAGATCGGGCAGATTACAGTCGTCGCGGTCGATTCCGTGTGACGTTTGAGTTTTGTGAACGTGAAGCGATTGGTGAACGTGGCGGAACCCGAAACAAGAGCTTCATCCGGATTGTGATTCGTGAAGCCCGTCGCAGCTGGTTTTCCACGAACTGTACGGAGTTGGCCCCGAATCTGTTGGCAGAGATTCGCCACTACCTGATGTTGAGCGAAGAATCGAATCAGATCCGGGTCGAGTCAGCCGGAATGCCGACTGAAGGCCGCTAGTTTACGCCCCGTTGGGCTGCTTTCGCGATTATTGTCGCCGTATCTTTCGGCATCCCGCTCGATGCGATATTCTCTTGTGTTGGACAGACCTCCGAAATGCGGTTTCGTTGTTTCGGTTATTGATAACGTCAACACACAGGAAATCTAATGGGTTATTCTCTTCCAGAACTAGGCTACGGTTACGACGCGCTTGAGCCACACATTGATGCGCGGACGATGGAGATCCACCACACCAAACATCACAACGGTTACGTCACCAAAGTAAACGCTGCCCTGGAAGGCACGGATCTGGCAGACAAGCCGATCGAAGAAGTTGTCTCCAACCTTTCGGCGGTTCCAGAGGCCAAGCGTGGTGCGGTTCAAAATAACGGTGGTGGTCACGCGAACCACACTCTTTTTTGGTCGATCATGAGCCCCAATGGTGGCGGAGCGCCCAGTGGCGATCTGGCAGCAGCAATCGATGCCGCTTTCGGAAGCTTCGACAAATTCAAGGAAGAGTTTGCTGCAGCGGCAGGAACCCGTTTCGGTAGCGGCTGGGCCTGGCTTTGCTGTGATGGTGGAAAACTGCATGTCGAAAGTACACCGAACCAGGACAACCCACTGATGCACGGACATACGCCAATTCTGGGCTGCGATGTCTGGGAGCACGCTTACTATCTGAATTATCAAAATCGCCGTCCCGACTACGTTCAGGCGTTTTTCAATGTCGTGAACTGGGATGCTGTTGCAGAACGATTTGCGGCTGCAAAAGGGTAGTGCAAAAGTTCAGAGTCAAGCGTTCAGTGTTCAGCGTAACCAGTACGGGATCGTCCGTTTCTGCGAACTGAACACTGAACACACTGGACCAATTGATAATGCCCTTTACCTACGACTACCCCCGCCCCAGCGTCAGCGCCGACGTGGTCGTCTTCGACACGACCAATCGGTCGTTGCTTCTTATTGAACGCAAGAGAGAACCGTTTGCTGGCAGCTGGGCACTGCCGGGCGGCTTCATGGACATGGACGAGCCGGCAGAATCGGCTGCCATTCGCGAATTGAAAGAAGAGACCGGGCTGGTTGTTGCCAGTGTGCAGCAAATCGGAGCTTACTCGGCAGTCGATCGGGATCCGCGCGGTCGCGTTGTCACCGTAGCGTTTTGGACGGTGGCCTCGGAATCTGACTACTTCGCCGCGGCTGATGATGCTGCTGATGCGAGGTGGTTTCCAATGGACGGGCTTCCCCAGTTGGCTTTTGACCACAGCCTGATCATTGCTGACGCCTTGGCGAAGTTTCAACTGTAGCCGAAGCTTTCTCAGCCGCACGCTGCGGTTTGCACCGTTTTTCGGTTGTCAGTCTGGGTTGGCCAGACCCACAGTTCCCATTCTCGCGCAGCCTCCTGTCTTTCCAGAAACTGCTGTCGCTTTTGGCGCTTGACGGAAAAAACAGGCGTCTCTAACATCCCCACGCGAAAATTTTATCTGTTTTGGATCACCAACTTGAGCCAATTTTCCGATAAAGCGCTTTGAGTAAACCTTGACGATCAGGGCAATATTCTCACCTTGCAGGACGCAACCCGAAAGATTGGGATTCCAATGCTTCAACAACCACTATCCAAAAAACTGCACCAGAAAGCGTTCCACACGCTCAGTCTCGCATTGGCCTGTTGCACTCTGGCGTTCACTGGATGCCAGGCACTCAAATCCAAATTTTCTTCGATTCCAGCGCTTCCGACACCGGGGCTCGCGTTTTGGAAAAAAGAATCAGAGATCGCTCCGCCTCCGCCACCAGCATTGCATCTCAATCCGTCGCCAACCGATGGACTCAATGCCGCAAAGACTTCACTTGCCAGGACGACGGACAGTGTCGACGACTACCAACGTCAGATTGACGAAATCAAAAGTGGTATCGCGGCAACAGAAAGAAAGTTTGACGGAGCAGTCAACAATAACGAGCCACTTCGTTCCCCCTATGACACCGGTGAATCGAAGCTTGCCGAGGCAGCAAATGGCTTCAAGTCCGACTTCAAATCGGCAGGCAACTCCATCGATCAACGTCTCAATCAGGCGAAGGAGCTGGGCGCCAATTCGTTCAGTAGTGCTCAGCAGAATTTCAACGCTGCCGTTGCCAACACGAAACAATCACTCGAAGGAGGTGGCTTCAAGTCACCCGGCGACGTGCTCTCAACCAAGCCATCGACATCGAACAACTTCAAGAACGCTCTGGCTGACGTCAACAAGAAAGTACAGTCTGGTTTCAATACGGCTGCGAACAATGTCGGTCTCGATAAATCGATCGCGAAAGTCAACCAGTCGCTTTACGACATGAACGGGAAGTTGACGACTGCTGCGGGCGGATCATCTACCAAGTCGGTTGAAAACACAGTCGAAAATACAGTCGAAGCGGCGCGGCAGCGATTTAGCAGCGCGTTGGGACCAGTAGGTAATCGTGTGGCAGAAGTTGCCAGGTCTTCTACCGAGTTTGGTGGGAATCTGAAGGACAAGGTTGTTTCGGCTGCCTCTGAATTAAAGCCGACATTTGGCGGCGGTGACAATTCGTTCAAGCCTTCATTTTCGCGGGCCACAAAATCTGTAAATCAGGAAGCTCAGAACCTGATTGGCAAAGCCAAAGAAAGTGTCGCTGGGCTTGGTGGAGGATTTGACTATCCGGGGCAACAGCGTCAAGCAACACCAGCACCTGCATCGACATCTGCATCTACCTTTGGCAACATTGCAGCGAGCCAACCGCAACCGCAAACGTTCGCACCATCGCAGCCAGCGAATCGGGACAATTCATTCGGTAGCGGTTCGTTCAATCGAACACGAGTTGCTAACGTGACTCCGGCGTCGAACAACCCGCCTCCGGTGTCAAACAGCGCCACGACTTCGGGCTCATCGACACGCGCGGGCAGTAACGGGCTCGGCTCGACGTTGACCAAAGCGTGGAATGGAGGCGCGAAGCAATCGCAGCTCCAGCCGATTGAAATTGGTCCGGCAACAACGACACCGGGAAATGGCCTGCGAACTGCATCGTTGCAAAGCAGCCTGCCAACAACGCCAGCAGCTTCAACGATTCCGGCCGCGTTTGATCAAGGCTACAACGCCATGACGAGTCACGTCAGTGAAATCGATATCCCTACGAAGATCCTTAGTGGATCGGGAAGCTATGCTCCGGGAAGCGTCAACAAAGTTCGCTAGGCACTGTTTGGCGATTCTGTTTTTGTGATAATGCCGCACGAGTTGTCAGCGGCAAGGCGCCTGGCGCCGATAGATCACGAAACGGACCGGCGGCTAACCGCCTTGTCGCTCACATGCCTAACGGTTCCTTGGCTTTTGCTCGCGAGCACGGATATCTTTCATGAGGATGTCCGTGGTTGGATCGTGGCCCTGAAAAATGATGGTGCCTGCTTCGAGCCGCCGTCCACGCCGCGGATTCCTGTCGGGCTTTCTCTGGTCAGACCAGTCGGTCACCTGAAATCCGTTCACCCACACGGCAATGTGTGGCCCTGTTGCGATGATCGTTTTGGAGAACCATTCGAGGTCGTTTGCGTTGACGCGTTTTGCGGGCGTGCGACGAAAGATCCCGCCAGTCCCACAGTCAACGGGCCTGGTACGATCATTCTCCTTGAACTGATTCTGAATCTGGCTTTCGTAGCCGTTCATCAAATCGCCTGGAATGCAGCGAAAGAAGACTCCTGAATTCAGGCCGGCAGCGTTTGTCTTGCACTTCATTGAAAACACAAAGTCCGCGAAGGAAGTTTCGGATTCGATTTGACCGCGGCCCGACAGGATCTGAAGATCACCTTCGTCGGTAACTTTAAAACTGCTTTCCAGTTTCTGATCTGTTTTCCAACCTGTCAGATCTTTCCCGTTGAAGATCGTGGTGACGTTCAGTGGTCGAATCCGAATTGCTCGAAACTGAGCCAATCCTGAATTCAATTGCAAACCAATGAACCCTTTGCCGATTGCATTTTCGCCAGCCGGGTCATCGTAGTTCAGCGATTCCTTGCCATCCACCTGGATCGATATCTTTGGCCCGTTGGCCGTAATGTGTAACTCGTGCCATTCTGCAAACCACGTGGCATCACCCTTGGTAACATCGTCACCTTTTTTTCGTTTGACCAACGTGCCCGTTGGAAAGGGACTGACTTCTGGTGCAGCCAGGTTGATTTCGAAACAGTCACCAGCGGGATCACGTGGCGTGGGACTGGTGCGAATGAACACTCCGCTGTTGGTGTCTGGCTGAATCTTGAACTGTACTTTCAGTTCAAAGTCATCGAATTGAGACGTTGTCCGAAGCAGGCCTTTCTCGCCTTCACTAACTGAAATGATGCCCTCTGAAACTCTCCAGTTGGCCTTTGAAGCAGCTCGCCATCCGAAAGTGGAGTTGCCATCAAAGAGCGCCAGCCAGCCGGAGTCAACTTCTTGTTGAGTCAGGCCGGAAAAAACGATGCTGGCGGGCGTGTCTGCTGCCGTTTTGTCCTGCCGCGCAAAAAGGAAATTTGGCGAAAAAATCGTAGCAATGCAGACAACCTGAATCGAAAAATGCCTCAGAATCATCGTGAAATACACGTTATTGCCGTATTGAATCATTGAAAAGCTAGGTTAGACAGTCTGTTTGTTTCTGGGGCAATGATCCTACTTTGTGTTTGAAGAATCACTAACTCAGAACATAATATCGCAGCAGGGCGATTTTACCATTTCCGGCATCGTCCTCTATGCAACATCAAGGCTAAACAACGTGATTAACTCATCTGATTCGTCGTCTCAGGCTTCTGGCAAGGGAAAAACCTACATATTACTCACCGGAGCGACTGGACTCGTCGGACGATATCTTTTAAGAGATTTGGTTCTCAGGAAAGAACGCGTCGCTGTGATTGCTCGCCCAAGCTCGAAACTCTCGGCGCGACAGCGTGTCGAGACGATCATGCAGTACTGGGAAAAGCAGCTGGGCAAAATCCTGCCTCGTCCGATCGTGATCGAAGGCGATATCTGCGAAGAAGGCCTTGGTATATCAGATTCTGACGCCCGCTGGATCGCCGATAACTGCGTCGAAATAATTCACAACGCTGCGATACTGAAATTCAAAGCCGTGACGCGGCTTGAAGAGCCGTTTCGCACCAATCTTGACGGAACGACAGAAGTTCTCAAGTTTGCAAAAACGCATGACATTCCGGATTTCCATTACGTTTCAACCGCGTACGTTTGCGGCAAGACTTCAAAGACGGTTGTCGAAAGCCAGCTCGACGAAGGGCAGGAGCTTCGCAATGACTATGAACAGAGCAAGTTCGAAGCTGAGAAACTCGTTCAGGATGCTGAAGGATTTCGCAACGTAACGATCTTCCGTCCGGCGGTCATTATCGGCGACTCGGAGACCGGTTTTACGTCCACCTACCATGGTCTGTTTCTCTATCTGCGATTGATCGCGATGCTTGTTCCACACCAGCAACGCGACGAAAGTGGCAAGCACCAGACGCCGATTCGTTTGCCGATGAATGGCGACGAGCCTCGAAATCTGGTTCCTGTCGACTGGGTGTCAGCTGTAATTGCCCATATCGTTTGCACACCAAACGCTCACGGAAGAACCTATCATCTGACTCCCGAAGAATGCACTAATGCCCGTAGCGTGATCGACAGTTGTTGCAATTACTTTAACTCAGCTGGTGTAACTTACGCTGGTCCTGATGCAACGCCAGATACCGACGATGAGTTCTCTCGGGCGATCTTCGAGAATACGCGGATCTACGAATCTTACGAAACAAGTGATCCGGAATTCGACAGAACGAATGTCGAAAAGTGGGCTGGTCACCTTCCCTGCCCGCCGATTGATACGGCGATGATTCACCGCTTCATTGAGTTCGGTGAGGCCAATCGTTGGGGCAAGAGTCGTGTACGGGCTCCAAAAGTTGATTACTGGTTCGAGGATGAGCTGGCCAAAATTGGCAAGCTTGCTGAATCCATCGTGGGTCGTATGAGTGCGGCGATTGACGCACCTGTTACGATCGGCCTCGATATCAAGGGAGCCGGTGGTGGCCAGTGGACTTTTGCCGAGATCGCGACGGGGATTCGAATCACTCGTGGACTGCCTGCTGAGAGCAGTCCGATTTTGACGATCGAAGGACGACACGTTGCTCAGTTGTTGGACAAACTCACTGAGCATGAGCCGGAATCAGCGATTGGGCTTTTTGCAGATCAGTTCGAGAGCACGATCTCGCTGGCGTTGGGTTAGGCTCCGTCAGAAGCTGTTTCCAAAGCAGCGTCGTGGCTGTCCGCGACCCGTATTTGATTTCCGTTGAGCTGGTAGTTGACGCCACACCATTCAACTGACTTCATCTTCATGGCATCCACAACGGCCAAAGGGTGTAACACCTGAACCATGAAGAGCGACCAAATTCTGAGTCGAAGTGGTGGTTTTGCAGCCGGATTCTTCGATGCCGGATTTCGTTGAGCAATCGCATCGCGATTACAGTGCTCGATTAGCATCAGCAAGGCAACATTAAGAACCTGGTAAACCAGGCAGGCAATCAACAGCGAACGTCCGGCAAAGAAATTGCCGCTAACCAGAAGAATGATCGCGACGATTGGCGCAACGATGGTTGCGACTCCCGTGATGATTCCATGTCCCAGCACGAGTGGCCAACCCGGATGGTGCAGTCGTACAGTTAACATCTGTCTGGCGATCCAGTGAAAGCACTCGCGCCACGTTGACGATTCCGTGTTCTCAATGATCAGGTTCGCAACGCGATGCAGCCGAAGTCCATTGCTCGACAGGGCCACAGCCAGAGAGGTATCTTCGCAAAATGACTTTGACCAGATCTCCATCATGCCACACTGCTCAATGACGCTTCGACGCACCGCCATCGATCCTCCCCAGGCAATGTCGTAGGCTTGCATCTGCACGATTGCCGCAGCATTCCAGTGCTTGCGAACCAGGCCGCCAGTGGAAGCTTTCTCAGGTTGAAACCATCGATTCCCGGTCGTAGCACCAATTTTTTCGTCGGACATCATTGGCGTTACAAGATCTCTGAGCCAGTTGATATCGATGACCGCATCTCCATCGCAGAACGCGACCATGGAGACATCGTCACCAAGCTTTCCAAGGACATGGACGATGCCTGAGCACTTGTAACTGCAATTCGCCTGTGGTTCGAAGAAGTGCAATTGTGCGCTGGCGGTATGATCCCTGAAAAATTCCTGGACTTGTTGAACCGCCGGGTCTTGCGGGCTGTCAAAGGCAACGTGAAGTTCGAAATCAGGATAATCCTGGCCAACGAGTTCCGCGAGGCAGTCTGCGATGCCGTCGTCCTGACCTCGCAAGCAAAGAATGATGGCGGTTTTGGGAAGATCGGAGTCTTTGTTGGGATCTTCATACGTTGCGTCGCGAAAAAACCATCGATAGTTGATGACCAAAATTGTTTGCATCATTGCCAGTAGCAAAACAGGGACAATCAACAGGATGGCAACAAACGGGATCATGAATGGTTTGGCGACAATCGGTTGCGGAGAAGTGTGACATTTGCGTCACGAGAATTGATATCTTAGTTGGTGTCGCGCTCAAAGTAGCATCATTTCCAGAGACAATTCAAGAGCAAGTGTCTGACACAGATTCCAAGTTTCGCACTGTTTTGTTAAACGGTGGCCGCGGTCGCCGCCAGATCCTTGCTAGTCAGGTATCAACACGTTGCCAGCTGGTTTTCGATTCAATCGAAGACCCAGACTTCGAGACACAAATTTTGAAAGAAACAGCGTTGAGGCGAGTCCAGCGACAAACGCGAGCTACGCGCCAACAAGTTCAATCCTTTGTGTTCGGTTGGCCGTCCGGAGCCACGCAAGGCCGACTGTTTCTGTACGCTGTTACCTTTACTCTGGTTCCAGCCTCGATCAATTGACCATCATCCGATGTCGCCGTTACAGTTGTTCCTGCGATCTCGACATCGCCCATTGGCCGCAGTCGAGACAACGCAATTCCGGTTTTCCCCATCAGTGGGCCGTCGTTCATGGAATGCACTAACGGGTCGGACAAGCGAGTTTTGGGGCTCAAGATGAGTTGAGGAAAGCCAAACGACCATTCACGAATTATGATTGCAGAACCAAGCAAGCCAAATTCTGCGCTGCCAGCAAAAATCATCCCTGCGAAAAATAAAACGAATAAGACTCCCCAAAACGCGAAGTTTAACAGCCAGCATGCAACGAGCACTGCTGACAGTAAGCAAACAGTTCGCGTGCAGGCGCCGGGCCATCTCGCGACCAGGTCAGCAGTCGAATCCAGTTCAGTGTTGATTGCCCAGTGTCGGTAGTGCCAAATAAATAGTGCACTGACAACCACAAATAAAGGCAGATCAAATAGCGGTGCAAATGCGAATCTGTTCATCAGACTGGATAACTCGTCAACGATATTCTGGTCCGGGTTTCCTTGCTCCATTTTCGTCCGACGTGGGAACTGTTAGGCATCCGCCTTTTCAATACTGAGTTGAAACTCAGGCTTCAAAGATCTCATGGACGTTGCGGCGGATCATGTCGGAAAGTTTTTGGGTTGGCAGGTCGTTAGGATCTTCGCCAAATGGCATTTCGATTTCTTCGGCGATGATCTCCAGCGAAACCAGCACGTAGAAAACGAAAACCGAAATCGGTATCGCCCAGTACTCAAAATATGCCACAAACCCGATAGGCAACGTCACTATATAAAAGAAGATAAACTTCTTCAGAAAGATGCTGTAAGAAAATGGAATCGGCGTATTCTTGATCCGTTCGCAAGCGCCCATGATATCAAAGAACGATTTGAGTTCCTTGTCTACCACAATCAATTGATCGCCATCGAGGTGACCGGCGGAGTGAAGAGAATTCGCTTTACGATACATTTCCTGAATCAACAGATTGGGAATATGTTCGCGGTCGGCAAAACGTTCTTTGTAGCCTTCCACATCTTCCATTTCATCCAACTTGATTCCCGTCCGCAAATGCTCCTTCAAAGCCGTTGGGAACTCACCGATCATCGTTTTGAAAAACTCACGTTCTGTTTGACAACTGGTCGGCAGGAAAGCGTTGAGCTTGACAGACAGATTCCGTGTGTTGTTAACCAACGCTCCCCACAGTTTGCGCCCCTCCCACCACCGATCGTAGGCAGTGTTTGTGCGGAAGACGACCAACAGTGACAGCACGAATCCGAGGATCGAGTGCATAATGGTCGTGTTTTTTAAAACCTTCTCAACCGACTCTCCGGAACCGGTCATGCGAAAGTCTCGCAGCAGGTGAATCTCAACAGCCGCTACCACCGCGGTGTAGATGGCCACGATCAGCATCTCTCGCAACAGGATCCGAAACGTGTCGGTCTTGTGAAAGTTGAGAATGTGTCGAAACCAGACTTTGTTGTTGTATTCGATCATGGAATCAAACTATTCCTTGATGATTGACTTTGCGCTTTCGGCGAATTGAATCATCCTGACGTAATCAATTAGCTGGGCGAGCCTGAAGCTATTGCTGAAAATCAGGATCGCTTCGCCGTTGCTTTCGATGTGATGCAAGCCGCTGATCTCAATAAGCGACTTGAATTTGTCGCTCAGGAAAGCGTCCATCGCGGCTTTATCTTCGACTTTAACGAGGTACTCTTTTGGAAAATCGTTGTACAGGACGTAGTCGATATCCTTGTGTTCTGACAAGTGAAAAAACTTTTCCAGCAAATCCTTTTTCTCGATGGTGAATCGTGGGATAGGAAAAGGAAACTTGAGCAGACCCAATGTGGTTTTGTATTCATCAGGAAAAATGTCAGCTCCTTCTTCAAACCTGACATCAACCAATTCAAGGTGAACATCCTCGTCCTGGTCGGAGATGCAGTTGTACTCGGCTTCGATCGGTCGAGTCTTGAAGAAAGAGAATGACTGAAAGTAATCAAAGTCTTCCAATGGCTCAACTTGAAAATTCCAGCCGTAGTTTTCAGCCATTTCTTTCAACATACTTTGACGTCGGTTCAAAGGTTCAGCTGCATCGATCCGGAATTTGGTCGCCAACTTGTGATCCGTCGAAGAATTATGATTTTCGAGTCCATGAATTCGCACCTCACCCCCGGAGTTCTGATGGATCTTTTGAAAATCGTACAGGTGCTCCATAACCGTAAAGCCAACCAAACGGGTTTCCGAAAGATCAATATTGACCTTGGCGCCACTGGGCACTTGTCCCAACAACTTGTCAAGATTCAGGATGCTGAGGAAATTGGAAACGCCTCTCACTTTCAAATCGTAGACGCCGTCCTGATTCGTTACCAGGTTCGAGCCTGAACCAAAAATCATTTTGAAAAAGCGAGGTATGGATACTTTTGCCAACAGGAATTGAACGAACAACGCCAGAGACAAACCACCAAAGAGACCGATCAACAAATTGGTATACAAAGTCAGAACCATCGTTCCAACAAAGAAGATCAGTTGTTCAATTCCGTGGCCATAAACCTGTTTGAATACGGCAGGTGAAGCAAGTTTGAAACCGGTATGAACCAACAGGATGGCAAAGGCGCAAAGCGGAACCTGTTGCATGACGGGCCCCAGAACGACAATGAACAGGAGCAGCAATAGCCCTTGATACATATTGGACCATTTTGTTTTGGCACCGTTGTGGACGTTGACGGTGCTTCGAATGATGACCGCAATGATCGGCAGTCCACCAAGGCAGCCGGCGGCCATGGTACTCAATCCAATACCAGTAAGGTCTTTGTTGAGGTCAGTCTTTCTTTTGTACGGATCGATTTTGTCAATCGCTTTTGCGATGGCCAGTGACTCGATCGTACTGATCAGCAAAATGGATATCACGGTGATCCAGAATTCAGGCGTATCGATCATCTTGAAATTCGGATACATGATCGACTCCATCACATTGTCGGGGATTTCCAGCAAGAGCTTCGGCCCAACATGAAATTCCTTTCCGAGCAACGAAATGTTGTGTTCTTTGAAGAAGTTAAATGCGTAAGCAAATGGAATCGAGAGAGCGATGACCCACATAGGAGTCGGCAGAAGATGAAACAGCTTGTAACTGATTTTGGAATGCAAAATCATCAACGCCAGGCCAGTCAAAGAGATAATCACCACAAAAGGGTTGGCTTCTGGCAAAAACAGAACAGCATCCATCAGGTTTTGAATGATACTGGGACTCTTCGATTTGGTACCAAGAGCAACGTGAATCTGTTTCGCAAAAATGATAATACCGATGGCAGCAAGGAGGCCATGGATTACGGAAGAGTGAAACAGGTCCGCGAACCTTCCCAATTTAAAAAGCCCCAACACAACCTGGAGCGCGCCCGATACAACGACTGCCGCCAACAAATAGTTAAACGTCTGTCCCGTGCCGTCGTCCATCATCGCCATCCCGGCGAGAATCACAGCGATAACTCCCTTGGCAGGGCCATTAACGGCAATGTGCCCGCCGCGATAGAATGTTGTTACCACACCACCGACAACCGCCGAAATGATTCCCGCCATCGCGGGAGCACCAGCCGCAAGTGCGATGCCCAGTGAAAGCGGAAGGGCGATCAGGGCGACGCTCAACGCCGCGAGTAAATCACTCTGCCAGTTTTCGATTAGGCCATTAAATCCTTCTTTTGGTGATTTATTCATTGCTTGATTATCAGATACACGGCTCATACAAGTAGTCAGTTTAGAGTCCGAAACTCCAGCTCCGCAAGTGAGGCTATCTCAACAAGAACCGTCAAAACGCTTCGTTGCTGCTGTGCCGGAAAGAACAGTCAAAGACACAGCTTGTCGCCACGGCCACAATCCACTGCGAGTGTCCTGTCGTCAGTTTACGCAACCGACTGACCCAGTGATGCGGTTTCACTACAAAAACGTTCGCGCTCTTTGCCACTCAAAGTTTGTAGCCTGTTAAGAAAAATCCAACAGGCAACCTGAGTAGCGTTCGCAAAATGTAGCCACGAAACACGGTAGTCAACACGATTATATGGTGAAAGACATTATTGAGAAAGACGATTGACTTTTGTCCAGCTGACTCCATTCCAGCGCTCAACCGTCAGCGATCCTGAAGTGTCAATCGTGCACCGGACCGCGCCATTCTGGTCGGTGGACAAAACAGTGCAAGGGTGCCCCAGATTGAACTGTTCCCGTTCGAAGTTGCCAAATCGCCCCGAGCCACAACTCGCGATCACGAAATCTGGCTTGCACCACCTGGCAAATCGTTGTGGATTGCTGTTTTTACTGCCATGATGTGCCGCCACCAGGACGTCCACATTTTCGATTGGCTTTCTCAATAACGATTCCATCCCAATCTGCTCAACATCACCTGGCAGCAGGATGGTACGTCCATTCCATTCAAGCCGCGCCACGATACTCAAAGCGTTGTCACTGATTTTGTCTACAGATTCACCTGGAAATTTTGGCGGACCCAGGAGTTGAATCGTTGGCGGCGGATGGTTGTTCGTTTCAAGGCCGATCTCAATACTGTGTCCGCTTCCAACTTCAACGACGTCAACGGAATGTTTCTCGAGGGCATGCCACAATGTATCGACGGAGTTGGCAGCATCGTCGCTCATCATGGAACTGATCCAAACCGAGTCGATTTCAAACCGATCGGCGAGTTCAGGTAGCGCATTGAAGTGGTCGACATCCGCATGCGACACAATCACGGTGTCTATTTGTTCAATATGTTGATGCCAAAGCACTTCCGAGATCTTTCTTGCGACGTTGCTGGAACCAGAAAGTGAACCACAGTCGCACAGGATGTTTCGGCCATCAGGAAGTTTGATCAGTGCTGAGGATCCGTGTCCCACATCAATCACGATGACTTCCAGTTTTTGATTCTCCACCCGGATCATTTGTGCAACGCGATCCGGAATCAGCCATCCAAAAACCAACCAGGAAGCCGCAAGCAGGATACACCATCTCGTTGGGAGTTTCGTTTGTGGAATCACGGCAAACAGTGCGACTCCCAGATAGAACACGGCGACTGAAACGCCAGACGGACCGCTGGTCCAAAAATGACCAGCGGATTGAGCGGCGCCAAAATCAACCAGTGTCTGGATGCTTGCAAGACTGAAACTGCAGGCTGCTGCGGGCACCATCACGACCGCCGGCGCGATCGCTCCACAGGCAATGGTTGCCAGGCCAAAGTAAAGTGCCAGCGCCATCGGGAGCAGCAATAGCGGATTGAGCAATGGTGCGATCAACGCAACCGAGTGAAACTGAAAGGCGACCAGTGGCAGTGCCATTGCCCAAATCAAAAAACTGACGCAACATGCCGCTCGACATTCTCGACCAATACGGCGCATCCATTGAATGGGTGATGAACGTGTTCTGGCGATCAGTTGTTTGACCGGATCCTGAGACGGTGAGCGAAAAATCCATGGCTTGCCGATGATGATCGAAGAGATGGCCAGAAAAGAGAGTTGTGTTCCGAGCGAAAACAGATCGGCCGGGTTAACGATCAGAACAATCATCAGAGCCGTCGTCAGGCTTCCCCATGACAGTGCGGAGCGACCAAGCAGTCTCGCGATACACATCACGGAAATCAGAATCGAAGCTCGTAATACGGTCGGACGGAACTCGACCAACCACGTATAGGAAATAACGAACCCGATCGTTAGCAGCAGACAGTTTCTTCTGCTGATCAAACCCAGTCTCAGTAGCAACAGGAATCCACTGGCCAGAATGCCGACATGGAGTCCCGAGATCGCCAGGAGATGGGATGCTCCCGTTTTCAGGAACCGATTCCGGGTTTCCATGTCCATCTGGTCGCGATTACCCAGTAGCACCGCTGATGCGAACGCCGCATGATTGGAAGGCAAGTGTTGGTGGAGCGTTTGATCAATGTTCGCTCTGAGCCTGGCGCGCATTCCAGACGCGACATGCCTTGAAGGTGTCAGCTGTTTTATGGCGCTGGTTGATTCAACGAAGATCGAAGCCAATTTCGCTTTGGCGCGAAAGTGACTTTCGAAGTCAAATTCGCCAGGGTTGGAGCGCGGCCGGGAGCCGATCAAACTGCCGATGAGTTCAACTTCGTCGCCACATTGAGGTAGTGAAACCTCTGCTCGTCCGGCGGCCTGTTCGTCGGTCAGAAAAAGAGACACGCTGACATTGCCCGATACTTCTCTTGGTTGTTGCTGGTCGCGAATGGACCTGACACGCAAACGAAATCGAACCCTGGGCTTTGGTTTCATCGTGTCGAGCGTTGGATTCCAGGCCGCGGCAGCGACTCGAACCGGCTCCGTGGCGAGCACACCCCGGATGACGCATGATTCGAATTCGTCGGAAGCAAACATCCGAATCTCATTCTCTGGAAACCAGTTCCATCTTGCGTGATGCCAAAGACTACCACTGCAGATAATCATCAAGTAGAGAAAGCAACATGCCGTTTTGAAGTGCTTCCGGGAATAAACGTTTGTGGCATACCAAATCGCCCAACAAGCCAACCCCGTCACCAATACGGCGATTCCGTTCAGGTCCCAGGTTCGATCGGCAAGAATGCCCAATCCAAAGCATAACGTGGCGGGAATCATCGGCTCGTATCGGAGCCGTCGATCGTTCTTTTGCGAATTTGTCGGGTGATTGAGCACGCACACAACGAGGCGGGAGAAATTAAACTTCCACAATATCTGTCGCTATTCTGAAGGCGTCGAAACGCCAGGTGGTTGCTTCACTATGATTTAAAAGGCAGCTTTCGGTGTCGGTGATTCTGGTCGGAACGCAGCGACGCTCTAACTGGATGATCGGTTTCTAACTGTTCCCGGATTATAACATCAAATGAGTTATTCCACTCGCACACTGTTGGCGATTACGTTTTGGTTTGCACTTTGTTACGCCATGGTGTTCTCGATTCCACCGAATCTGTTGGTGTTTTACGTCTTCAGGTTCGTCGTTTACTTTCTGTTCACATTGAGCCTCATCTTGCCATTGTTTCTTCCGTTGAAGCATCAAAGGTTGGGGATTGCCTATTCATTCACTGGTTTTGGATTACTTATGTTTACCATCATGGAAAACACGTCCAATCCCGTTGCGGGTCATCTTGCGGAAACCATATTTCGAATCGGCGAGTTCAAGGAGCCTTCGC
>CAYUNP010000102.1:0-12822 GCA_964446085.1 uncultured Pirellulaceae bacterium
AGCGTAACTACTGGATGCTGGATTGGCCGTACCCATAATGGTATTGTCAGAAGCCGGATTGTCCGACGGGCAAATAAACAAATCTACCCGTGTGGCAGCAGCGACTGCATTGGGATGAGTGTCACTCATTCTGAAATCGTCGTCATCTCCATTGCTGATGCCAAGGTCAAATTGCGCATGCAAGTTGTCTTGCTCAACGAACGGTAACAACGGAACAAGCCAGCTGTAAAAGCCAGTCTCAAAACCACCCATTCCATTTGATTCCCCAGCACTGATCTGGTTAACAGGAAACCGACTGTTGGCGGACTCGAAGTTATGAACAGCAAGTCCGATTTGCCGCATTTTGTTAGCACAAGAAATTCGTCGAGCCGCAGCTCGAACCTGCTGAATTGCTGGAAGCAGCATCCCGATCAAAATTCCAATGATCGCGATCACAACCAACAACTCGACAAGGGTAAACCCAAACTTGCCCGGTTTTGTGGTACTCATTTTAGACCTCAACACAACAAAAATTGCGATAAATACAGAACATCCAACCACTTCAGAACCAGTGACACAGGAATAGACGGATTACACCGGCCCTCTTGACGTAAAGCACAGGTAATCAAGCCATTTCACAATGACGCTGGAACCGTCTTACGCGCCCACTTTCCAAAGTGAACTTGTCGTCGGAACCTAACCAAAAAATATCTATTTAGCTCAAAAGTCGAGGTGGTCCTCGAGCTCGGCAGCAGACTTGGTTGGCAGAAAGAAAACCCTCGAGCTTCGAAAAAGACAGCTCGACTGATTGTTGATGAACCCAATATTGGGGGGTGTCAGTTGTTACGCTGAGGTACTTAAAGAACTCACAAAGAGAACAAACGTGGTACGACTCTATTTGATCCGAGTCAGTGAGCTTGAAAGACTCGTCAGAGGTGTCAGAAGAAGAACATCCGTCACAGCATTGGAGCGTGGAAGGTGTAGCTTCTGTTGCTGAACAACACGAGTCTTCATGAAGGCCAAATGCTGTATGGGTGTGCAGTGACGGACCGAGGTTAACTAATAAACCCCAGTAGATCAGCAAAAATAGAGTCAGCCGAACCTGCACAACTAATCCGGTGAGAAAAGGAAAGATCTTCAGCCCAATAAGGCAGTATTTATCGGATGTCACGGCTGGTCAAGTCAGTTTGTTCTGATCGACCCCGGAAAAAGCTGTATTTAGCCTCAAATGTTAGTTCGCGCACCTTTAACACGAAATTTGCTTGTGGCAACCGAGGTGCGAATTGTTTAGCTATCTGATAGTTCAGATGAGGGGTGAATAAGTCAGTGGTTGACCATTTTTTTATTCGACCCTCGGCCACATGGACTTGACCGCGGAAACGGTGATCCCTGGTTTTTTTAAACTAATTCAATCTGTAAGCCGTCATAACCAATCTCAATTCCATCTGGCAACGTCGGGTTGACGACCTCGTAGTTCACTTTGCACGCACAGTGCGTGAACCAGGTCTTTCTGGCACCGATTTTCCGTGCCGCTTCGATGGCCTGTTCGATGCTGAAGTGGGTTGGATGCTCATCGGCTCGAAGTGCATCAAGCACAAGAATCTCGACGCCTTCGAGCAAGGCGAAACTGCTTTCCGGGATATGGCTGACGTCCGTGCAGTAGGCAACATTGCCGATTCGAAATCCAAGCACATCGAACCGAGGCCCGTGCTTGAGCGGGATGGGGGTCACTTTTGCTCCCAGAATCTCAATCGGTTCAGTGCCGATTCGGTTCATGGTCACTGCCGGAGCGGCCCCCTTGTGTGTTGTGGCTTCATCTGAAAATGCATAGCTGAACGCTTCGCGAAGTCGAGCATCCACTGCTTTATTACAAAAAACAGGTACTGCATGGCCCAGATAAAACTGAAACAGCCGCAGGTCATCAAACCCCATCACATGGTCGGTGTGCTCATGTGTGTAGATGACGGAATGCACAATGCCGATCTTTTCGCGGATCAATTGCTGATAAAGATCAGGCGAAGTGTCAACCAGCAGGTTCCCTTCAGGCAAACCAAAAATCGCGCTCGATCGCGTCCGCTTGTTTCGCGGATGATCGCTTTGGCATGTATCACAGCCACAACCAATGGCCGGGACACCGACCGAAGTGCCGGTCCCCAGCAGGATTAACTTGCCGCGAATGTCAGTGGTGACTGGTTTCTTGCTCACAGAGAATCGTCGACTCTTGAAATTGGTATTCTGGTTCAGGAAAGAATAGCCAGAACCAGCGGCCAATGACAGCGGCGACCAACAATCACGGCACGGTAGTTGCCTTGATAGAGCCACTCATGCCTCAGGCTGCCATTGAGTCGGGCAAAGATCGCTTGAATATCGGGTTAAATTCGGGTTTTGTTGGGTTAATGGCGGTTCAGCTAACATTGACCGGGTTTCGCAGGCACGATAACCTGTCGGGACGATTAAAAATGCCCAAAATACACCTGCTGGCGGTCACTGTGACTGACAGTTCGGCATGATAAATTTGCGCGAAAAAAGCGTAACCATATACCTTAAAATTGGAGCCATCACTTAACCTGCCAACATCAGGCGGGCGGCGATCGGCTACCGGAAAACAAAAATGGAAAAGCTGGAACTTCTTTGGGACAACACCACGCACTTCGTTTCAGGCGTCGTTCGAAATGTTGAGCGTTCGATCACGAGCTTGTTCGGGTCGTCCAATGCGCGACAAGTCAAAAAGTTTCAGGGTCGTGTCGATGCAATCGGTGCCCTTGAGCCGACATATGAAAAGATGTCTGACGAAGAGTTGGCCAATCAGACCAAGCTCTTCATGCAACGATTGCGCAACGGTGAAACGACGGACGACATTCTGACCGAAGCCTTTGCTGTCTGTCGCGAAGGTGGCAAACGGTTTCTCAACATGCGGCACTATGACGTTCAGCTGATTGGTGGCATGGTGCTGCACAGCGGAGCGGTCGCTGAGATGGTGACCGGTGAAGGTAAGACGCTCGTGGCGACGCTGCCTGCGTACTTGAACGCACTCGAAGATCGCGGCGTGCACGTGGTGACGGTGAACGATTATCTTGCCCGTCGTGACATGGAGTGGATGGCGCCTCTGTACATGGGACTGGGGCTTACCGTCGGCAATATCCAGTCGAACATGCCAGTGCTTGAGCGACAGGAATCCTATAGTCGCAATATTACTTACGGTACCAACAACGAATTCGGGTTCGATTACCTTCGTGACAACATGCGCCCGGCGGCTCGTGGCGATGAGCGTTTCAGTTCCCGTAGCCAGCAGTCACAAGGTACGTTGGCTTTCGCGATCATTGACGAAGTTGACAACATTCTGATCGATGAAGCCCGTACGCCACTGATCATCTCCGGTCCGGCACACACCAATCCGGGACGCTATGCCGAAGCCAATCGAATCGCGCTGCAGCTCAAACGCGATCTGCACTACCAGGTGAACGAGAAAGATCACACCGCGACGCTGACTGACGAAGGTGTTCGTCATGCTGAAAAGTTGGCTGGTGTGGAGAGTTTTTATACTCCTGGCAACATGGAGTGGCCGCACCTGATCGATAACGCCCTTCGTGCGCATTCGCTCTACACACGCGACGTGAACTACGTTGTCAAAGAAGGCCAAATCGTGATCGTGGATGAGTTCACGGGTCGTCTGATGGACGGTCGTCAATGGTCTGATGGTCTGCACCAGGCGGTCGAGTCCAAAGAAGGCGTGAAGATCAAGGAAGAGACCCAAACGCTGGCCACGATCACGCTGCAGAACTACTTCAAGCTCTACGACAAAATCTGCGGTATGACTGGTACCGCGATGACCGAAGCGGAAGAGTTCTACAAGATCTACGAGTTGGATGTTGTCGCTATTCCGACGAACAAGACGATGCTGCGGATCGCTCATTCGGACATCATTTACAGCAGCGAGAAATATAAATGGCGTGCTGTCGCGGAAGAAGTTGAAAACTATCACATGCACGACATGGTCGTGATGAACAATGGCGACATTTACGCAGGGAAACTGGTCAGTGAAGACGGTGAAGTTGTCGTAAAGGACAATGTCGATGGCAAGGAGTATCGTCTGGCAAAGAACAAGGTCAATAAAATTCAACGAGCAGGACGTCCAATCCTGGTTGGTACGACGACGATCGAAAAGAGTGAGTTGCTCTCTGAGCTGCTGACCAAACGCGGCATCAAGCACGAAGTTCTCAACGCCAAGAATCACAAACGTGAAGCCGACATTGTTGCGCAGGCGGGTCGTTTTGGCGCTGTCACGATTGCCACCAACATGGCCGGTCGTGGTACGGACATTATCATGGGTGGTAACCCGGAAACGATGGCCTGGGCTCGGCTGCAGGATACCTACCCGACGCGTTTGGACGTGCCCCAGTCAGAGTGGGATACGTTGGTGAAAGAAATCGACGAAGAACACAAGATGGGTGAGATGGGTGTCGAAGTGAAAGCCATGGGCGGCCTTCATGTGATCGGTACCGAACGCCACGATGCTCGACGAATCGACCTTCAGCTTCGCGGTCGTTGTGGTCGTCAGGGTGATCCAGGAAGTAGTCGTTTCTTCCTCAGTCTCGACGATGACCTGATGCGAATCTTCGCTGGGCCGTTCGTGAAACGTGTCCTCGAAATGGGCGGTTTCAAAGACGACGTGCCGATCGAAAGCAAGATGGTTTCGCGTCGTATCGACAGCGCACAAAAGAAACGTGAAGAGTTCAACTTCGAGATTCGCAAAAGTCTGCTCGAATATGACGAGGTAATGGACGAGCAGCGTAAGCGAATCTACAGCTTCCGTCAGCGAATTCTCGACGGTGCCAGTTGTCGCGAAATCGTTCAGGACATGATCCGTGATCAGATCGAATCCAACCTGGCCACCTGTCTGGACGATTCGTTTGGCTTTGAGTCGTTTGCTTCTTCAGCAGCGAATCAGCTTTCGATGGATGTGTTGGACGCGAAGTTGTTCCGCAAGCTGTCTCCTGAAGAAGCGGAAAAAACCGCAATCGATGAAGCTCAGCGAATGGCTGAAACGATGGTGGTCAGTCAGGTCGAAGATCACTTGCCAATTTCCGAAGATGAATCGGAATGGAGTTGGTCGGCACTGGAGCACTTTGCCAACAGTCGCTGGAACCTGAAAGTCAACGAGCACGAGCTCAAGAAAGTCGGGCGGGACCGAGTCGACGAATTCCTGATTGACAAGGCTCGCAAGGCACTTGAGAAAATCGAAATCGAACATGCTGAGCAGATGCTGGATCACCGCTACGGTGTTCGCACAGCGGCTGCCTGGCTAAGAGCGAAATTTGGAATCGAGATCGATCCGGAATCCCACGGTGAAACTTCTGCCGATGAAGTGACCGAACTGGCGACCGACAAAGCAATCGATGTCTATGATCGCAAAGAAGCCGAGTATCCTGTGATGGCCGGTTTCTACAGATTCTCGACTCAGGGATCTGGTGGAGCCCAGCCGCGACTGGATCGCGAACAATTGGTGGGCTGGGCGAGCCAGCGTTTCGAGTCTGAGATTAACACCGCGGATGTTGAGAACAAGCAGCGACAGGAGATCGCGGACCTGTTGATCGATCATAGCCTTTCGCATCAGCAGCAGGCGCAGTCAACAATGGCCACGCTTCAGGAAAAGCTGACTGAGCTTTCCCAGAAAGGTGAACTGCCGCTCAAGGATGCCAATGGTGCCGCGGATTCGCTTGCCAGTTGGTTCAAGGAGACGCTCGACTACGAACTCAATATCGAGAAAGTGGATCGACTCGAAAAAGAACAGCTTGAAGAGCGGCTCGAAGCGATCGTCGAAGATCACTACCATCCTGAGTTCCGTCGCATGGAACGCATGGTGCTGTTGGAAGTCGTCGATTCGGCGTGGAAAGATCACCTGTTGGCAATGGACTATTTGCGCAGTGCTGTTCGTAACCGCGGCATGGCTCAGCTCGATCCGAAAGTCGAATACAAACGCGAAGGTATGCGGATGTTCGAAGGGCTGTGGAGCTCGATCGGCGAACGCGTTACTGACTTGGTGTTCCGCATGGAAAGCATGAACGCGGATTTCGTTAGCCATACTCTGGACGAGACTTCCGCCAAGAATATGGAGACGCGGACGATTGAGTCGCACGAGACTTACGATGGCGGTGATCAAACGCGCGAAAATCAGGATGCTGCAGATTCTGCCGGAGCCCCTAAAGGCAAAGCAGAAACGATTCGTAACCGTGACAATAAAGTGGGCCGCAACGACCCGTGTCCCTGTAACAGCGGCAAGAAGTACAAGAATTGCTGCATGCGAAGAGCTGGCTAAACAGGTGGCACAGGCTTGAGCCTGTGTCTTGCATTCTGAGGGCCGGAAGCCGAACATCGCCAAAGGATTGACTTGAGTTTGCTGTCGAACATCCGAACGATTTGCTTCAACGGAATCTGGCTGCTGATTCTTGTCGTTAGCCTTCCGTGGCTGGTTTGGCGATACGTTTGCAAAGGCAAAAATCGGCGTGGTTGGAAGCAGAAACTGTTTGGTCTCTGTCCTGTCGCCAACGATGTTTCGAATTCAAAGCGAATCTGGTTGCACGCGGTAAGTGTTGGTGAAGTCCACCTGCTGAAAACACTTGTCGATCATTTGCTGACCAGGCATGCTGATGCAAAGCTTTTCATTTCGACGACGACCGAAACCGGATTCGACCGAGCCACCGACCTCTTTGGTGAGCAACACAGCGTCTTTTTTTTTCCGTTCGATTTTAGCTGGTCCATCCGCAACGTCATCAAGCGAATCAATCCGGACGTTCTCGTCCTGGCTGAACTTGAGCTGTGGCCCAATCTGATTCATCTGTCTGCCGAATCGAAGCTTCCCGTTGTGGTTGCCAATGGACGCCTCAGTGAAAACAGCCATCGCAACTATCGTCGCTTTCGCTTTCTGACGCGTCCGATGTTTTCAAAGCTGCATCACGTTGGAGCCCAGGATGAAGTTTACGCCAATCGATTTATTGACCTTGGTTGTGACGCAAGCAAGGTGACGGTGACCGGGAACCTGAAGTACGATTCGATTGAAACTGATCGTGGTAATCCGGAAACAGACAAGTGTCGAAATATCGCAGCGGACTTCGGTTTTCAAAATGCAGATCGCATCCTCGTCGCGGGCAGCACGCAGATTGAAGATGAGGCCGCAGCGATTTCTGCGTGGCAAAAAACGCGAGCAACGTTTCCCGGTTTGAAACTGATTATCGTTCCCCGTCATCCGGATCGTGTTGCGGAAATCGAGTCGTTGCTTTCTGGGCACGGTCTGATTGCCAACCGCCGTTCGAAACCTGGTCCGCCTTCCGCAGAGACCGACATCTTGATTGTCGATGTGATTGGTGAGTTGTCGCATTGGTGGGCGATGGCGGATGTTGCTTTTGTGGGCGGCAGTATGGGTTCACGCGGCGGACAAAACATGATCGAACCGGCTGCGTTTGGGGTTCCGGTTTGTTTTGGTCCCAACACGAGAAATTTCAAATCGACGGTTGATGGACTACTCAATGCCAATGCGTCGGTTGTCGTGAATGATTCCGTTGAATTGAATGAATTCATGGTTCAGATGTTGAGCAATTGTGAGCAAAGCCACGCGATTGGAAAACGTGCGCAGGAATTTGTTTTAAAGCATCAGGGTGCTACCGAGCGAACGGTTGCGCTTATTGAAGCAACTCTATCATGTGTAGTTGGTCAACGCGTCGAACGCGCGGCTTAGTATTGGTTTTTGATAGATCCCTCGAAATTGCATTATTAAATGCAAGCCCGAAGCGCAAGTGAGTGAATACGGCGGTCTATTCACTCGCTTGCGCTTCGGGCTTGTATTTGTTGCAAGTCGCTCAAAATCGATGACGTGCGAAGCTCTATACAACTTCCTGTCACGTGTCGGGTGATGGTTCGCCTTGCTGCGTCATCCTCAGGACAGGTAGCGAACACTTCTGAGCCCATGGTCACCAGAGAAACAGATTGCGGTTACAATTGAACGCATCTTTGTTTCTTTCAGGCAATAACCAAAACACATGCGAATCGGTTACCACACCAGCGGAATGATCCAGCATGGGTTACTTGAAGGGCTAAAGTTGTTGGCCGCGTCGGGATACAGGAGCGTGGCCATCAACATTGATCGAGGCTGGCTTGCTCCGGCCGATCATGATGTCAAATCAAGCGTTCAGAACGTTCGTTCGTTGCTCAACAATCACAACATGAGTTGCGTCGTCGAGGCAACAGCAAACTATTTCCTCGACTCCAGTCAGTGTAACTTTCCGACATTGATGGAGCACGATCCGGGGCTTGTCGAAAGTCGTATGCGATACCTGAAATATTGCGTTGACATCACCGCTGAACTCGGGGCCGATTGCATGTCGATGCGTTCCGGTATCAAGCCAGCTGATTTGACTTTCGAGCAGTCGATGTCCCGACTGGTTCAGGGCATGGAGGAACTTTTGCTCTACGCTGCCGAGCGCGATGTGGTGGTCAGTATCGAGCCCGAGCCCGGAATGCTGGTTGATACGCTCGGTCGGTTTGATCGCCTGATGCATCTCTTTGATTCGCCACGTCTTATGTTGACGCTCGATATCGGCCACATTTTTTGCAACGACGAACTTCCGTTGGCGGCTCAGTTGGATCGTTGGAAAAATAAAATCGCCAACATGCATGTCTCCGATATTCGTGTTGGTGAACATCAACATCTTCCCTTTACGAAGGGCCAGATTGGATTTCCGCTCGTGTTCGATGCCATTGCGTCGATCGAATACAAAGGCGGAATTCATGTCGATCTGCCAGACTACAGTGCTCAGGCGTCGACGATGATCCAGAAAAGTTTTCAGTATTTGAATCCTCTAATTGAACAGGCAAAGGCAAAACATCTTGAGCAGTAAACGATTGGTCCTGTTGACCGTTCCGGGGTTGCGACGGAAAGATCTTCAGTTGATGCCGAATTTGCAAAAGCTGTCTGGCAGCGTTGCATCAGTTGAACATGCGTTCCCCTGTGTTACGTGGCCCAGCCAGGCAAACCTTTTGACTGGGACGCCACCTTCCTCGCACGGTGTTGTCGCCAACGGATTTTACTGGCGTGAAGATCGCAAAGTCGAAATGTGGACGGCGTGGAACGAAGTGATCCAGCAACCGCAGATTTGGGATCTGCTCAAGCAGAAGGGGCTTTCTTCAGCGGCCTGGTTTCCGATGCTCAGCAAGGGATGCGGCGCGGATTATGTGTGCATGCCTGCTCCGATTCACCAGCCAGACGGAAGCGAAGATCTCTGGTGCTATACAAAGCCGCAGGAGTTCTATGGGGAACTGCTGGACAAATTTGGGCACTTCCCGTTACAGCATTTTTGGGGACCGTTGGCGAATATCAAATCAAGTCGCTGGATTGCGGAGAGTGCGGTCGAGTGCGCGCGGAAATTTCAGCCTGACTTCTTTTACGTTTACTTGCCCCATCTGGACTACGCGGCGCAAAAGTTTGGACCCGATAGCGATCAAGCCAACCAGGCGGTTGTCGATTTGGATCAGTTGATCGGTGAGTTCATTGATTCGATGAATCCTGCATTGGAAGATCCGGTCTGGATGGTGCATAGCGAGTACGTGATTACGGAAGTCGATCACGTGAGCTATCCGAATCGAATTTTGCGTGAGGCTGGATTGCTGCAGGTGACCGAATCCGAATCCGATGCTGGAAAAGAGTACCTGGATTTTGAGAATAGCGCTGCCTGGGCGCTGGTTGATCATCAGTTCTCACATGTTTTCGTGAAGAAGAATGATCCCATCATTCGCGGCGAAGTGATCAGCACGTTCGCCGATGTCGAAGGTATCGATCAGGTGCTTGCTGGAACTGATCGCGGGTCGCTTGATCATCAGCGGAGCGGCGACGTCGTGTTGGTTTCATCGCCAAATAGTTGGCAGGCCTACTATTGGTGGCAGGACGATTCATTGGCGCCCTCATTCGCAAAAACGGTCGATATTCATCGCAAGCCCGGCTACGATCCTGTGGAACTCTGTTTCGATATGGCAACCAAAAGCGTGCCGCTGGACGCAACGCTGATCAAAGGTTCGCACGGTGTGCCACAGGATTTGAATGAGGCCGAAGGTGTGTTGATTTGCTCTGACGTGTCATTGGTCGATGGCGAAAGGCTTGCCGAGTCAGATGTGTTTGAGTCGGTGATGCGATTTTTCGCCTGACCATTTCAGGGTTGGTCTACCAGACCACCTCGCATCCCCGGGGTGAAAAGAAATCATCCAGGTCGTCGTACATCTTTTCGCTAATCCCGTTTTTGCTGATGTTCAGATACTTGAGATTCTTCAACTTCATCAACGACTTCGCCCCGTCATCGGTCAAACGTTCCTGGTTGGAACCACAATGCAGCCATGTCAACTGAGGCATGTCTTCGAGTGTTCGCAAGCTTTTGTCCGTCACGGCAGTCTTGTCGATATTGAGCCAGGTAACTGTGTTGAGTTTCGCGACGCTTGCGACCACGTCGTCACCAATTTGGGTGCTCCAGAAATTCACCTTTTGAAGCTTGTTCATCTTTTTGAAATGGACAGCCGCTGCATCGGTGACTCCTGGCGAGTTGGTTTCGCTGATGTCCAGGCTGCGAAGGTTTGGCAGCGCCGCCAGTGCTTCGATTCCAGCATCAGAGATTTTTGTGTTTCGAAGTACCAGGTTTTCAAGGCTGGGTATTTTTGCCAGGGAATTCATTCCTTCGTTACCAACAGCCGTTCCAAAAAGGTAAATCTCTTTTAGCTTCTTCAGGCTTTGGAGCTTCCTCATTCCATCGTCGGTGACCGTCGTGTTGTTCAGACCGAGCACGGTCAGGTTCTTCATCTTTGCGACCGAGTCCAACGCTCGATCGCTGATCTGTTCGCCCCAGATCTTCAGAAACGTGAGACTTGGAAGAGACGCAATTTCTTCGATGGCGGCATCTGGAATCTGGTTGTCAGTCAGGTCGAGAGCACGTAGCGACTTCAATTTTTTCAGTTGGCTGATGTCGGACGATTTGACTTGAGTCTGCGGGCAGCGGAGCTGCTCCAGCGCAGGATACTTTGCGAACAATTCGAAACCGTCGGCAGGGAAGCTGGCTTTGGCCATTTGCAGAAACTTGAGCTTTGGCAGTTCTCCCATCGCCTTGATCGATGCCGAAGTCAAATTTGCATTTGGAATATCGAGATGCTCAAGGTTCGCAAACTTCGAGAGGATTTCAAATGAATCCGCATTCAATGTCGATCCGTTGAACGAGAGGCGTGTAAGTCGTTCGCATTTGGCCAGTTGCAAAAGTAGGTCGTTGTCGTTGGCGTTGTCAGAAAAGTTGACTTCCGCGATGGATTGGTCGACCTTTGATAGCACGACACGGCCACCTTTGTCCTCAATGGTTTTGATGACAGCATGGCGAGCTTGCTCAGAAAGTGGAGACCTGGTTTCACCAAGGAGGGCTGCGTCACGCTCTTT
Organism: uncultured Pirellulaceae bacterium; assembly: GCA_964446085.1. Taxonomy (GTDB): domain Bacteria; phylum Planctomycetota; class Planctomycetia; order Pirellulales; family Pirellulaceae; genus Mariniblastus. Next base: position 11,435 of record CAYUNP010000102.1, read on the forward strand.
CTTTTGCTTGATCAGGTCGTCGTAGTTTGTCTTTTCGCAGCCTGCGAAAAAGCACAACAGTAAAGCCAGAACAATCGAATATCCGCGAGTACTCAATTTGGAAATCTCCCCGAAGTCTATCTGCAGCAATGCCAATTCAATACGGTAACAGGCTCGCGGCTGAATTGTAGACCTTGACCTTGCGACCTGCACAATAGGCACAGTTTAACTCAGCCGAAATCTTCCGCTGATCCGAATATGTGGAATCAAACGTGAGGATATACGGCTTGTGACTGTTGTGACCGAAAATCTGAATGTTCACTTCGTGTCGAGTTCGCGGTCACTTTATGCTCCCATTGAAACGATCCAGTTGCTTCCTGGCAGTTGTTGGCATGATGTTTGGTGTGACGTCGCTGTTCGCTCAGAACGTGGAAAACCTGCTTGATCCATCGCTTGATCGGCCTTTGCCGCAATACGAACGAACCAACGATGTGGGGTTCGCAGAATTGGCGCCAGTTTCCAAATCACCTGCACTGGGAGGCGACTTCATCCCGCTGAAAACGCCGGAAGCGTTGCCGCCCAGTGGTTCTCGAAGCGGCACCCGACTGGCGCCCAATCCGCTGAAGGAATTGTTGAAGCAGGAAGAAGGCCAGCGATCTTTGTCAGATGTTCCCGTGACCAATCGGGCGCCGACGCAACTCCAGGTTCCAAAGCGAACTGAAAAGGCTCCTGCGGCCGACTACGAAAAACCAAAGCTCTCCCCGCGGCCTCAAAAGACAACTGTAGAACCTTCACAGCGTTTGAAGAAGCCAACGAAAACAAAACAGGGCGATGCGAAATCGAAAGTCGCAAAGAAGGTAAACGAATCGGGTCGTAAACCGGTAATGAATTTTGATATCTACCGCGACGTTTCCCAATATCCGCTCGACCCCCGCAAACCCAACAACCCCTGTTCGCAAGGTTCCAACTGTGGATGTGGTTGTCAGGCACCCGGGTTTCGTGGGCGCCCCTACCAGCCTCGAGAGCCTGGCGGATATTCCTGTGGCGAACGCTGTCCCAACAAGCGGCCTCAGTTTTCTGTTTACTGGCCCCGTCCATTTTCTGCAAAGCTCGACGAGCGACATCCGGATCGGGCGAACGAACGCTATTCAGGCCGCCAGCAGAAGAAGCTTGTCGACGTCTTTGATCGACTGGTGAATTTTCGGCTGGTGGATTATCAACGAACTGATAACGGATACTGTGGGCCCGAATCAGATCCTTATGGTTGCCTTGGAGAGAGCAAGCAACTGCAGGGAAGTGCGCACTTTGGAGGCGTCCAATTTATTCCAGCATCGATGGCGGTTCCTGTTCCTGGCTATCCGCTGCGGTGAACCTGATTGTGGTTGTGGCTGCGGCGTCTCGCCGCAGTT
>CAYUNP010000102.1:12922-18549 GCA_964446085.1 uncultured Pirellulaceae bacterium
ATACTGGAGCGAGACGCTCCAGCCACAAATTTCATGATCGTTCCAAGCCACTATTTCACCAGCTCAAGCAGTTGTTCGTGAAACGGACCGTTACTCGCCAGTGCATTGCCCGAGTCGATTTTCGCATCGCCATGGAAATCGGTGAAAATTCCGCCTGCCTCCTGAACGATCGGCATCACTGCAGCGGCATCCCAGATGTTCAGTTCTGCATCGATCATCACATCAATGCGCCCAGTGGCCAGCAAGAGATAGCCGTAGACGTCGCCCCACGTGCGACAGAAGTAGACTGCGTTTGCCAAACGATCCCACGTTTTCGACAAACCCAATTCGTCAAACGTTTCAACTTGTGACGTGGCCAAAACCGCATCGGCAATGTTCGTGTTCTTCGAGACGGCCGCTCGAACCGGATCCGCGTCGCCTCGAAAGTGCCAAGCCCCCTGCCCTTTCATGGCGTGAAGTCCCTCATCGAGACCTGGAATATAGACCGAGCCAATCATGCAGTCGCGCTGGTCGGATCCTTCAATCTGTCGATCCACGGCAACCATCGTCCCGTAAAGCGGCACGCCGGAGATGAAAGACTTCGTGCCGTCGATCGGATCCAGAATCCAGCGCCACCCCGAACTGCCTTCTGTGACTCCGAACTCTTCGCCGACAATCGCATCGTCAGGAAAATGCTGGGCAATCTGTTCACGAAGGTGTGTCTCCGATTCGCGATCGGCAACGGTCAGCGGTGAGCGATCTGCTTTCTTTTCAACTTCGAAGCGATCTGTCTGAAACCAGTTCAACGTTATTTTTCCAGCGGACCTGGCGATTCGCTGCGCCAATTGATAACGCTCTGTTTGTTCGGGCTGACTCAAGATTCTGTGGTGGGGGAAAGTTCTTCTGTCTGTTCATTGAGTTCCTCTTTGTACAGCACAAAAGAATGAATGAACAGCATCGCGGCTCCAACAACCAGCACGCTATCGGCGATGTTGAAGTTTGGCCATGGGTCGAAGAAAGGTACACCCTCAAGACGAAACAGGATCCAGTCCCGCACGTTGTCGCGAATCTCTTCGGGGTACGAAGGTTTGGCTCCCAGGCCAACCCGGTCGTACATGTTGCCGAGAATGCCCCCGGAAACCAGGCCCAGGGAGAAAGTTATCCAGCGATCATGTGCGGCGCGGAAAACAAAAAGCCAAACGACGATGCCCACGATGGCGACCAGGGAAAACATGGCGAAGTAGAAACTCAGGCCGGCACCCATGCCAAACAGTGCGCCCGGATTGGTGGACGGTTGCACTCCAAAGACTCCTTCGATCCACCAGAATGCCACGAACTGGCCGTGCGCTTGCTCGCGTGCAATTTCGGGGTCGAAGTAATTGTTGAACACCCATGCTTTGGTAAGCAGATCGGCGGCAAGTCCAACAATCAGTAGCCCAAAAAAAAGGACGAAGCGACTTACAGGAAGTCGTTCGTCCATTGGATTATGTTGAGATGCGAGTTCGCTCGAAACGTTGTTAGTAGTTGCCGCCTTCGAGTTCACTGGCACACTTTACGCAATGTGGGGAATAGGGAATCGCTTTGAGTCGAGTCTTTGGAATCTTTGTCTCGCACTCAAGGCAGACACCATAAACACCCTCTTCAACGCGTTCAAGAGCACCTTCGATTGCCGCAAGTGTCTCTCCTTCGCTATTCATAAGGAGAATTGTATTGTCCTGCTCGAACGTATCACTGCCCATGTCTGCCATGTGGCTGGGAACCGACGAGTTTCCTGATCCGCTTGCACCAACGGCCGAACTGGCCAATGTGCTCACGTCACCTCGCATCCGAGCACGCAGTTCCAGGAGCAGTTCCTTGAACGGCTTAATCTCTGCCTTTTTCATCTTCGCCATTTTCTTTTCCTTTCGCGTTCTCTCTTCGGTTCTAACCCCAAGCGAACCATCCCGAACTGATCAAACACGATCCGCTAAGACATGTTTCGTTCATTCGATCTGATTATTGGCTAATGAATCAGAATTCAAGCCAATTTCCTAAGGGAAGAAACGTGACCAGCATTCTGCAGAAGCCTCAGTCTGCGGGAAAGATCCAGTCCATTTACGTTATCATCCTACCGAGCTTACTACGGATTGACGTAGGTAATGGTTTGGGAATTCCAACGAATTCACCGTTTTGATTGAATTTGAGCCGGTTAGGTTCACTTGATTGGCATATTAGGTAGATTCTTTGCTCATAATATGGTGCCGGAAGTGGACAAAATGGCGGTAATCCGACCGTAGGGTGCCAAATGAGCTGCTGGATTTTCGGTTCGAAGGTTCGTTCGGTTATAGCTGGCCGATAAATCACGCAGCGAACCGCTGGCGAGCGCCTTGCCGCTCACAAACAGAGCGCTTCGGGCGCTCGCGGAAGCCTGGTTCTGAGGCAAGGAACAAGGCGTATTCCCGGTTGGGTTCATTCGCCATCGGGTTGTTTACCCTGGTGACGATCTATCTCGAATGAGTCATATTTTGTGTCGTTACTGAACGATGTTGAGCGGAAGATCAGAAGCCATGAGTTTGAAGATTTCTATTAGCGGTGCCGCGGGTCGAATGGGTTTACGTTTGATAGCCTGTTCAATTGCTGACCAGGACCTGGAGCTCGTGGATGCCATTGATCGCTCTGACCACTCGGACATCGGCACCGATGCAGGGCTGTTGGCTGGAGCAGGAAACTCGGGAGTCAATGTTGCGAGCGAGTATTGTGGCCAGTCACAGGCCGTGATCGATTTTTCGACTCCAGCTGGTGCGATGTTGGCGATCAACTATTGCGTCGACAAAAAATGTCCTCTGGTGATGGCGACGACCGGTCTTGAGGATGCGGAAGTCAAAGCGCTGGAGTCGGCAGCGAAAACGATTCCTGTTGTCTGGGCGCCGAGCATGAGCCTGGCGGTGAACTTGATGATGAAAGTCACCGAGTTCGTTGGCAAGGCACTGAAGGATCTCGATGGCGGTGTGGATGTTGAAATTCTTGAGCGGCATCACCGCTTCAAAGTGGATTCACCCAGCGGCACGGCGTTAAAGTTTGGTCAGATTGTTGGCGAAGCGATGGGTTTGACCCAACATCAACACGGTCGTGAAGGCGTCATTGGCCAGCGAACTCGAGACGAGATTGGATATCACGCCGTTCGCGCTGGCGACGATCCGGGGCAGCATACGATTCTGTTCGGTATGCTTGGCGAAAAAATTGAGCTGCACGTCGCGGCATCAAATCGTGACTGCTACGCCCTGGGCGCGTTGGCAGCGGCAAAGTTTGTGGCCGGGCAGCAACCGGGGCTCTACAACATGTTTGACGTGTTGGGGCTTTCCGATGGCAAAGTGTGACGAGGGTTATCTGTGCAGTGTTTGTGGAGAAGATGTAGCGGAGATCACCGACAGTGACCTCTATCTTCGTTACGTGATTGGATTGCTTGACCCGGAGCTTCTGCACGCCACACCCGAACGACACATTCGCTGCAACCCTCTACTGGCCCAGTTCATCGTCGATGACGGTTTCGAGCCAGTCGCCGTGGAAGGCGACTTTTCAAAATCCGAACTTGACTCTGGGCATGTCGCGGAGCGGGAGTCTTTGGTGACTCGCGGTTGGAAACGGTTGGCAGAGATCAAGTCCCTGGGAGAAGTTTCCGTGCTCGAAATTCCATTGCCGGAAGTCATCGAGAGAATGAAATAAGGTGGCATAGGCTTCCAACGCTTCCAGCCTGTGATCGCAAATCATCTTTGCACTTCGTCTTTTAACGGCAAGCCGAAGGCGACTGTGCAGAACTATCGACGCGCAGTCGCCTGCGGCTTGCCGTTAAACGAATCACTGGTGGTGACGGGCTGGAAGCGCTGGAAGCCTATGCCATCCCCTAGCCAAAAGGCCAGAGTTCACTGACGCGTTTCCGCGCCCACGCTTCGGCTGAAAAGCCACTATCGATCGCCATGGCAAGTGCTCCGGGCGTTGATGCTGCGGCTTGTTGAGCAGTGTTGAATCCACCGGCCAGGGTGCCGAACAGAATTTTGAAGTGTCCGTCAGGAGAAAGTCGTTCCATCGATCCTGCGACAAGCGACATCAACTGAAATGACACTTCAACAGGAACGGCCATCAACGCGACCGCCTCGGTTGTTGAAGCGGACGCAAGTTGACGGTTCAACTGGCGATCAATCGTAGCAAAATCGTTATTGAGATTTGATCGAATTGACTCCAGCGTGGTCGTCGCCTCCTTTTGCAAAGCTGCCGAATCGAGGAGTCCGATGTTCTGGTGCCAGTTCTGTAGCAAGGTCTCACGAATTTCTAGATCATGAATTCCCAAAGCAATTGCTGCGTGTGCCGCGACCGCTGCTGACGCTTCGGGCTTGCCAGACAAACAGAGTCCTTCGATTTGACGACTGTTGGCCAGGAACAGAGCAAAGATCCGTTGGTCGAGCAACGCCGTGACGTGCAGTTGAGACGCTTTGTTGAATCCGAATCGATGGATCATCGATCGAATCTTGCACAGTCGCAACATTGAGAGAATCGGCTCACTCGAAAAATTCAGACGCTTCACTGGTGTCGCTGCGCAGCCGAAGGAGTCTTCGATCTGTTTCAGAACCGGTTGCGGAATGCTCAACAGGACCATTTCTGCTGAAGTGGACTGCACTGCCAGTGCTGCAACTTCGGTTGACGTCAAGGAAGACAGGTCAGTCGTGAGCAAATCCCAGGTTAGATCCAGGTAGATTGCGCAAACTGCGACTTTGATTGATGTCGAGACAATCGTTGATGCAGTCTTGTCCAGAAATCCAACTTGTGAAATATAGCTCACGCTTTTTGGGAGCTCGACGCCGAACGCCGCAACCTTACCAAGGTTCTTTGCTTTTCGAGTTAGCCATGCGATCGAAAAAGAACGCAGTAGAGACTGCTCTTGTGACGTTAACTCCTTGTTGCTGGCCGCGTTTTGAAGAGCGATGACAAGTTCATCGGTATCGCTCAGTTCGCCCTGGTATTTTTCTGAAAAGCCCAGCGTGCCCCAAAGTCCTTCATCACTGACGGTAATTCCGTCCTGGTCAATCAAAGGAAATTTGAATTTTTCCACGTTGCTCCTGACTTGTTCCAATAGAAAGTGAACTCGATATCAATTATCGCAGTTCGCTCGGTCGAAAGCGATATTGGATTAAAAGCGGCCAATGGGGAACGTGAAGACGAAAAACAGGCTAAAACCCGCCTTCGCCAGTAGCCTGCATCGCATAGTATTCGCCGTACACTCCTCGTCCTTTGAAGGTTGCAGGGCCGATGCCGTTTGGCTCAAGTTCCCGATAGCGTTTCCGATAGTCGATCGCAATCTTTTCCCATTTCTCGGGGTTGGCGAACATGTACCAAAACATTTTTGCGGGCAAACCAACGGCGTACAACATCTCCGCGTCGTCTTTAATCACCGGTTCGAAAAACTCGTGAACAGTATCAAGCACTCTGTTCAGTTTTTCGTCAGACTCGATGGTCGTTGGAAAGCCAGTGATGTGCGTCGGCTCGATGATTCCGTACCAGGAAATAAACATCAGGTGCAATCCAAGCTCGCGATCCCGATCCCCGCTGTCCCACTGCTCTTTCAGAATGTCCCAGGCTTTCGCAAGTGTTGGCTTGCCGTTGGCACCAAGATTTTG